>DATEGF010000384.1:0-6409 GCA_035280245.1 Allostellaceae bacterium
AGGCGCAGCCGGCCGCCGAGCAGGCTCGGCGTCAACCGGCCCAGCACGAGGTTCGCGTCGGTGACGGTAGGCTCGATGCCGCCGCGGAGGTAGCAGACCGGACCCGGCACCGCGCCGGCGCTCTCGGGACCGACGGTGAGCGCGCCCGATTGGCTTACACGCGCGATCGAGCCACCGCCGGCGCCGATGGTGTTGATGTCGATCATCGGCAGGCTGAGCGGCCACTCGCCCACCCGCCCCTCCACGGTCATGCGCGGCGCACCATCTTTGACGAGGCAGATGTCGGCGGACGTGCCGCCGATATCGATGGTGATCAGGTCCTCGAAGCCCGCGAGCTCGCCCGCGAAGACCGCGCCCATGACACCTGCCGCGGGGCCCGAGAGCGCGCTCTGCACGGGCGCACGGCGCATCGTGTCGGCACCGGCGACCCCGCCGTCGGATTTCATCAGCAGCAGCGGCGCCCGGATGCGCCGCTCCGACAGGCGCTGCTCGAGACGCCCGACGTAGGTCGAGACCGCCGGCATGACGTAGACATTGAGGATCGTCGCCATGCTCCGCTCGAATTCGCGGAACACCGGAAGGACCTCCGACGAGATCGATACCATCGCTTCCGGATTCTCCTCGCGCAGGATCTCTCGGGCGCGGCGCTCGTGGCGGCCATCGGCATAGGCGTGCAGGAAACAGATCGCGATCGCCGTGACGCCGTCCGCTTTGATGGCGCGCGCGGCATGACGCACCGCAGCCCCATCGAGCGGTGCGATCTCCGCGCCCGCGGGATCGAGGCGACCCCCGACCTCGTAGATGCGCTCGGGTGGCACGGGCCGACGCGGTTTGACCCAGGTATAGAGATTGGCCTTGCGGGGGATGTCATGCCGGCCGATCTCCAGCACGTGCTTGAAGCCCTCAGTGGTCAGCAGCGCCGCCTTGGCGCCTTTGCCCTCGAGGATGAGGTTCGTCGCGACCGTGGTGCCGTGGAACACGTGCGCGAAGGCTTCTGCCGGAACCTTCACCGACGCCATCGCCTCGGAGATCCCCGCCATGAACCCCTCGGAGGGATCAGCGGGCGTCGAGGGCGTCTTCGCGTTCCAGAGCGCGCCGCTCTCGCGGTCGAGCAAAGTTACGTCGGTGAACGTGCCGCCGATGTCGATCGCAATCGCGGCGCGGGAGGATCCCATGGCCATGCGGAGTCAGGCGGTCGCTAGCATCGAACGGAGACCGCGGGGTTATTCATCGGCAGCCGCCTCGCCCGGCGCCGGCGGAAGGACGATGGGCAAGCCAAGCCGAACCTCGATGATGGTCTTGCTGTGCGTATCGAGCGTGCGCCACCACCTGAGCGCGGCAGCGCGATGATCTTCGATGTGCTTGCAGCCTGGCGGCGGCTCCTCGCCCGCCTCCTTGTAAACGTCCTCCCACCAGCAGGTGTAGCCCACGGTCCTCGTCTCGTTGACCGCGATCTTGCGCAGCTGCGCCTTCGTCATGAGCGCAAAAAACACGCGGTCATCCATGAAGCCGAGTTGTCTCGGTATCAGGGCCCACTTGAGGCCGACATGAAAGGCGCTTCGGTAGAACACGTAGCAGCTGGTGTCGACGTGCTTGAGCGCGTCGTCTTCCTTCACGCTGACGCTGAGGAGCGAGCCATCCGGCCGGAGGAGCTGGCGCTTCGCGACCACGAGGTCGGGATACTCCGCCTGCTTACATCCATGGAAATGGCGCAGCACGACGTCGAAGTGATCGCTCGACAGGATATTGTCTGCATCGAGGAACTGGATGATGTCGTACTCGCGCCGCATCGCCACCACGAAACCGACGGAGCGCGGCGTGTCGCCGAAATCGGCCGCGCCCTTCCTGAGCACGATGTGGCTGACGCGCGGTTGCTCCTCGATCCAATATTGCGGATGCCCGTCCGCCACCAGCACGTGATCCACCGGCACGGATTGCGACCGGACCGAGTTCAGGCACCGGCGCAGGACCTCGGCGCTCTCCCGGAAATAGGGCGTGACGACCGCGATGCGCATTCCCCCTCGCCCGCCCTCACGCCATGGCGTCGCGGTAGTCGCCGCGATGGAAGAGCTTGGTCGGGAACCGGTCGGCGCGCAGCCGCTCGGTCTCGGTGCGATCGATCGCGCGGCCGCCGTCGCAGAGCGCCACGCCATATTCCTCTCGCGCCGCCTCCAGCGAGACGAATCCGCCGAGCACGTCGCTCTGCACGCGCTCGGGCTCACGATCGAAGGGGTGGCCGTAGCCACCGCCGCCGGCGGTCTCGATCCGGATCACGTCGCCACGCTTGACCGGCGTGCCGTCGCCGATCGGTGCCAGCACGCGCTCGCCGGCACGGCCGGGATTGACGATCGCGCGCCCCTTGCCGGCGGATTTGCCGCCCGCGACACCCCAGGGCGGGTTCACGGCGCCATCGAGCCGGTTCGCCAGCATCGCATCCTCGCCGAGCCATTCGATCTCGCGGATAACCCCACAGCCGCCGCGCCAGCGTCCGGGCCCGCCACTGTCACAGCGCAGCGAGTAGCGCAGCAACCGCGCGGGATGCAGCTGCTCCATGAACTCCGCGGGATTGTTCTCCTGCGCCACGAAATAGACGGCGTCGGGCCCGTCGGCGTAGGGCCGCGCGCCATAGCCCACGGCGACGCCGTCGTTGACGAAGAACGGCGTGGCGCTGGGATTGGCGTTACGCAGGTACCAGATCGCGTAGGAGCTGCCGCCGGCATTGGCGCTGCCCGGCTCCGCCAGGTTCATGAGCCCGCAGGCCATGTTCATGACCCGCACCATCGCGAGGCCACGCTGGCCGAGCGGCGCCGGCGAAAGCGGCTGCAGGATGCTGCCGGGTCGGAGCCGCACCTCATCGATCGCGCGGGTCGCGCCCTCGTTCAGCATCAGCGAGGGATCTCCGCCCGCGAAATAGATGCCGAAGATCATGCGCGGGACCGCAGGGTGCACGAGCCAATTGATCGGCCCCGGCGCCTGATCGTCGCTCTCGGTGGCGTCGAAGGCGATGTGATTGCCACCGGCTTCGATCGCGATGCGGATCGTGTAGGGGCCGTTGCCGTGGCCATCGGTCTCGAGCACGTCGGCGAAGCCGTAGCGGCCGGGCTTGAAGACCGCGGTGAGGCGCTGGCGCACCGCGGCCTCGGTCTGGCGGTTGAGCCGATCGAAGGCGTCGAGCACGACCGCGCGGCCGAAGCGCCCGAAGAGCTCGAGGAAGCGCCGCTCGCCCAGCTTCACCGCCGCCACCAGCGCCCGCGTGTCGCCTTTCAGCATGAGCGGAAAGCGCGAGTTGCGCGCGAAGACGCGCAGCAGCTCCTCGTTGAGCACGCCCTCGCGATAGAGCCGCACCGGCGGCACCATGATGCCTTCCTGGAAGATGTCGGTGGTGTCCGGGGACATCGAGCCCGGCCGCATGCCGCCGATATCGGTGAAGTGCGCCCAGCTCTGCGCAAAGCCCGAGAGCTTGCCTTCCGCGAAGACCGGCGCCGCGAACACCTGGTCGTTCAGATGCGACACGCCACCGCCGCTGCCGTAGCAGTCGTTGTACCAGTAGATGTCGCCGGGCCGCATGGTCTCGGCCGGGTATTGCTCGAGGATCGGATCGATGACGTGAGCGAGCAACGGGATCGGCGTCCCCGCGACGATCCGGCCATCGGGATCGAAGAAACCGGTGAAATAGTCCTTCTTCTCACGGATCACGTCCGACATCGACGTGCGCGCAAGCAGCGCCTCGGTCTCCGCCAGCGCCGCGCGCAGCGCACCCTTCACGATCTCGATGGTGACGGCATCCGCGGTGGTGGCCGCGACCTGCCCGATCTCGTTCATGGGCGAACCCTACCCGCTGAAGCGCGGAAACGCTAGGCTCCGAGGCCTGACCTGAGGGAGCACGCCCATGAGCCGTGAGGCCGCGATCGCCCGCGCCGCCCAGTATTTCGACGACGGAAAATTCCTCGCGGACCTCGCGCGCCGCATCGCCTTCAAGACCGAGAGCCAGGTGGCGGAGAGCCGGCCTCACCTCGCCGCTTATCTCGAGCGCGAGATCGGCCCGACCTTCGAGCGCATGGGATTCTCAGTGCGGATCGTGCCCAATCCCGTGTCGACCGGCGGACCATTTCTGATCGCGACGCGGCTCGAGGACTCGAAGCTGCCGACCGTGCTCGCCTATGGACACGCCGACGTGATCCGGGGGCTCGAGCCGCAGTGGCGCACGGGTCTCGACCCCTGGCGGCTCACCGTCGAGGGCGAGCGCTGGTACGGCCGCGGCACCGCCGACAACAAGTCGCAGCACCTCATCAATATGCTGGCGATGGAGCAGGTGATCGCGGAGCGCGGCCGGCTCGGGTTCAATTGCAAATTCCTGATCGAGACCGGTGAGGAGATCGGCTCGCCGGGATTGCGCGAGATTTGCGCGCAGGAGAAAGCGGCGCTCGCCGCCGATCTCCTGATCGGCTCCGACGGCCCGCGCCTCACGCCGGAGCGGCCCACGGTATACATGGGAACGCGCGGCGCGATGAACTTCGATCTCGTCGTCGATCTGCGCGAGGGCGGCCATCACTCCGGCAATTGGGGCGGGCTCCTCGCGAATCCCGGCGCGATCCTCGCCAATGCCCTCGCCTCGATCATCGACGAGAAGGGCCGGGTCAGGGCCCGGGACATCCTGCCGCGCGCCATCCCGAATTCCGTCCGCGCGGCGCTTGCGGATTGCGAGATCGAGGCGGGCAAGGACGGTCCCGCGATCGACGCCTGGTGGGGCGAGCCTGGCCTCACCGCGCCGGAGAAGGTCTACGCCTGGAACACCTTCGAGGTGCTGGCCTTCCGAACCGGCAATCCCGAGAACCCCGTCAACGCCATCCCGCCCAAGGCGGTCGCGGCCTGCCAGATCCGCTACACCGTCGACGTTCACCCCAACACATTTCTGCCGGCGCTGCGAAAGCACCTCGACGCCCACGGCTTCCAGAACGTCGCGATTAAGCCCTGGGACAAGGGTTTCTTCGCCGCGACCCGCCTCGATCCCGGTCACCCCGCCGCTCGCTGGGCCGCCCAATCGATCGCGCGCACCACCGGCGCCAAGCCCGCGATGCTCCCCAACCTCGGCGGCTCCCTCCCCAACGACTGCTTCACGGATATTCTGGGATTGCCCACCATCTGGGTCCCTCACTCCTACGCCGGCTGCTCCCAGCACGCGCCGAACGAGCACGTGCTGGCGCCTCTTATGCGCGAGGGCTTTCAGATCATGACCGGGATTTTCTGGGATATGGGCGAGAAGCCGCCGAGTATTGCGACATGAGCGAGGATTTCGCCGCCTTGCAGGCCCGGCACGTGATGCAGTGCTGGTCGGCGCAACGCGACTATGCGCCCATCGCGGTCGACCACGCGGACGGCTGTTGGATTCACACGAAGGATGGTCGGCGCATCTTCGATCTCAGAAGCGCGCACGAGTGCATCAATTTGGGCTTCCGGCATCCCCGCGTCATCGCGGCCATGCAGGCGCAGATGGAGAGGGTGATCTACGTCACCGATGATTTCGCGACCGAGCCCACGGCAAAGCTCGCGCGGCGGCTGGCAGAGCTCACGCCGGGAAGCGCGGAGAAGCGGGTGTTCTTCTCGCAATCGGGCGCCGCTGCGGTCGAGGCCGCGATCAAGGGCGCGCGGCAGCACAAGTATGTGGCCGCGCTGAAGGAGCATCGCACGCCAACGGATGCGCCACAGCAGTACCCCTACCCCTACAAGATCATCTCCCGCTATCGGTCCTGGCACGGCGCCACCGCGCTGGCGTCATCGGCGAGCGGCGATCCCCGGCGCTGGTTCCTCGAGCCGCTCGCGGCACCGGGTATCGTCTTCGCGCCCGACGCCGACGCCTATCGCTCGCCCTTTGGCGAGGGCGCGGAAGCGACCGCGGCCAATCTGCGTTATCTCGACTACCTCATCGAGCAGGAGGGCGGCAGCAACAAGGTCGCGGCAATGCTGGTGGAGACGGTCGTAGGATCGAACGGCATCATCCCGCCGCCCGATGGCTACCTCCAGGGGCTGCGCACGCTCTGCGACAAGTGGGACCTCCTGCTCATCGTCGACGAGACCATGACCGGCATGGGACGCACTGGCCGCATGTTCGCCTTCGAGCATTACGGCATCGAGCCCGACATCGTCGTGATGGGCAAGGCGCTCGGCGTCTATTGCCCCCTGGCGGCGACGATCTTCTCGGCGAAGATCTCGCGCAGCTTCGACGACAACATCTTCGGCCATGGCCAGAGCTTCTCGGGCCACGCGCTCGGCGCGGCGGCGGCGCTCGCCAGCATCGATGTCCTGCACGAGGAGGGCATCCTCGAGCGCACGCGCGACCTCGGCGTCTATCTGGGCAGCCGACTGCGGGCACTCGCGGAGAAGCACCCGAGCGTTGGCGACGTCCGCGGCC
>DATEGF010000385.1:0-9212 GCA_035280245.1 Allostellaceae bacterium
GCCCCTTGAAGGCCTCCTCGAGGCTGATCTCCATGTTGTAGCGGAGATCGTTGCCGCGGGTGGCACTCTGCTGGCCCCGCCGCCCGCCCATGAAGTCGCCGAACATCTCGTCGAAGATATCGGCGAAGCCGGCGGCGAAACCGAAGTCGCCGGGCCCGCCGCCGCGGCCGTTCTCGAAGGCGGCATGGCCGAAACGGTCGTAGGCCGCGCGCTTCTGGTCGTCCTTCAGGACGTCATAGGCCTCGCTGAGGTCCTTGAATTTCTGCTCCGCCGCCTTGTCCCCGGGATTGCGGTCGGGGTGCCACTGCATGGCGAGCTTGCGGTAGGCCTTCTTCAGATCCTCCGAGCCACAGCCCTTGGCGACACCCAGCAGCTCGTAGAAATCCTGCTTAGCCATCGACACCGATCCCCGACACCAGCTGCGCGACCCCCCGCGTGATCACGGAGCCGCTCCGGCGTGGGTTTGTCCCTCGTCCGGGGCGGCGCTCATTCATTCGCGCGCGCCCTCAGCCCTGGCCGCGCTTCTTCTCGTCGACCTCCTCGAAGTCGGCATCGACCACCTTGTCGTCGCCCTCGGGCTTGCCTTGACCCGGCTGCGGGCCGGCTCCGGGCGCGGCACCCGGCTGTGGCCCGGCGGCACCGGCGCCCTCGGCCTTGTACATGGCCTCGCCGATCTTCTGCGCCGCCTGCAGCAACGACTGGGTCTTCGCCTTGATGGCGTTCAAGTCCTCGCCGGAGGTCACGGTCTTGAGGTCGGCGATCGCGGCCTCGACGGCCTGGCGCTCGGCCGCCGGCACTTTCTCGCCGCCGTCCTTGATCGCCTTCTCGGCCATGTGGATCGCGGACTCCGCGTGGTTCTTGGCGTCGATCAGCTCACGCCGCTTCTTGTCCTCCTCGGCGTGCACCTCGGCGTCCTTGACCATCTTGTCGATGTCGGCCTGGCTCAAGCCGCCCGAGGCCTGGACGCGGATCTGCTTCTCTTGGCCAGTCGCCTTGTCCTTCGCCGAGACGCTCACGATGCCGTTGGCGTCGATGTCGAAGGTGACCTCGACCTGCGGCACGCCGCGCGGCGCCGGCGGGATTCCGACCAGGTCGAACTGACCCAGCAGCTTGTTGTCCGAGGCCATCTCGCGCTCGCCCTGGAAGACGCGGATGGTGACCGCAGTCTGGTTGTCCTCGGCGGTGGAGAAGACGTTGCTCTTCTTGGTCGGGATCGTGGTGTTGCGGTCGATGAGCCGCGTAAACACCCCGCCCAGCGTCTCGATGCCGAGCGAGAGCGGCGTCACGTCGAGGAGCAGCACGTCCTTGACTTCGCCCTTGAGCACGCCCGCCTGGATCGCGGCACCCACGGCCACGACCTCGTCGGGGTTGACGCTGCGGTTCGGCTCCTTGCCGAAGAACTGCTTCACGGTCTCGATGACCTTGGGCATGCGGGTCATGCCGCCGACCAGGATCACCTCCTGGATCTCGGATGCCTTGAGGCCCGCGTCCTTGAGCGCGTTCTTGCAGGGCTCGATGGTCTTCTGGATGAGGTCGTCGACCAGCGCCTCGAGCTTCGCGCGCGTGAGCTTGATGGTGAGGTGCTTGGGTCCGGTCTGGTCCGCCGTGATGAAGGGCAGGTTCACCTCGGTCTGGGTCGCCGACGAGAGCTCGATCTTCGCCTTCTCCGCGGCCTCCTTTAGGCGCTGGAGCGCGAGGCGATCATTGCGCAGGTCGATCCCCTGCTCTTTCTTGAACTCGTCCGCGAGATAGTCGATGACGCGCTTGTCGAAATCCTCGCCGCCCAGGAACGTGTCGCCGTTGGTCGCCTTCACCTCGAAGACGCGGTCGCCGATCTCGAGGACGGAGATGTCGAAGGTGCCGCCACCGAGGTCGTAAACCGCGATGATGCCGGTGCCCTTCTTCTCGAGCCCATAGGCAAGCGCCGCCGCGGTCGGCTCGTTGATGATGCGGAGCACGTCGAGGCCCGCGATCTTGCCGGCGTCCTTGGTCGCCTGGCGCTGGCTGTCGTTGAAGTAGGCGGGGACGGTGATCACCGCCTCGGTCACGGTCTCGCCGAGATAGGCCTCGGCGGTCTCTTTCATCTTCTGCAGGATGAAGGCGCTGATCTGGGCCGGCGCGTATTTCTTGCCGCGGCCCTCGACCCAGGCGTCGCCATTGTCGGCGCGCGCCACCTTGAACGGGACGAGATCGATCTCCTTCCTCACCATCGGGTCTTCGAACCGGCGGCCGATCAGGCGCTTGACGCCATAGAAGGTGTTCTCGGGGTTGGTGACGCCCTGGCGCTTTGCCGCCTGGCCCACCAGCCGCTCGCCGGACTCGGTGAACGCCACCATCGAGGGCGTGGTCCGCGCCCCCTCGGCATTCTCGATCACCTTGGCGGATTTGCCTTCCATCACGGCGACGCACGAGTTCGTGGTGCCGAGATCGATTCCAATGACTTTAGCCATGAGCACCTCTTGTTGTCGGCAGGCCCCCCGAGCCCGGAGTGGCGCTCGGCAGAACCCCCTTGAAAAATGCGGTTCGTGGCGGCCAAAAGACCCCACGAACCCCGGGCATATATATGGACGGGGTCCAGCCCCTGCAACCCGGCTGTCATGCGGAAACCGCCGAATCCGGGTGGCTTTTCCACCGGATCGGGGTTAGGGAGCGCGATCCATGATCGTCTCGGCGAGCTATCGGACCGATATCCCTGCCTTCCATGCCGCCTGGCTCCTCGGTCGGCTCAAGGCGGGTTTCGCCGAGGTGAAAAACCCCTATGGCGGCGCCCCCTACCGGGTCTCACTCGCCCCAGCCGACGTCGACGGCTTCGTCCTCTGGACCCGGAATATCAAGCCCCTGCTCCCGGACCTGAGCGCGGTCGCGGCCCGCGCGCCCTTCATGATGCAGTTCACGATCACCGGTTATCCGCGGGCCCTCGAGCCCCATGTGCTCGACGCCGAGGCCGCGATCGCCCAAGTGCGAGAGCTGCGCCGGCAATGGGGCCGCCGTGCCGTGGTCTGGCGCTACGACCCGATCCTGATCTCGTCGCTGACGCCTGCCGAGGCGCATCGCGCAGGCTTCGCGAGGCTCGCGGCGGCGCTCCGCGGCCAGGTCGACGAGGTCGTGGTCTCCGTCGCCGACCTCTACCGCAAGAGCGCCCGCAACCTCGCCGCCGCCGCGCGCCGTCACGGCTTCACCTGGCGCGACCCGGAACCCGAGGAGAAACAAGCACTGCTCGCCGAGCTCGCGGCGATCGCCAGCGAGCACGGCATGCGCCTCACGCTTTGCACCGAGTCCGATCTCACGAGCGCCAGCGCAAACCCCGCGCGCTGCATCGACGCCCAGCGCCTCTCGGAGATCGTCGGCCGCACGATCCACGCGCGCGAGAAAGGCAACCGCGCCGGCTGCTTCTGCGCCGAGAGCCGCGACATCGGCGCCTACGACACCTGCGCCCAAGGCTGCGTCTACTGCTACGCGGTCGAGAACCATGCTCGCGCGACGAGGCGGATCAGGGCGCTCGATGCGGACGCACAGAGTTTGGACGGACCGTCCCCCTCACCCAGCTACGGCTAAGCTCGCTTCGCTCGCTAAGCCTCCGCAACCCTCTCCCCCTGAAGGGGGCGAGGGGCCTGAAATCCCCTCGCCCGCGCGAGCGGGAGAGGGAGGGACCCATCGCGTGAGCGATGGGAGGGTGAGGGCTACACCACCGTATCGACCCGCAGCGGTGGCGGGTCCTTGCGGTCATCGTCGTCGGGGCTGCCGTTGCCGCGGTCGGGCTTGGGCTCGCCCTTGGCAACGCCGACCATGGCGGGGCGCAGCAGGCGATCGTGCAGGACGTAGCCGGGCTGCAGCACCTCGACCACGGTACCCGCGGGCTTGCCGGTGTTCTCGGCCTCGAAGATCGCCTGATGGAAATTGTGGTCGAAGCGCTCGCCCTTGGGATCGATGCGCTTGATCCCGTGGCGCTCGAAGGCCGCCAGCAGCGCGCGCTCGGTGGCGGCGACGCCCGCCAGCAGGTTGCGGGTCACGTCATCCCGCGCCTGCGCCTCGGGCAGGCTGTCGATCGCGCGGCGGAGATTGTCGGCGACGTCGAGGAGGTCGCGGGCGAATTGCGTCACGCCATATTTGGTGGCGTCGGTCCGCTCGCGCTCGGCGCGGCGGCGCACGTTCTCGGTCTCGGCGAGCGCGCGTAGCAGCCGGTCCTTGAGGTCCGCGGTCTCCGCCTCCGCGCGCCTGATCTGCTCGTCGAGGGGCACGGGGGTCTGCACCTCCGAGCCCTCGATCTCCGGCAGGTCGCCGGCGCCATTGCTCTTGTCGTCGCTCATCACGATGTCTGGTCTTCCGAAATTGTGTTGTTAGCCGAGGAGCCGACCCACCACCTTGGCGGTGTAGTCGACCAGTGGAATGATCCGCGCGTAGTTGATGCGGGTCGGGCCGATGACGCCGATCGCCCCCACCACCTGCTCGCGGCTGTTGGCGTAGGGCGCCACGATCACCGAGCAGCCGGCGACGCTGAAGAGCGCGTTGTCGGCGCCGATGAAGATCTGCACGCCGTGGCCCTCCCGCGTGGAGTCCAGGAGCTTCAAGAGCGTCTCCTTGGTCTCCAGCATGTCGAAGAGCGCGCGCAGCCGCTCGAGATCGGCGAGCGCGGTCACGTCCTCGAGGAGCTTCGCCTGGCCGCGCACGATCAGCGTCGAGCCCTCGCCGCCGCCCACGGAGGCGAGGCCGGCTTCGACGACTTTGCGGGTGAGCTCGTCGAGCTGCGCCCGCTGGGACTCGATATCGAGGGCGAGCTGCGCCTTCGCCTCCTCGAGGCTCCGGCCGACGAGGCGCGCGTTCAGGTAATTGCTCGCTTGCGTCAGCGTCGAGGGCGGGACACCCAAGGGCACCTCGACGATCCGGTTCTCGACCAAGCCATCCTCGGTCACCAGCACGACGAGCGCGCGGCCTGGCGACAGCGCCACGAATTCGAGATGCCGCAGCGGCCGCTCGGTCTTGGGCGCCACGACGAGACCCGCGCAGCGCGAGAGGCCCGAGAGCGCCGCGGTCGCCTGCTCGAGGGCCTGGCCGAGGCTCTTGCCGGCGGCGGCGCAGCGGGCTTCGATCGCCTCGCGCTCGTCCTCGGTGACGCCGCCGATCTCCAGGAGCCCGTTCACGAAGAGCCGGAGGCCCGCCTCGGTCGGGAGCCGGCCCGCCGAGGTATGCGGTGCATAGAGGAGCCCCACCTCCTCGAGATCCGCCATGACATTGCGGATGGTGGCGGGCGAGAGGTCGAGGCCGCTGCGCCGCGAGAGCGTGCGCGAGCCCACGGGCTCGCCGGTCTCGACGTAGGCGTCGACGATCTGCCGGAAAATCTCCCGGCTGCGCTCGTTGAGCTCGCTGACCAAGGGCTTGGGGACCGGCAGCGTCATGGCGCTGTGGCTCCCGTTAACGCCCAAGAATAAAGGGTCATTGCGCCGGGAATGTAGGGAGGGGGCTCCGGAGCGTCAACCGGAGGGCCTGATCCTCCCCTCCCTTTACGGCACGGGGCAGGCACACTTTTGATTTTGTCGCATTTTCTACGCCGAACCGGTTTCCACTTCGGCGGAAAATGCTCTAGGGTCTCGCCGCCTCGCCCAAGCAGACGAAGGTCCCGCCCATGCCGCGTCCCTCCGGTCGCGCTCCCGACGAGATGCGCCGCATCGCGCTCGAGCCCGGCGCCGCGAAATACGCCGAGGGCTCCTGCCTCGCCCGTTTCGGTGACACGCACGTGCTCTGCACGGCCTCCGTCGAGGAAAAGGTGCCGCCGTTCCTGCGCAACACCGGGAGCGGCTGGATCACCGCGGAATACGGCATGCTGCCGCGCTCGACCCACACCCGGACCGACCGCGAGGCGAGCCGCGGCCGCCAGACCGGCCGCACCCAGGAGATCCAGCGCCTCATCGGCCGCTCGCTCCGCGCGGTGACGAACCTCAAGGCGCTCGGCGAGCGGCAGATCCGCATCGACTGCGACGTCCTGCAAGCCGATGGCGGCACGCGCACGGCCGCGATCACCGGGAGCTATGTCGCCTTGAGCTTGGCCCTCAAAGATATGGTCGCGAAGACGACGCTCGCGGCCTCGCCGCTCACCGATGCGGTGGCCGCGGTCTCCTGCGGCATCGCGGCGGGCGTGCCCGTGCTCGATCTCGACTACGCGGAGGATTCCGCGGCCGACGCCGACGCCAACTTCGTGCTCACGGGCACCGGCGCCATCGTCGAGGTGCAGGCGACCGCGGAGAAGTCCGTCTTCGCCGAGCCGGATTTCCTGCGGCTCCTGGCGCTCGCGCGCAAAGGCATCGGCGAGCTCTTGGCGCACCAGAAGAGGGCGCTCGGCCTTGCCTGAACGGCGCCGCTTCCGCGAGCAGCGTTTGGTGATTGCCACGCACAACAAGGGCAAGCTCCGGGAGATCGATGATCTGCTCCGTCCCTTCGGGATCGAGGTCGTGGGCGCGGGCGGGCTGGGCTTGCCCGAGCCCGAGGAGACCGGCGACACATTCGAGGCGAATGCGACGTTGAAGGCGCTCGCCGCCGCGACTGCGGCCCACCTCCCCGCGCTTGCCGACGATTCCGGTCTCGTCGTGCCGGCGCTCGGCGGCGAGCCCGGCATCTACTCCGCACGCTGGGCCGGACCCGCGCGCGATTTTTCGCTCGCCATGCGCACCGTTGAGGATCGGCTCCGCGGCAAATCCGACCGCCGAGCGCATTTCGTGGCGGCGCTCGCGCTCGCCTGGCCCGACGGCCGCGTCGAGGTGTTCCGCGGCGAGGCTCACGGGGTGCTAACCTGGCCGCCGCGCGGCACCAAAGGCTTCGGCTACGACCCGATGTTCCAGCCAGAGGGCGACACCCGCACCTTCGGCGAGATCGATCCCGAGGAGAAACACCGCATCAGCCACCGCGCCGATGCCTTCCGGAAGCTCGTCGCCGCTTGCTTCGAACAGAAAAGAGGAACTTGAACCGCCAAGACGCCAAGCGCGCCAAGAATCAAAGGACTTGGCGTCCTTGGCGCCTTGGCGGTGAATCTTTCGCTCAATGACCGAACCGCTCGCCCTCTACGTCCACTGGCCCTTCTGCAAGTCGAAGTGCCCCTACTGCGACTTCAACAGCCATGTGCGCGCGAGCATCGACGAGGCGCGCTGGCGGGCGGCGCTGCTCAAGGACCTCGAGCACTATGCGGCGCTCACGCGTGAGCGCCCGATCACCTCGATCTTCTTCGGCGGCGGCACGCCCTCGCTGATGACCGCGGAGACGGTGGGCGCGGTCATCGATCGTGCCGCGCGGCTCTGGTCCTTCGAGCCCGGGATCGAGATCACGCTCGAGGGCAATCCGACTTCCGTCGAGGCCGCGCATTTCCGCGACTTCCGCACTGCAGGGATCAACCGCGTCTCGCTCGGCGTGCAAGCACTCGATGACGCCGCGCTCAAATTCCTGGGCCGCGGGCATGACGTCGCGGAGGCGCTGGCAGCGCTCGATGTGGCGCGGCGGACCTTCGAGCGCTTCTCCTTCGACCTCATCTACGCGCGGCCGGGCCAGACCGTCGCGGCCTGGGAGCGCGAGCTCGACCGCGCGGTCACGCTCGCGGGCGAGCACCTCTCGGTCTACCAGCTCACCATCGAGGCCGGCACCGCCTTCGCGCCCGCCCACGCGCGCGGCGATTTCGTGCTCCCCGACGAGGAGACCCAGGCGGCGCTCTACGAGGCGACCCTCACCCGTCTCGAGGCCGCGAACCTCCCCGCCTACGAGATCTCGAATCACGCGCGCCCCGGCGCCGGGTGCCGCCACAACCTCGTCTACTGGCGCTACGGCGACTACATCGGCGTCGGCCCCGGCGCTCATGGCCGGCTCACGCTCGATAGCGGCCGCGTCGCCACCCGCCAACACCGCGCCCCCGAGACCTGGCTCGATGCCGTCGAGCGCGCGGGCCACGGCGGCGAGGCACCGATCGCGCTCACGCCCGACGAGCAACGCGACGAACTCGTCATGATGGGCCTCCGCCTCGCCGAAGGCATCCCGCGCAATCGCTTCCGCGAGCGTCTTGGCCTCGACCTCGAGATGGCGCTCGATCCCGACCGCATTGCGCCGCTGATCGAAGCTGGATTCCTCGAGCTTGACGGCACGCGTCTCGCCGCGACCGCTGCCGGGCGTCAGCGCCTCAACGCAGTGCTCGCCAGCTTGCTCGGATAAATCTCAGAACCCGCTGAAGCTCTGCGGCTCCGGGCTCAGGATGGTGCTGCCGGTCTTGTGGATCTCGATGACGGCAAGGCCGCGCTCGACGCGGCCGTCGGCGCGGAAGCGGAAGATGCCGTCGAGGCCGAGGAAGCCGTTCGGGTTGGTGAGCGCGTCGGCGGAGAAGTCGGCGCCCTCGGGGCCGCGCGAGAGGGCGGCGGCGAGCGCGGTCGCGTCGTAGGCGAGGGTTGCGAGCCGTGGGGGCGGGTGACCGTAGAGCATCGCAAAGCGCTTCTCGAAATCGGCGCGGCCATTGGGGTCGGGGGCCGCGTACCAGGCGCCCTCGAGCTCGGACTCGCTCGCAAGCGAGGGATCGTCCCAGAGGCCGGTGCCGAGATAATGCACCTTCGTGGGGTCGATGCCGTATTGCGGCAGCAGCGGCCCCAGCAATTTGAGCTGCTGGCCGCCTTCCGGCAGGAGCACGGCGTCGAAGCCTGCCTCCGCGGGTTTGCTCTTGTCGTAATGCGTGAGCTGTCGCACCGAAGGGGCGAGATCGACCGCGCCCGGATCGAAGAAGACGGGATCGACCACGCTCACCTGCTCGGCATCGGCCTCTGTCCTCAGCGCCTGCACGACGAGCTGGCCGTAGGCGCTGCCGGGCGCCAGCACGGCGAAGCGCTGCGCGCCCTTCTGATGCGCGAAGCTCACCACGCGGCGCACCTCCTCGGAGGGCAGGAGGCCCATGACGTAAGTGCCGTCGCCCGCGACATTGGCGAGGGTCGAGAACCCCAGCACGGCGACGCCGCGCTCGGCCGCGATCGGCTTCACCGCATCGACCTCGGGTGCCGTGAGCGGACCGATCAGGAGGTGCGCGCCCTGGTCGAGCACGTCGCGCGCCGCCGCGGCGGCGCCATTGGCAGTGCCATGCGTGTCGCGCGGCAACAGCGCGAGGCGGCCGCCCTGGATGTCGAAGAGCGCGATCTGCGCCGCATCCAGCATGCCCTGGCCGAGACTCGCGTTGGGTCCCGTGAGCGGCAGCAGCAGGCCCA
>DATEGF010000386.1:0-9562 GCA_035280245.1 Allostellaceae bacterium
GCTCGAGGTGGCGCAGCACCTCGGCGAGAACACGGTCCGCACGGTCGCCATGGATACGACGGACGGCCTCGTCCGCGGCGCGGAGGTGGTGAACACCGGCGGCCCCATCGCGGTGCCGGTGGGTCCGGAGACACTCGGCCGCATCATCAACGTGGTCGGCGAGCCCGTCGACGAGCGCGGGCCCGTCAAGGCGACGCGCACCTCGCCCATTCACAAGCCCGCGCCCGAGTTCGTGGACCAGTCGACGGAGGCGGAGATCCTGATCACGGGCATCAAGGTCGTGGATTTGCTGGCGCCCTATGCCAAGGGCGGCAAGGTCGGCCTGTTCGGCGGCGCCGGCGTCGGCAAGACCGTCATCATCATGGAGCTCATCAACAACATCGCGAAGGCGCACGGCGGCTATTCCGTGTTCGCCGGCGTCGGCGAGCGCACCCGCGAGGGTAACGACCTCTATCACGAGATGATCGAGTCGGGCGTCATCAAGGTGGATGGCCCCGGCTCCAAGGCGGCGCTGGTCTACGGGCAGATGAACGAACCGCCGGGCGCCCGCGCCCGAGTCGGCCTCACCGGCCTCACGCTCGCGGAGTACTTCCGCGACGAGGAAGGCCAGGACGTGCTGTTCTTCGTGGACAACATCTTCCGCTTCACCCAGGCGGGCTCCGAGGTGTCGGCGCTCTTGGGCCGCATTCCCTCGGCGGTGGGCTATCAGCCGACGCTCGCCACCGACATGGGGGCACTCCAGGAGCGCATCACCACCACCCGCAAGGGCTCGATCACCTCGGTGCAGGCGATCTACGTGCCGGCCGACGACTTGACCGACCCGGCGCCCGCCACCTCGTTCGCGCACCTCGACGCCACCACCGTGCTCTCGCGGCAGATCGCCGAGCTCGGGATTTATCCGGCGGTCGATCCGCTCGACTCGACCTCGCGCATGCTCGATCCGCGCGTGGTCGGCGACGAGCATTACAAGGTCGCGCGCGACGTGCAGCGCGTGCTGCAGACCTACAAGTCCCTGCAGGACATCATCGCGATCCTGGGCATGGACGAACTGTCGGAGGAGGACAAGCTCACTGTCGCTCGCGCGCGCAAGATCCAGCGCTTCCTGTCGCAGCCCTTCCACGTGGCCGAGGTGTTCACGGGCACGCCGGGCGTCTTCGTCGACCTCGCCGACACCATCAAGGGCTTCAAGGGCATCGTCGCCGGCGAGTACGACGACCTGCCCGAGAGCGCCTTCTACATGGTGGGCAAGATCGAGGACGCCGTGGAGAAGGCCCGCAAGATGGCGTCCGAGGCCGCGTGATCGGAGTGATCAGAGATGGCCGGTAGAATCGGTTTCGAGCTGGTCTCGCCCGAGAAGCTGCTGCTCTCCGAGGACGTGGAGATGGTGGTGGTGCCGGGCGGCGAGGGCAATTTCGGCGTGCTGCCGGGCCACGCGCTCTTCATCTCGACCGTGCGCCCGGGCGTGATCGACGTCTACGAGGGCAACAGGGTGAGCGAGCGGATTTTCGTCTCCGGCGGCTTTGCCGAGGTGACGCCGGAGCGCTGCACGGTGCTGGCCGACGAGGCGATGCCGGTGTCCTCCTTGGATCGCGCTCAGATCGACGAGAGCCTCAAGACCGCCGAGGCCGAGATCGCGAGCCTGAACGACCGCCTCCCGCGCCTCCAGGGGAGCGAGCGCGACCAGGCCGCGATCGAGCTCGCTGCCGCCGAGGCCCGGCGCACCGTCGCCGAGGCGAAGCGCGCGGCACTGGAGACCACGCCTCACTAGCCGCGGGTCTAGGGGCCGAGCCCCCTCTAGCCAAGCCGCTGGCAGCATTTATAATTATCGGTTGAACCCGGCACGTGGGGGAACCTGCCGTGCTCGTCCCGGGTTTGTCGAGAGCGGGAACCGAACGGCCATGGGTGGTTGGACTCTGGACGACATCCCCTGGGAACGGCTCGACCGTGCCAAGGTCGACCCCGAGGTGCTGCGCATCGTCAAGGCCGCGAGCCTGGTCGAGCAGAACGGCGGCGACTACGCGCATTACCTCTGCAATGTCTTCCACGACGATCCCGCATTCCAGACAGTGGCGCGCGCGTGGGGCGGCGAGGAGATCCAGCATGGCGAGGCGCTCGGGCGCTGGGCCGAGCTCGCCGATCCCACCTTCAATCATGCGGGCGCATCGAAGCGCTTCACCGCGGGGTTCCGCGTCGACCTCGACGCGACCAAGTCCGTGCGCGGCACGCGCTCGGGCGAGCTGATCGCGCGCTGCATCGTCGAGACCGGCACCAGCTCCTACTACACGGCGCTCGCCGAGGCGGTGGAAGAGCCCGTACTCAAGGCGATCTGCCAGCGCATCGCCGCCGACGAGCTGCGCCACTACAAGCTCTTCTACACGCACCTCAAGCGCTACCTCGAGCGCGAGCGGCTGGGCTTCTGGGGCCGGCTCAGGGTGGCGGTAGGCCGCGTCGCAGAATCCGAGGACGACGAGCTCGCCTACGCCTACTACGCTGCCAACGAGGGCGCGGTGCCCTATCAGCGCAAGCGCTACAACAACGCTTACGCCCGCCGCGCCTACCGCGTCTATCGCGCGCATCACATCGAGCGCGGCATGGCGATGATCTTCAAGACCGTGGGCCTCACGCCCAACGGCCGGCTCAATCGCCTCGCCTCGCGCTTCGCCTGGTGGGTGATGTGCCGCCGCATCGACGCGCTGGAGCGGACGGCGGCCTAGCTAAGGGATGGTGTGTCCTTCGACGCGCTCGCTACTGCTCGCTTGCTCTGGATGAGGGGCTTTCTTTGTGCGGCTGTGATGGCCCTCATCCTGAGCAAGCGGCCCGCTGGGCCGCACGTCGAAGGACGCACGTCAGTCAGCCCCCGAGCAGCTGTCGAAACTCTTCGAGCACATCCAGGTAAACTTGTCGCTTGAACGGCACGATGAGCCGCGGGAGGTCCTTCGGCTCGATCCATTTCCAGGCTTTGAACTCGGGGTGATCGGTCTCGAGGTCGATGTCGGTGTCGGTTCCGGTGAAGCGCATCGCGAACCATTTCTGCTGCTGGCCTGCAAATCGGCCGCGGAAGCGCTCGCGGAGTTCCGGCGGGAAGTCGTAGGTGAACCAGTTCCGGCTCTCGGCCAGGAACTCGGCCTTGTCGGTGCTGGTCTCCTCCTTGAGCTCGCGGCGCGCGGCCTCGCGCGGGGTCTCGCCCTTGTCGATGCCGCCTTGCGGCATCTGCCAGGCGTTGCTCGCGAAATCAATGCGTTGGGCCACGAACACGCGGCTCTGCGCATTCAGCAGCATGATGCCGACGCCGCGCCGGTAACGCGGCGGGCGGTCGGCGGCGCTCTCGCTCATTTGTTGGCGGTTCGGTCGGGCTGCATGTCTGCCGTGGCCGAGACCGGCGCCAGCGCGATGCCCTTGCGCTCGAGCGTCGGGATCCATTGCGCCAAGCGCTCGATGGTGACCGGGTAGACCTCGCCCAATCCAACGGCGACGCCGGTCTGGCGTGCGACTTGCTCGAGCTGCTGCAGGCGCGCGTCGATGGCGTCGCGCGAGGCCTGCTGCTGGTCGAGAGCGAGATCGCTTACCGCGCGCGGCAGGCTGATCGATTTCGCGAGCGAGCCCGCGACGCTGTTCTCGGTCGAGTGGCTGTCGACGAACATCAGGCCGCGCGCCTTGATCTCGTCGAGGATCGGCAGCAGGTCGCCCCGAGACGTCGTGAAGCGCGAGCCCGCCGCGGTCACCACGCCGACATAGCCGGTGACCCGGCTCAACACCCATTGCAGCCGCTCGACGTTCTGCTGGCGGTCGAGCGAAATCAGCAGGGTGTGCGGTCCGGGATCGACGCGAGGGTAATCGATCGGCTCCATGGCGAGCGACAGCAAGGCCTCGTGGCCAGCGGCGCGGGCGTAGCCGATCCACTCGTCGAGCTTGGGCGCATAGGGATTGAAGCCCAGCGTCACGCCGCCGGGCAGCGCGTTGATCGCCGCCTCGGTGGCCGCACCCGAGAGACCGAGACCCGTCAGCAGGATCGCGATGCGCGGCCGCTTGTCCGCGCGGTCGAAGGGCCGCGCATAGACCTGCCAGGGCTTGCGCCCGTCGGGCGCCACCATCGGAAGCGGCCCGAGTGCCGTGCGCTCGACCAGTGCGGGATCGGGCGCCGGCGGCAAGGCCTCCGCCTTGCCGGTGGGCGGTGGCGCGGGCTTGAGCGCCGGCGGGGTCGGTGCCGCGGCGGCGGGTGCAGTTGCCTGTTGCGTCGGCTCCGCAGGTGATGCAGGAGCAGGCGCTGCGGACGCTGGCGTCTCGGCTGACGGCGGTGCCTCGGCTGACGCTTCCGGCGGCGATGGAATGGAGGGGGCAAGGGCTGGCGCCGGTGGCGGAGGCGCCGTCGCGTCCGCCGCCTTCGGCGGGAGCGTCAGGGTGAGTAGCGGCTTCGGCGGCTCAGGTGGCTGCTGCGTCCAGGCGAGCCAGGCATAGATACCGGTGGCTACGAGGGTGATGCCGGCGACCGCCCGGATCAGCAGGCGCGCGCCGGAGGGCGCTCTCTCCCCTCCCTCCGGCTCGCCGAGTGACACAGGATCCCGCGATCAGCGGGGAACGTTGTTCTTCGCGAACATCGCGACGCCCCGCAGCAAGTCGAGGGCGCGTGTCAGCTGATAGTCCTGGTCGGTGCCCATCGTCCCCGCGTCGGTGGTCGCGTTCGTATCGCCCTGGCCGTTCTGGTCGGGTTTCGCTTGCGAGGTGGGGACCGTTATCTTCGTCGTCTTGTCCTTGTCCCCGGGCTTTGCGTCGGGGTTCGAGAGCGCGCCGCGAAGGTCCGCCTCGTGGCGCGTGTCGCCCGTGGCGACTTTCTCGATCTTGGCGGCCTCGACCACAATGTCGGGATCGATGCCGTGACCCTGGATCGAGCGGCCGGAGGGCGTGTAGTAGCGCGCGGTGGTGAGCCGCATCGCGCTGTGGTCCGAGAGCTCGACGATGGTCTGCACCGAGCCCTTGCCGAAGGAGCGCGTGCCCATCAGCACGGCACGGTGGTGATCCTGCAGCGCGCCAGCCACGATCTCCGAGGCCGAGGCGGAGCCGCCGTTGATCAGCACCACCACCGGGAGGCCGCCGGAGAGATCCTTGTCGGGCGTGGCGTTGAAGCGCTGCGCGCTCTGCACCTTGCGGCCGCGGATCGAGACGATCTCGCCCTTGTCGATGAAGGCATTCGACACCGAGACCGCCTGCTCGAGGAGTCCGCCCGGGTTGTTGCGGAGATCGAGCACGTAGCCCAGCAGCTTGTCGCCGGCCTTTTGCTTCAGGTCCTTGAACGCGTTGATGAGGCCGACGTCGCTCTGCTCGTTGAAGCTGGTGATCCGGATATAGCCGACGTTGTCGCCCTCGAGGTGCCACTTCACCGACTGGATCTTGATGTTGGCACGCGTCAGCTTCACGTCGAAAGGTGCGGTGCCCTCGCGGCGGATGGTGAGCTTGATGTCGCTGTTGATGGGGCCGCGCATTTTCTCGACGGCCTCGTTGAGGGAGAGGCCCTGCACCTGCTCGCCGTCGATCTGGATGATGAAGTCATTGGGCTTGATGCCGGCGCGCGCGGCGGGCGTGTCGTCGATCGGCGAGACCACCTTGACCAGGCCGTTCTCCATGGTGACCTCGATGCCGAGGCCGCCGAACTCGCCGCGCATCTGGGTCTGGAGGTCGCGGAAATTCTTGGAGTTGAGGTAGCTCGAATGCGGATCGAGCGAGCTCAGCATGCCGTTGATCGCGGCCTCGATGAGCTGCTGGTCGTTGACCTCCTCGACATAGTCGGAGCGCACGCGCTCCAGCACCTGGCCGAAGAGGTCGAGCTCGCGATAGATCTCCTGCTTCTGCGCCCCGGGGCTCTGCGGCTGCGCCTGGGGGGCGGCGGGCTGTTGCTGCGCTTGTCCGAGCGCGCTGTCGCCGGGGATCAGGAGCCAAACCAGGGTTGCGGCGGTTGCCGCTGCCATGCCGATGCGCATCATCCACTGACCTTTTCGTCGCGAGTCGCCAACCACGGCAACGGGTTTATCGGCTGGCCGTTATGGCGCAGTTCGAGGTAAAGGCGGGGCTTCGGGTCGCTCGACCCCATGGCGCCGACCGGCTCACCCGCCACCAGCCAGTCACCGACCGCCTCGTCGATCCGATCGAGGCCGGCCAGCAGGGAATGATATCCGTCGCCATGTTGAATGATCAAGATTTGGCCGTAGCCTTTGAAGGGCCCGGCGAACTCAACCTTGCCGTCATAGGGCGCCACCACCACGGCGCCGGCGCGCGTGATCAAGGTCAAGCCCTTGCTGGAAACCCCGAATTCGTCGATCTCGCCGTAGCGGAGCGCGAGCGTACCGCTCGCAGGGTAGACCATGGCGCCCCGCGCCTTGTCGAAGGGCCGGATGCTCCCAGGCTTGATGGCGCCGGGCTTGACCGGCGTGGGCGCGGTCACGGTCTCGGGCTTCACGGTGGCATCAGGCCGCGGGATCGCGGCGATCTGCGCCTGCGCGCCGGCATCGCTCGACTTCGGCTCGGCATCGAGCTTCTGGATGAGCTCGTGTAGGTCGGTCGCCTGGCTGGAGAGCTGATCGAGCCGCTGCTGCGTGTTCTCGGCGCCTTGGATTGCCCGGTCGCGGATGGCGGCCTTGCGCCGGGTCAGGCCATCGAGGCGCTGGCGGTCCTTGTCGAGCGCGAGCCGCTCCTGCTGGGCCGCGAGCTTCTTGCGCTCGATCTCCTGGCGGAGCCGATGGAGGTCGCTGAGCTGCAGGCTGAGCGCCTGGGCCTCCGCCTGGAGCCGCGGCACAGTGCTGCCGAGCAGGATGCCTGTTCGGACGGCGTCCTCGGGCGCGAGTGGGCCGAGCGCCAGCACCTCCGGCGGATTGAGGGCGAGCCGAGCGAGCGCCGCCAAAAGCTCGGTCTCGTGGGCGTGGTCGTGTGCGATCATCGCCTGCTTCTGCGCCTCGTCGGCGGCGAGCGATTGCAATTGCGCCTCGAGTGTCGAGAGCGTCGCCTCGCGGGTCTGCACCGCGTCGGCGGCGCGGATGCCGTCCGCGCGTAAGGTCTGCAGCTCCTGAGAGAGCTGGTCCGCCTGGCGCGTGAGCTGATCCTGCTGGGTGCGGCCCTGCTCGAGCTGTTGCTGAACGTCTTGGAGCTTCTGCTGCGGCGTCTCGTCGGCGCGTGCCGCGACCAATGCAAGCAAGGTACCGGCGAGCGCGAGTCCGGTTGTCGAGAGCGTCCGCGCCTCAAGCCGAGGCACGGCGCTCGCTCGCGGTTTGCAGCAAGACCTTTCCGGTCATCTCCGCGGGCTGCGGCAGGCCGAGCAACCGCAACAGCGTCGGCGCGATATCCGCGAGCCGGCCGTCGGTGAGGCCGGTGACGCTCGCCGGCGGATTGACCAGGATTACCGGGACCGGATTGGTGGTGTGCGCGGTGTGGCGCTCGTGGGTCTCGGGGTCGCGCATGGTCTCGGCATTGCCGTGATCGGCGGTGATGAGCAGGCAACCGCCAGCGCGGGTCACGGCGTCCGCGAGGCGGCCGAGGCAGCGGTCGACGGCCTCCACCGCCTTGATCGCGGCATCGAGGTCGCCAGTGTGGCCGACCATGTCGGTGTTGGCGAAGTTCACCACGATCACATCGAAGCGGCCGGCGTCGACTGCCTCCACCAGCCGGTCCGTCACCTCGTAAGCGGACATCTCCGGCTGCATGTCGTAGGTCGCGACCTTGGGCGATGGCACGAGGATGCGGCTCTCGCCCTGGAATTCGTGCTCGCGGCCGCCATTCAAAAAGAACGTGACGTGCGCGTATTTCTCGGTCTCGGCGATCCGGAGCTGGGTCAGGCCCGCCTCGGACACCACCTGACCGAGCGTCTCCTCGAGATCCTGCGGCGGAAACAGCGCGGGCAGGAGACGCGCAAGCTCCTCCGAGTACTCCGCCATGCCAAGCGCCGCCGCGAAATTGACCACGCGCGGCCGGGCGAAGCCTGTGAAGCCGGGATCGAGTAGCGCGCCTAGGATCTCGCGTAGGCGGTCGGCGCGGAAATTCGCCATCAGCACGCCGTCGCCGTCTTGCATCCGCTTGTAGGAGCCGATCCGGGTCGGCGGGACGAACTCGTCGCTCTCTTTGGCGGCATAGGCGGAGGCAATTGCAGCGTCGGCGCTCGCGGCCGAGCGGCCCTCGCCCTCGACCAGGCAACGATAGGCCTTCTCCACCCGGTCCCAGCGCTTATCGCGGTCCATCGCGAAATAGCGGCCGATCACCGTCGCGATCTCGGCGTTCGCGAGCTTCCCGGTCTTGGCGACGAAATCCTTGACGTAGGACCGCGCGGCGTTTGGCGGGGTGTCGCGGCCGTCGAGGAAGGCGTGGACGCGCACGGGCACGCCGGCTTTCGACAGATGCGTCGCGAGCGCCACGATATGGCTCTGGTGCGAATGGACGCCGCCCGGCGACATCAGGCCCATAAGGTGCGCGGCGCCGCCGCTCTTCTCGAGCGCGGCGATGAAGTCCGCGAGCCGCGGGTTGCGCTCGAGCGAGCCGTCAGCGATCGCCGCATCGATGCGCGGTAGGTCCTGCAACACCACCCGGCCGGCGCCGATGTTCATATGGCCGACCTCGGAGTTCCCCATCTGGCCCTTGGGCAGGCCCACGAAGGTCTCGCTCGCCTGCAGGAAGGCGTGCGGCGAGCTGGCCATGAACTTGTGCCAGGCCGGCGTCGTCGCCTCGCAGATCGCGTTGTCCTCGCACTGGGCCCGATAGCCCCAGCCGTCGAGGATGCAGAGAACCACGGGGCGCGGGCGCTTCGGGGCAGAGGCCATTGGGCTCGTTATATAGAGGATGCCGGAGAGGGGCGGAAGGCGCGGCTCATTCGCGGTGATAGGGGTTTCCGTTAAGGATCTGCTGCGCGCGGTAGAGCTGCTCCAGCAGCAGGATTCGAGCGAGTAAATGCGGCCAAGTCATGGCGCCGAGCGACAGGCTGAGCCCGGCGCGCTGCACCACCGGTTGGGCCAGCCCGTCGGCGCCACCGATCACGAATGCGAGAGTCTTAACCCCGTCGGTCTGCCAGCGTTGCATGCGCTCCGCGAAGCCCGTGCTGGCGAGCGTCTTGCCGCGCTCGTCGAGGGCCACCACGACGGCGTCCTCCGGCAGGACGGCCAGAAGCAACTCGCCCTCGCGCGCCTTGCGTTGCTCGGCAGGCAAGGCGCGCCGCTCCTCGACCTCCTTGATGGCGATCGAGCCGCCGAGCCGTTTCACGTATTCCGATTGCAAGTCGGCGAGCGGGCCCGCCTTGATCCGCCCGACGGCGGCGATCAGCAGCCGCACGCGACGCGGCTCAGTTGGGCGCGCCGGCCTCGTCGAGCGCCGGGCCCCACATCTTCTCGAGGTTATAGAAGGTGCGGACCTCGGGCCGGAACAGATGGACGATCACGTCGCCGGCGTCGATCAGCACCCAGTCGCCCTGGCGCATACCCTCGGAGCCCGTGGTGCGATGGCCGCGTTCGCGCAGCGTGGTCAGCACGCGCTCGGCGAGCGCCGACACTTGCCGCTGGGAGCGGCCGGTGGCGATCACCATGTGGTCGGCGATGCT
>DATEGF010000387.1:0-23234 GCA_035280245.1 Allostellaceae bacterium
TGAACCTCGGTATGCGCGGCACGATCCGCGGGATGATCGGGATGCGACCGGGGATGAGGATTTCCTGCGCCGGAACGAGCAACCCGCTGCCGTCCTCGGTTGTCCACCGCCCACCGCCGTGCTGACCCGCGGGTACGCGCAGCTGATTGGGGCTGTACTTCGCAAGCAATTCGTCACGCTCGATCTTCGCTGCGGCCACCGCATTCGCTGGCTGCTTCCCCACCTCCTTGAGCGGCACCGCGCCCTGCCCCGTGTAGATCGCGTTGCCGAAGCCGACGGGCGCGAGGCCGAGCTCGGTCCTGACCTCGTCCACCGACTTGATGCCGGCGCGGACGTAAGTGTCGTTGATGCGCGCCTGCTCGGCGGGATCGTCGTCCTTCTCGTCGCTCCAGACGAATTCGAGATCGGCGAAACCCAGGTGCCGCCCGATCACGTCGTCGAGGAGCCGCTTCACCCAGCGCAGGAGCGGCGTTAGGCCCTCGGTCAAGGCCGCGGCGCGGGTGGTCTGCGCGGTCGCGCGGTTGTTGTCGCGCACCAGAGCCGTGGGCGCCACCGAGAAGGCGAAGCAGATCACCCGCGCCAGCCACTCGTCCATCTCGTCCTTGAGCATCGGCTCGCGCGTGAAGGTGGGCTTCATGCCCGCCGGCACGAACTTCGCGTGGCGCCGCGCCGCCGTGTTGCCCTCGAGGAGGCTGTCCCAATATTCCTGGAATTGCCGGATCTGATCGGGGCTCCAGCTCTCCGGCACGCCGATCATCGCCTCGGGCACGTTGCCCTCGGTGTAGTACTGGAGCTGCGCCACCTGGCGGCGGATCGCCACGTTGACGGTCATCACGACCTGCTCGACCGGCGAATAGCCGTAGATCTTGTGCGGCCGCGGATTGCGGGGACGGTAGATGAGCTCGTCCGTCGTGTAGTCGATCGCGGGGATGCCCTTCAGGATCTGCTGATAGGCGACGTCGGGCGGCGCCGGCGTGCGGCCGCGCTCGTCGATCACGCGCTTGATGGTGGCGCCATCCACCACCTCGAGCGCATAGAGCGCACCGCCCTGATCGCGCCGCACATAGAGCGTCGGCGCGTCGATGACGAGGAGATCCTCGAGCAGCAAGCGCAGCCAGGTCTCGAAGTCATGCTCTCGATCGGGCCAGGTCAGGAAATCGCCGACCGCTTTCAGGCGCGGATCGTCGATGCCGCTCCGCTTGCTGTCGCGCGGCCGGATGGTCCAATCGAGTTTTGCGATCTGGTCCTTCCGAGTCTCGACCACCAACCGGATGAGGTCGAGCGCATCCGCGAGCGCGCGCAGATCGGCGAAGCTCGTCGCCTCGTCCTGCCGCGGCTGGATACGGAGGTTCGCGCCGACCGGAAAGTCGAAGCCGCGGCCCGCGATCGCCGGCGGCGCTGCCGGCGGCAAGGGCTGCATGGGTCCGAACCAGTCCGTGGGCGTGACACCGGACACGATATAGCGGACACCCGCCGCGACGCGCGCCACCAGCCCCGCCTCGATCGGAGTTTGCCGCGGCTCGGTCATCGCGTTCTTCCCGTTTTGAAAAAGAAGAAAGGCTCAGCGCGCTAAGGGCGCGGAAGATCAAGAAATTCTCTGAACCACCAAGGCACCAAGACACCAAGGTATCGAGACTCGCGACGTACACGCGGTACCGTGAGGCGGAGAACCTTTCTTGGTGTCTTGGTGCCTTGGTGGTTCAAGAATCGCAGTGCGGCTTCGCCGCGAGGACTCGATCCGCTGCGCCCTAGAAGAACATCGCCGGCCGGAATTCGCCGCCGCAGAAGATGTGCTGCCGCTTGGCGGCGATGATCGAGGTCTCGCCGAAGCCCGTGCCCATCGCCTTGAGATGCGAGCGCATGAGATCGACCAGGACGCCCTCGCCCTTCCGCTCGGCGTCATCCACGATCACGATGAAGTCGGGCGCCAGCGAGGTCTCGAGCACTTCGAGAGCACCCAATCGCGTGAGGGCGGCTTCGGCGCTGTCGGGGACGCTCGGCCCATCGACGATGACGAGGCCGTAGGTCCTGGCTTTGTCGAAGTAGCCGTCGCGGTAGTGCCGGATCGAATGACCCTCGATCGTCTTCGGCACGAGCTCCGCGACCACGACCTCGTGGCCGACTCGCGACCGGAGCCGCTCCACCCATCGCGGGTCTTGATCGACGCTGCGGATCGACGCGGCCCGGTTCAGCTTCCGGTCGAGCTCCGAGAGCAGCAGCGTGGATTGACCGCAGCCGAGCTCCAGCACCGAGGCGACCGGGAACTCCGCGAAGGCCCTTGTGATCGCGTAGAGCAGGCCGTGATTGGCGGCGGAGCCGATCGGATAGAACGCGTCCTCGATCCCGAGCCGGCGGAGATCGCGCAGAAACAGATCGCGATAGACGATCTCCATCGCGGGGTTGAGCCAGCGCGCGTTGCGGAGGACGGCGCTCAGCAGACTCACGCGATGCGTCACACGGGCGGCAATCGACATCCGAGTTCCCTCACGGGATCAATGCCTCTCTATGCCGCGCGGCATCGCTGCCGTCGTCGGGCATTTGTAAGGCTCCGCGCTCGAGATCGCCGCATCGGCGATGCCGGGCATTTGAGGGATTCAGCCGGGCCGCGATGTCTTTCCCTGCTTCTCCCGCGCGAGCATTGCGTAATAGTCGAGGAGGCCCGTCCCGCTGGGCGCGATCATCAGCTCCGTCAGCGCCCAGACCAGCGCATCGACGCGGTCGGGTGACTCGCCGGCACCCGCGCGATCGATGTCCGCCGTGAAGCGGCACATCTGGTCCTCGAGCGCCGGAAAAGCGCCGTGGTGCTTGACCCGGCCCTGCTCGTAGAGCGCCGCCACCGGCTCCGCGCGCACGGCCTTGCCGCGGCTCGCCCGCACCGCCTTGTAGCTGACGGACCGGTCGACCGCGCGGAGCGTGCTCTCGACGAGGTCGCCCCCGTT
This sequence comes from Allostellaceae bacterium, assembly GCA_035280245.1. Taxonomy (GTDB): domain Bacteria; phylum Pseudomonadota; class Alphaproteobacteria; order ATCC43930; family CGMCC-115725; genus DASZHJ01. The sequence continues at coordinate 2,940 of DATEGF010000387.1, forward strand.
GTTCACTTCGCCGATCACGCGATCCGCTTGGAACGTCTGATAGAGCGCGATCGCGCGCCGCGCCCAATCCTCCGCGCGATGGTGGCCCGAGGCGTCCCGCAGCACGTAGCCGAGCCCGTCGGCGCCGAGCGCGGCTACGATGAGGCCGGTCTCGTCGGCGCCGGGCTTGGCGCTCACGGCGGGATCGATCGCGACCACGGCGCGGCGGAGCACCGGCAGCTCGCTGACCCGCGCCGTCTCCAGGAGCTCGCGCGTCCAAAGCGCGCCCGGTGTATCCTCGAGCAGCTCCGCCTCGATCTCCTGCCGCCCGAGCCGCGTGCCTTCGTAGCGCTTGATGATGCTCGAGAGATAGCTCGGCGCCAGGTTGGCGCTGTTGTCCCAGGTCGCGCCGCGCGTCACCACGCAGCTGGGGTCGCGCACGAGCCCGCGGACGAGCCGCGTCGGCTTCGGCGTGGTAGTGACGACCACGCGGGGATCGCTCCCGAGCCGGAGGCCCATCAGCAGATTGTCCCACGCCGCCGGATAGCGCCAGGCCGCGAGCTCGTCGCACCAGGCCGCATCGTGCTGCGGCCCGCGCAGCGTATTGGGCTCCTCCGCGGAATAGCCCAGCGCCAGTGCGCCATTGGGCCATTCGAGACGCAGCCGCGTGGCGTGATAGGTCGGCACATAATCCGGATGGGAGATCGCGAGCAAGCCGCTCTCGCCCTCGATCATCACGTCGCGGACGGCGGCCGCCGTCGGCCCGACCAGCGCGATCCGCGCCGCGCGCCCGTCCTCGGCCTGGATGCGCACCCACTCGGCGCCGGTCCGCGTCTTGCCGAAGCCGCGGCCGGCGAGGAGCAGCCAGATGCGCCAGTCGCCCGCCGGCGAGATCTGCGTGGGCCTGCCCCAGAGCCGCCACTCGTAGAGCAGGGTCGCGAGATCCTCAGGGTCCTCGAGCTGAGCCAGCTTCTCATTCAGTTCCGCTGGGCTCAATGAGGCGAGCATGCCGCGCTCGAATGAGCTCGCGGATGCGCTCGGCCCTGACGCTGGGGCTTTCGACCGGCTCCTGCTTCTTGTCGAAGAGGCCGAGATGGCGGGCGAGTGCGTCGAGAGCTCTCTTCTTGTCATGGAGCTTGACCCTCAAGCCCTTGCCATCGGATGTGCCGCTGAGTTCCGCGACCGCGGCCGCCTCGTCGTCGCTGAGCGCCGCGACCGTCTCCAGGTCGGACGCGCCCTCCCGCTCCTTCGCGAAACTTCGGATATCCGCGAAGGCGATGCGGGCATATTCGCGCAGCACGCGGTCGGCGGTGATCCGCGTGCGCTTCGAGCGCTCCGCGATCGCCTTCTCGATCGCCGCGGCGACCGCCTTGCGGTGCTTGATCTTGTAGTTCGTTTTCGTCGGAGCGAGCCCCACGCGCCTCGCGGCGTGGTTGGCGTTGAAATCAACGAGGTACTCGTTGACGAACTGCTGCTCGCGATCGCTGAGCTTCTTGAGCTTCCCCATGCGTCGAAGCTCCCGAAAAGCGAAAGGGCCCGGCGGTTTCCCGTCGAGCCCATTTATCGAGTGTGCCGATCTTATATCAGATCAATCCGGATTTGTCAAGCACGTTCTGATTTAGATCGTGCAGCGGTGTGCGCGGACCGACTTCAATTACGTCATTTATGAAAGGAGCATGTGGAGATGAAATCGCGCTAACGAGCTTTTGGGGCAGCACGCTCTTTCGTTGAGTCAGCCTGTGCTCCCTGAGTCTTCGCCTGTGCTTCCAAGTTTCGTTTGAGAATTCTCACCAGGGACTCATCAACCCGCTTACCCGCTTCCTCTGCAACCGCGTCGTTCTTCGTTCGCAGCTCTGAATATGCAGCATCGATTTCGTCAATAATATCTGGATGCAACGCATGGTAACCGTCGACTCCAATCCAAAAGAAATCTGTGTTCGCTCCAATGCCGGGCGCCACCTCTGCCCTCTTCTTCGCCGCGTAGGTCAGCAACAGGGCACGCGGCCATGACCAATGCCGCGCATATCTCTGAAACATGAAAGTTGACTCCGCATGCCTTTGCCCGATGCCAATTGCCGCGAATCCGATGGCGTCGCTGCACCTCACGATCCCGGGATCAAGAATCGTGAAAATGTGATAGCCTGTGCTGTCGACGCCACTAATGATTGTTTCTACATCAAGTCGCCGCTCTAGCAAGCTATTTGCTAGGTCGTGAGCCAGTGACGCCGTCAACTCATGTTGACGCGAAATGAACGACTGCTGATCTAAACCAAGTGGCTGCAGAAAGACATATTCTGCTTGCGTTCGACGATACCGAGCAAATTCCTCTGCATAGAAATTTGCAACCGCTTCAACTGACGGAGCGTCTGATGGGGTAAAGTGCGCTCTCGTTGCCTCGCAAATGGAAATCTGTGCTTGAGCATCACCAGCAACGAGCGCGACGACCGATTTGGAGAAATAATAGATCTTCGACTGGAAGGGCTCGAACTCGATGTCGCCAACCGTAAGGAGCCGGTCCGAACAACCGACAATCATCAGCTGCTGGGCGGCGGTTTCTGTTGCAGCCGCCCACGTGCATATCGCCGAGACACAAACAGTCATTCGAAATGCCCTCCACTTTGTACGCGGTTCAGAAGAAGGGTGGCGTAGATGAGGACAACTGCAACATGTTTGATCAAGACTGCAGCAGGCGGGTCGGCAAAATATCTACGCCAAAGTCAAACAGGGTCCGACGTCTGTGACGGACACTCCGCTTTCTCGATCGGGCGGCTCAAGTGAAGCGCCGAAGAAGACCATTAGGTCGGCTTAAATATGCTCTGTGCATTATCGGAATGAAGACGCCCGTAGAATTCCACTGCATATCTGTCGGTCATACCGGCGACGAAGTCACAGATAACGCGCATCCTCGCAGACGCATCGTCTTCGAATTGATTGTGCAGCCGCCTTACATCGTCGGGCATGAGCAGAAATCCCTTGGGCCCAGATAGCGCATCAAATATGCGCTCGACCACTTCATAGCCGCGAAATTCTGCCACCTTTAGACGCGTAGAAAAAATGGTCGCCTCGTAGGTGTAATTCTTCAGGACTTCAACCTTTTTCCGCGCCGACGTACCGAGTGCAGCCTTGCTAAGTGCCGGATGCTGCGGGTCAACGATGACCTCAACACTATTGATGAAGTCTCCGACAAGTTGTGCGGTAAGATCTGTCCTTAGGTATCCCGATTCAGCCAAGTCACGAGCCGCAGCAAAACCCTTTGTGAAGCGGTACAACGGTTCCTCGGTCTCCACATTTTCATCACTTTCGCCCTCGATTGAGGCGGTTGCGTCGGCTATATGAGAGAAAATCTCCCAAAAGACTTCTAAGACCTCATCGTCGGTAACTCGCTGGTTCATTTGCTTACTAACTTTCTTTGCGACACGGACGAGGAGTTCTTTATCAGACGTCAATATCTGACCAGGTGTAAGGAATCCCGCTTTCAATGAATCCTCAAGATCATAGGTAGAATAGGCAATATCGTCTGCAATATCCATTATCCAACATTCTATGGTTTTAAAATACTCTGCTCGATCTTGCCAGCTGGGATCGACCGCGGATTTCATTCGATGGACTAAGGCCTTTTCTGACGCATAGTATCCCTTAACTAGCTTCTCGCTTTCTTCACGAACAGAAGGAATCTTTTCATCGTATTTGAAAATTGACGCGATTGAACGGTAAGTGAGATTCAAACCGAGCCGCTCGTCGATACTCCTTGAGAATGCGTCTGAGCGCACCGGCAATTGATCTCGCGTCACCTTCTTTTCAATACGCGAGATAATCCTGAGGGTCTGTGCATTTCCTTCGAAACCGCCGTACTGCCGCATCTTGTCATCGAGTGCCTTTTCCCCATTGTGACCGAATGGAGGGTGTCCGAGATCATGCATGAGCCCCGCTGTCAGGCACAGGCGCGGGTCAATCTCGTTGTCGTGGAAGAATGGATCTAGTTCATTGAGTCGATGGGCGATGGATTCAGCTATCTGGCCAACTTCTAGGGAATGAGTCAGGCGGTTTCGGAAGAAATCTGACTCATGGCCAGGGAACAGTTGAGTCTTTCCCTGAAGGCGCCGGAAGGCCGGGCAGTGAATGACCCGCGCGTAGTCTTTCCTGGCCGCGCTGCGCCACGGCTCGGCGTTGTCGTCAGGTTGATTAAGTTCGCGGCCCCAATCTGTGCTTCTGTAAAGCGGGATTGCTCCTAGCGGCTTCTGATTTGCTTCGGAGCCGTTTGGTTGCTGCCCTGCGACTGGTGCCGCGGTGTCTGGACTAGCGCCAGGGCTCGCGACAGTTTCCGGAGCGCCACCACCTTCTGAACGCTCAGCTGCCGGTCCGCCAGCCGAGCCGCCGCGATCACCGCTCTGTACTTTGCCATCGGCTCCTCCTGAGGAATCGGTGCCCATACGATCGCAGGCCTCGCGAAGCATTGCAAACGCGCGTCGGGTAGCAGTCTATCAGGGGCCTACTCTCCCGCAAGGCGACTTGGACCAAGGATTTACCCTCCGGGCAACCCAACCATATTGCCCAAGCTACCGTGATGCACGTACGCAGCTTTTAAGACTATATCCACAAGCTGTGGGTATTGGCCAGGAGATTACAAAATATAGTGCTGGCTACCTTGAATTCGGCCCTTCCGGCACGCTGCCTGCCACCATTAGCAGCCGTCATCCTCACGCCGCGCGGATCTTATCCAAGAACGACTCCACATCCGCGCGGAGCATCTCGGCCTGCTTGCCGAGCTCGGCGGAGGAGTCCGAGACTTGCTACGCGGCGGCGCCGGTGTCGTCGGCGGCCATGTTGACGCCGCCGATGTTGGGGGAGACCTCGTGGGTCCCGCGGGCGGCCCCCTGGGTGTTGCGCGCGATCTCGCGGGTGGCGGCGCCCTGCTCCTCCTTGGCGGAGGCGACGCCAGTCGATACCTCGCTGATCCGGCCGATAGTGCTGTCGATGCCCTTGATCGCCTCGCCCGCGCGCGCCGCCTCGATGGTGGCGTTGAGCGCCAGCAGGTTGGTCTGCGCGGCGATACCCGGGATGAGCTGCACCACCACGCCGATCTTCTCGGCGGCCGAGGCGAGCGCCTGCATGGTGGCGCCCGTGCGCTGCGCCTCGTCCACGGCCTTGCGCGAGATCTGATTGGACTGAGGGCGAGGCTCGAATTCGGATCGGAGCACAGGAAACCGGCGAGCCATCGTCTGCAACTCTTTAAATCGGGCGTGGCGCCGCCCGAATTCTCCGTATGAGGGCGGCGCATGGTGACCGGATTCGCCCGGTCCAGGCATCCACGACCCGACTCTCCGCCATCAGACCAAAAAAAACACTCGTGCCGGAGACGCGCTCTCTCGAAAAATGACAGGGATGTTCATTGGTGTACTTGGTGATGTCGGTACCTCGGTTTTCGCTAAAATTTTATCGATCACCACTGATCTTGCCCGCAAGATTTGGCTTGCCGCGGCAGGTGGCAAGCCCGTGAGCCTGATCGCGCGCGCCCGCAACGCCGTGCCCTGGACGGCGGTCATCACGGGATCGTCGCTGGCGGCGCGCGCCATCATCACGCTGGTGGCGGCCCGCTTTCTGCCACCTTACGACCTCGGGCTCTTCGCGATCGTGGGCCTGGTGCTCGGCTTCGCCGGGCTCTTCTCGGATGGCGGGCTCACCCAGAGCGTGGTCGCCAAGCGCGAGATCGCGCCCGAGCAGCTCTCGAGTCTGCACTGGTGCAATGTGCTGTTCGGCGCCACCGCGGGTATCGCCCTCGGTGTTGCGGCGCCGGCGATCTCGTTCCTCTACAGCGAGCCGCGCCTCACCGACATGGTGCTGCTGGCGGCGCTCAATTTCGCGATCGCGCCTTTCGGCCAGGTCTCGCAGACGCTGTTGCAGAAGCAATTGAGCTTCGGCCGGCTCGGACTCATCGAGGTGGCGAGCAACACCTCGGGCGTGATCGTGGCCCTGGTGCTGCTGGCGACCGGGTCCGGGATCTATGCGCTGATCCTCGCGCAGCTCGCGACCGCCTTCGTCCGGAGCCTGCTGCTGCGCGTCGCCGGCCGCGCGCTGGTGCGGACCACGCTGAGGCTCCGGCTTCGCGAGATCCGGCCGTTCCTGCGCTTCGGGTTCTTTCAGGTCGGCGATCGCGCCATGAACTTCGTCAACACCAAGGTCGATCAGCTGCTGATCGGCGCGGTGCTGGGTCCGGAGGCGCTCGGTTACTACAACATGGCCTGGACCGTCATCGTCGAGCCGGTCTACCGCATCAATCCGATCATCACCACCGTGGCGTTTCCGGTGTTCGCGCACCGGCAGGACAATCCCGCGGCGTTGCGCCGCGGTTTCCTGATCGTGACCAAGCTGCTCTCGACCACGAATGCGCCCATGGTGCTCGGCCTCGCGGCCATCGCGCCGATCGCGGTGCCGCTGCTGCTCGGAGAGCAGTGGCAGCCCTCGGTGCCGCTCGTCGAGCTGCTCTCGATCCTGGCCATGGCGCGGGCGATCTACAACCCGGTGGGCTCGCTGGTGCTGGCGGTCGGACGCGCCGACCTCTCCTTCTATCGGACGATCACGCAGTTCGCGGTGCAGACGCCGGTCTACGCGCTGCTGCTCTATTTCGCGGGGCTGGTGCCGGCGACCTGGTTCGTCTGCCTGGTCAACGTCGTCGCCGTATGGCTCACCTACCTCCTCATGCTGCGGCCGACGCTGGGCTCGTTCTCGCTCGACTATATCCGGTCGTTCCTGCCTGCGGTCTCGCTAGCACTCGGCATGGCGGTCGCGGTGCGCCTGCTCGCGACGACGCCAATCCATCCGCGCGTCGGCATGCTCGTCGCCCAGCTGGCGCTCGGCGCCGTGCTCTATGGCGGCATGACGCTCTTGTTCCGTCGCAGCGATGTCGGCGAGATCGCCGGCATCATGACCTCTCGGCCATGAGCGGGTTGGGAAAAGCCTGATGGGTTCGCAGGCCCGATCGCACGGTCTGATCTCCGTCATCATCCCGACCTACAATCGGGCCGGCCGCGTGATGCGCGCGATCGAGAGCGCAGTCGGGCAGACCTATGCCGATCTCGAGATCATCGTGGCGGACGATGGCTCGACCGACGGCACCCCTGATCTCCTGCGGGACTTTAGCTGTGCGCGCCCGTTCCGCTTCCTCGAGAGCAACGCCAATCGGGGCGCGCCAGCCGCGCGCAACCGCGCGCTCGGCTTCTGCGAGGGCCGCTGGGTGGCATTCCTCGACAGCGACGACGTCTGGCATCCGCGAAAGCTCGAGCGCCAGATCGAGAAGCTGACCGCATCGGGTGCCGAGTTCCGCGCCTGCTACACCGGGCTCGCCGACTACGACGACGCCGGACGGCTCTGCGGCGTGAGCCGCGCCACCGATCACGGCGACATCCGGGGCGGTCTCATGACCCACAATCTCGTGGGCTCGACGTCCTCGGTGCTGGTCGAGCGAGACCTGCTGAGGGACGTCGGCGGTTTCGCGCCGGGCCTCCGGTCGTGCCAGGACTGGGAGCTCTGGATCCGGCTCGCCCAGCGCACCAAGTTCGCCTGCGTGCCCGAGATCCTGACCGTGATCTCCGCGGCATCGACCGGCCGCGTCACGACGGACGGTCGGAGCCGGCTCTCCGGGCACCTCTATATGTACCGCACGCACCTGCGCCAGCATTTCAAGGCGGGAACCGCCGATCCCGCGCTCTTCCGCGCGATCCTCGGCAGGATCTTCATCCAGCTCGACCGTCCCCGCTATGCCGCGCGGGTCTTCCACATGAATTGGCGCGCCAAGCGGCACTCGCTCAAGCGGTTGATGCTCTGCGCCATGGCCTATGCCCATGTCGGAAACCGGCAATTCTTCCGGACCGAGGCGCTGCTGCAGCGCCTCGAGCGTCGGCTGAGGCCGCCACGGGTGCATCCCCCGCTCGATCCCGCGTCCTTCTCGGGCTGAGGCTGCGCGCCGTCCAAGCGGCGGAGGCCATCAACTCCCGACACGTACGGGTTTTCCCCTAGTCCGCGATTGATCTCGATCAATGCCGGATCGCATTTCCCGTGGTTCCGTGGTACCCGCGTGCAACAGGCGCGCCCAGGAAAGTCGCGCATGTCTCCGGCGAAATCCAAGGAGTTCAAGACTGGCCCGACGGTGCTCGTCGTCGACGACGACGTGGCCGTGCGCTCGAGCCTCGAGATGCTGCTGGAGGCCTACGGCTACCAGGTCGTGCTGGCGCGCGACGGGCGGCAGGGGCTCGCGGCCTTCCGCGCCAACAGCCCGGACGTCGTCCTGATGGACCTGATGATGCCGATACAGGACGGCCTCGAGACCATCGCAATGATCCGCCGCGAGTGGCCCAAGGCATACATCATCGCCATGTCCGGCGGCGCAGGCGTCGGCAACTGGGACGGCCTCGCCGCCGCCCGGAAGCTCGGCACGGACCAGGCGATCGAGAAACCATTCGAGGCCGACGATCTCCTCGCGCTGCTGCGCGGGGCGACGGCCTCAAGCTGAGAGGAGACCGCTCCATGCACCGCGAGGACAGCGCAACACACGCCGAGATCGAGGGGGAGCTCGCCGCCACGATGGAAAAGGCCGCGCGGCTCCGTCGCGAGCTCGAGGCGATCGACACGGCGCTTGCGCGCATCGTCGAGCTGTTCCTGCGCATGACCGGCCGCGAGGATCTCGCGGTGGATTTCCTGAGCAGCCTCGGCCAGCCGCGGCAGACGCTGCACTGAGTCGGGCGTTAGCCCGACGCCGATCGGCGCGCCCGCGCCAGCCCCAGCGGCACCAGCACCGCGCCCAGCAACAGCGGCGGCACCAGGTTCGCCTCGATCAGCTTCGGCCAGTCGATGGCATTGCTGAGGTCGAGCCAGCCCGAGAGCACGGTGCGGTAGCGCAGGATCAGGAACACCAGCAACAGGTCGAGGCCGGCGATCCAGCCGACCGACACCACGGCCCAGATTTTCAGGACACCCCCGCGCGCGTTCGTCCGAGCCACCGCCTCAGCCTCGCTCGATGAAGTGATGCCGCTTCAGCGCCGAAAAGGCGAGAGACCAAAGCGAAAGGGCCCGGCGCAACCGCGCCGAGCCCTCGGTAATGTGCGTGTTCTATAGCAGATCGATCCGGATTTGTCAAGCAAAAACAAGTGCTAGTAGCACGGCGACGGACCGTTCACCTGGCGCGGCGACGTCGCCGCACCCAGGAGCGCACCACCCGCCGCGCCCGCGATCGCGCCCGTAACTGGGCTCCCCGCGAGCGCCCCAATAGCGGCCCCACCGGCGGCGCCCACACCGGCGCCGGTCAGCGCACGGCAGCCCGGCGTCTCGCCGCAGGCCGCCAGAGAGAGCGTGCTCACCGCCAGAACAGCAAAAGCCAGTTTCGCGCGCATGTCTTGGTCTCCTTCCGATTTGTCGTGAGGCACCAAGCCGCGACGGCAGCGCGGCCCGTCCCTAGAACGTAGGACGCGCTCCGAATCTGCGGTGGCAAACCCGTGACCTCCACCGCAGGGCGAAAGACTCGTGGCGAAAGCATGGCGCCCGTTGACGGCGGTATCCCCGATGGACTAGAGGCTAGCCACGCGCCGCACGAATGCGGCTTCGCGCAAGGGGGAACACCGAATGAGCATTCTCGCTTGGCTGGTCCTGGGAATCGTCGCGGGCTTCATCGCGAGCAAGATCGTGAACAAGACGGGCGAGGGGCTGATCCGCGACCTCATCCTCGGCGTCGTGGGCGCGGTCGTCGGCGGCTGGATCATGGAGCGCTTCGGCGAAGCCGGCGTCAGCGGCCTCAATCTCTATAGTCTCGTGGTCGCCGTAGTCGGCGCCGTGATCGTGCTGGTCGCCTACCACGCGATCCGCCGCGCGGTCTAGCCGGCGCCGCCGCATTCACGCTAGGGCCGCGCGGCAACGTGAAGGCCAAGGATCGAGGGACGCGGTAGACTCGGTCCCGCCGCCAGCGTCATCGAGTTCGCGCTGGCAACATTTTGAGACTCCGGAACCATGGCACCGGAAACCAATCGTGCGCTTTCGCGGGACCGGGAGTGGTCCGAGTGGATGGCCGCGGCCCAGCGCGGCGACCGCGCCGCCTACGAGCGGCTGCTGCGCGAGATTTTGCCGTTCCTGCGCGCGCTGGCGGCGGGCCGACATCGCGCGCCCGACCGCATCGAGGACGTCGTGCAGGACGTGTTGCTGACGGTGCACCGCGTGCGTCACACCTACGATCCCGCCCGCCCCTTCAGCCATTGGCTCGCGGCGATCGCGCGGCGCCGCTCGATCGACGCCCTCCGTCGGCGCGGCCGCACCGAGGCCGCCGAGGTCTCGGACGCGCAAGCCTACGAAACCTTCGCGGACCCTCGAGCGAAACAGGAGATGGAGGCGCGCGATCGTGCCGCCGGGCTCGGCCCGGCCATCGCAAGCCTGCCGCCAGGACAGCGCGAGGCGCTGGAGATGCTGAAGCTCCGCGAACTCTCGCTCGCCGAAGCGTCACGAGCGAGCGGCAAATCCGTTGCGTCGCTCAAGGTGAGCGTGCACCGCGCGATCCGCGCGTTGCGGGCGCAACTGACAGGAGGCGGACGGTGAGCGAGACGACGGAGCGGCTGATCGAGCGCCTGGCGGCTGAGGCCGAGCCGGTGCGTCGACTGCCAGCGCCGGCGGTGCTCGCCACGCTCTGGCTGCTCGCGGTCGGCGCGGTAGCAGCCATCGCGATCCTTGGCTTCTCCGATCTCGACGTCTTCGCCCGCCGCGCTCACGATCTGCAGCTGTTGCTCGACATGATGGCGACGCTAACCACGGGCGTCGCCGCGGTGGTCGCGGCCTTCCAGCTCAGCCTGCCCGACCGCGCGCCCGCATGGGCTCTGCTGCCACTGCCGCCCCTCGCGGCGTGGATCGCGACCAGCGGCTATGGCTGCTATCGGCACTGGATCGCTTTCGGGCCTGATGGCTGGGAATTGGGCGAGAGCACGCATTGTTTCCGCTTCATCCTCGCGGTGAGCGCGCCGCTGGGCGTGAGCCTGTTGCTGATGCTGCAGCGTGCGCGCCCGCTGGCGCCGGTCCGTGTCGCCATCGTCGGCGGTCTCGGCGTCGCCGCGATCGCGGCCTGTTTGTTGCAGTTCTTTCATCCGTTCGACGTGACGCTGCTCGACCTCTCGGTCCACGTCGTCGCGATCGCGATCGTGATCGCCGCAGCGTCTCTGTGGGGGAGATGGTCCGGGCGCCGTGAGGCTCGGTCGTAGCGCCTATTGCGACGACCGCGGCCCGATCACGAGGCTGCCGTCGGGGTTGCGGACCGGCTCGGGCGGCTTCGGCCCGATGACCGCGCTGCCGTCGGGATTGCGGAGGAGCACCGGCGGCTGGCGCGCGTCCGGCGCGGGTCCCGGTCGTGCCGAGACCCAGCATGCGAGCCGATCGAGGTCGGACAGGCTGTCGGGGCAGGCGGATTGGGAGGCCACCGGTGACGGCGCCGGCTTGGCGCACGCCGCCAGCAGGGCCAGGACTATCAGGACCACCGCGCGGTTCATGGCAAGCGACTCCGCAGCAGGTTCGTATGATCGCGCCTAAGGCTGGCGCGGTCCACCCAATTAGGTGACGCGGTGTAACCCGCTTGAAAAGCGCAGGTCCGCGAAATGCCCCAGGTCATCATCGCTAGCATCCGGCGGGTTTACAGGCCGTAAAGCGCCTGGAGCACCCCGAGCGCGCCCACCAATACGCCAGCTGCGGTCTCGACGCTCAGAGGACGACCGCCCCAGCCCTCTCGGAGCGCCCAATCCTTGAGCGTCCACTCGCAGCCCACGACGTGCCAAACGCACGAGCCCGCGGGCGATTGGATGCCGCCGAGAGCGGTCAGCGCGGCCCAGACCTTCTCGCGCGCGACGCCGCCGCGCTCGCCGAGCGTGAGAGCGCGACCCACGCTCGGCACCCGGTTGAGATCCGGTGCGCGCAGCGGATCGAGCGCGGCCGCCTGGAAGATGGCGCGAAAATCCTCCGCGGCCTGGCGCATCGCCGGCGTGATGGTGCCGCGTCGCTCCATCACAAGGAGCGTGTCGGTCGTGCGATAGGGACGCGCGGGCCGTCCCTCCTCGTCTGCAATGGCCGTCGGCAGCCGCTCCACCTCGTCCCGCGCCCAACGCTCCGGCGTCGGCGCCAGGATGTCCTCGTGTCGCGCACGCTTGGCTCTATTCCGCGCCATACCGCCCTCCATCTCTGACCGCAGTCGTGACGTTTAACCAGACCGTTCATTCCACCTCGCGGTCTGGCGGCGGATGATCGAGGAGGGCTCGGAGATCACCGGCATCATCGGGAAAGGATTCCGGTAGCGTGCTCTCTTTCAGATGCGCGAGCTCCGGCGGCGGCGAGGGCACCGCCTCGACCTCCTCCAGGAGCGTGTCGACTCGCGAGCGACCCTCGGCGCTCTCGCGCGGCACGATGCAGAGGAGTTGATGGTGCGCGCAGTATGACGAGCCGGGTCGAGTCGGTGCGCCGCAGAACGGCTCGCAACCCTCTCGCCAATCCGCTACCACGAATGAACACGCGCCACTGGCGCGCGCACGTGTGGTCTGCCCGGGATCGTTGACGCCGCTGCTCCGGTCCTGTATCCAGGTCGAGGTAGTTCCTGATACGTTCTCATCCAGTGATGCAGAAAACCCAAGGCCACCAAACACATGGACCATGACATCGTCTCCTGGCGGGAACTTGAGCGTGGTGCCTCGGCAATTACGCCGCAGGCCCAGTGCTTGTATCCTAATACGCCGAATGCGTACGAATGTCAACGTATAATGCGTCTAGCTATGTATTGCCGTGGCGTACACACTCCTGTCATGCGCGATGTTTCCGCCGTCGCCCGCCGCCTCAAGCAGATCCGGACCCGCGCGGGCCTGTCGATCCGGCAGGTCGCGGAGGCCCTCGGCATGGAGCACGGGTCGAGCTATCAGCACTATGAGGATCGTTTCAAAAAGCCGCTGCTGCCGCTCGACCTGATTCTGCGCCTCGTCCCGATCTTCGCCCCGCACGGCATCGATTCCGCCGATCTGTTTGCTCTCGCCGGCGTCGACGGCTCGGGCCAGCGACCGCTTCCAACCTTCGCGCGGCCGGAGGCCGCGGCGCCGATGATGCGCATCGAGGAACTCGACGTGCGCGCGAGTGCGGGCAGCGGCAGCAGCAGCGGACTCACCGATGAGAACAGCCGCACGGTCGCCGCTTGGCAGATCCCGAACGAGATCGTCCGCGGTTACACGACGGCACCGGCGGCAGAACTCCGCATCATCACGGTGCTCGGCGACAGCATGGAGCCGACACTATTGCCCGGCCAGCGCGTGCTGGTCGACACCGCCGATCGGCGGCCGAGTCCGCCTGGTGTGTTCGTCGTGTGGGACGGGCTCGGGCTCGTGGTGAAGCGCGTGCAGCTCCTGCCCCACACGGACCCGCCGCGTGTGAAGATCACCTCGGACAATCAGAACTACGAGCCTTACGAGCGCACACTCGACGAGGCGTATATCCAAGGCCGCGTTATCGGTCAGTGGCGCTGGCTCTGAGCAAGCTCCAAGGCATGGGCCTGACTTGCGGCGCTCTGTCCTGACCTCAAGCGCCGGGGAGGCGGTGACCGGCGAAGATCTCTCTGAGCTTGGTCTTCAGGATCTTGCCGGTCGCGGTATGCGGCAGCTCTTTCAAGAGCACGACGTCATCGGGTAGCGCCCACTTCGCGACCTTGTCCTTGAGGAAGGCGAGCATCGCCTCGCGCGTGGGCGCGCGGCCTTCTTTCGGCACGACGATCAACAGCGGCCGCTCCGCCCATTTGGGATGCGGCACGCCGATGACCGCGGCCTCAGCCACGTCGGGATGGGCGATCGCGGCATTTTCAATATCGATCGAGCTGATCCATTCGCCGCCAGACTTGATCACGTCCTTGCTCCGGTCGACGAGCTGCAGATACCCGTCGGGATCGATGGTCGCGACGTCGCCGGTACCGAACCAGCCTTCGGCATCCACGGCGCCGCGGCTCGCCTTCTCATCCTTGTAGTATCCGCCGACGACCCAGGGACCACGGACAAAAAGCTCGCCACGCGCCTGGCCATCGTGCGGCTGAATCTTGCCGTCGGCATCGACGAGCTTCATCTCCACGCCAAAGAGCGGTCGCCCCTGCATCGCCTTGCGCGCGAGCTGCACCTCCTTCGGCAGATGTTGGAACTTCGTCTTCAGCGTGCCCAGCGTTCCCACGGGGCTTAGCTCGGTCATGCCCCAGCCCTGGAAAGCGGTGACGCCGTATTTCTCCTCGAAGGTCTTGATCATCGCCGGTGGCGCGGCCGATCCGCCGATCAGCACGCGGTTGACGCTGTCGATGCGCTTGCCGCTCTCCTCGAGATATTTGAGGAGCCCGAGCCACACCGTGGGCACGCCGAGCATGAGGCTTACTTTCTCGCTCTCGAACAGCGCCTGAAGGCTCGCGCCATCGAGGTTGGGACCGGGGAATACCAGCTTCGAGCCCGCCATCGTGCAGGAATACGGCACGCCCCAGGCGTTCGCATGGAACATCGGCACGATCGGGCAGACCGAGTCCCACATTGCAAACGCCGTGTTGTTGGCGCTGCAGCACGCGAAGGAATGCAGCACCGTGGAGCGATGGCTGTAGAGCGCGCCCTTGGGGTTGCCCGTGGTGCCGGACGTGTAGCAGAGCGACGAGGCCGTGCTCTCCTCAAAGTCGGCCCAAGTGAGCTCGGGCGTCTCGGCGGCAATCAGCTCCTCGTAGCAGAGGAGGTTCTTGACGCCGATGCTCGGCATATGAGCGCGATCGGTCATCGCGACGAAGTGCTTCACGGGCTTCCAGCCCGGCGCGAGCTTCTCGATCAGCGGCGCGAAGCTCAAGTCGAAGAAGATCAGCGCGTCCTCGGCGTGATTGACGATGTAGTTCAGCTGATCGTGGAATAGGCGCGGATTGATGGTGTGACAGATAGCGCCGATGCCTGAGACGCCGAAATAGAGCTCGTAATGGCGGTAACCGTTCCAGGCAAGCGTTCCCACCCGATCACCTAGTTTGATCCCGAGCCGGCGCAGCGCGTTCGCGAGCCGCTTCGATCGGCGCTCGGCCTCAGCGTAAGTGTATCGGTGGATCGGCCCTTCGTTGGTACGTGAGACGATCTCGGTGTCGGCGTGATACTGGGCCGCGTGATCCAGCAAGGTCTGGATCAGCAGCGGCCCGTCCATCATCAGGCCACGCATGGCCCCTCCCTGTCCTGCGCTTCGGGATTTTCCCTTATGTTCGCTAGTCAAGCTCTAACCGAAACGCAGGCCCGTGGCGAGGGCCTAGAACGACGAGGACAGTCCGCCGTCGACCGTCAGCACGTGGCCGTTCACATAGCTCGCCGCGTCCGATGCCAGGAACACCGCGGCGCCCGCGACCTCCTTGGGCGTGCCCCAGCGCTGCAGCGGAATCCGCCGCTTGACGAAGTTCTCGACCTCGGGATCGTCGACCATGGCGGCGTTGGTCTCGGTCGCGAAGTACCCGGGCGCGATCGCATTCGTAGTGATGCCCCGGGGCCCGAACTCGACGGCAAGCGCCCGCACGAAACCCGCGAGCCCGCCCTTGGCCGCGATGTAAGCCGAGTCATTGGCGCGGCCGAGCGGGCCCGCGATCGACGTCACCATGATGATGCGGCCGCGGGCGTGCGCGGTCATGAGCGCCACCGCGGCCTTCGCAAGATGAAAGGCCGCGACCAGATTCACCTCGATCACATGCCGAAAATCAGCCGCCGTGATCTGCGCCAGCGGGAAGCGATGCCGAATGCCGACGTTGTTGACGAGGATGTCGAGACCTCTGAACGCCGATTGGATGCCCTCGAAAGCGGCAGTGACGGCGGCGGGATCGGCGATGTCGAAGGCCAGTGGCGAAGCGATCCCACCGCTTGCGCGGATCCGCTTCGCGGCGGCCTCGAGCCGCTCGGCGTGGCGCCCATTCAGGATGACCTGCGCACCCGCGCACGCGAGCGCTTCCGCGATTTCCAGTCCGAGCCCTTGCCCCGCTCCCGTGACAAGGGCGACCCGACCGCTGAGGTCAAAGGGATCGTTGCTCGCGGCCTCGCCGTCGGCGTCTTCCGTTCGCATCCCCATGGCCGAAGATTGACCTCGCCCAGCGCATCAAGGCAAGGCCGAACGTAGACAAGGTCTCCGCGATGCCGCATTTTCGGTAAATGAAGCGATGGAGACGATGAATGGCGGGTAAGATCGGTGTCGTGGGCGCGGGCCTGATGGGCGCGGAGATTGCGCTCGTCTATGCGCTCGCGGGCTATGACGTATTGCTCTCCGACCGCACCGATGAGGCACTCAAAGCCGCGCTCGACCGGCTCGCGGGCATTCTCGACAAGGGAATCGCGCGCGGCTTCTACAAAGAAGCGGACAAGGCTCCCGCCCTAGCCCGCATCGCCATCACCACTGACCTCGCGCGCTTCGCTGACCGCGACATGGTCACCGAGGCGGTGTTCGAGGATGAATCGGTCAAGGCCGGAATTTTCCAGACCCTCGACCGCATCTGCCGGCCGGACGCGCTGATCGCCAGCAACACCTCGAGCATCGCGATCTCCACCCTTGCCTCGCATCTGCGCGCGGATCGGCGACCGCGCTTCATCGGGACGCACTACTTCTCGCCCGTCTCGCGCATGAAGCTCGTCGAGGTGATCCCGCACTTCGACACGGCGGATGCCACGGTCGAGCGCGCGATGACCTATTGCCGCGATGCCGGCAAGACCCCGATCCGCGTCAAGGACGTGGTGGGGTTCGCGGTCAATCGCGTGCTCCACGCCTTCGTCATCGAGGCGATCAAATTGGTCGAGGAGGGTGTGGCCACGCCGGAGGATATCGACCTCGCCTGCAAGCTCGGCCTCGGGCATCCAATCGGCCCCTTCGAGCTGATGGACGTCACGACCTCGAGCCTGTCGCTCCAAGTGCAGGAGATCCTGCATGCCGCTTATGGCGAGCGTTTCCGTCCGCCCGCGCTCCTGAAGCAGCGCGTCAATGCCGGCTATCTCGGCCGCCGCGCCGGCCGCGGCTGGCTCAAGAGCGCCGAGCGGAAGCCACGGGCTTAAAAATCAACCGCTCGGGGCATTCTCGGGGTTTCGGCAAGGGATAGCACATGCAGCACGACGACATCGTCATCCAGGACCGCGAGGAGCTGTTCTATCTGCTCTCGGAGGCGGCCGAGTTCGAGCACTCTGTCATGTGCTCGTACCTCTACGCGCTCTGGAGCTTGAAACGCGATACGAGTGAGGACGTGACCGCCGACGAGCTCAAGGCGATCGACGGATGGCGGCGGTCAGTCCGCCAGGTGGCACTCGAGGAGATGCTGCATCTGTCGCTGGTGAACAACCTTCTCGCCGCGACCGGCGCGTCGCCGCACCTCTGGCGTCCTCAGTTCCCGGTGCGCTCCGGGTGGTTTCCCACCGATGTCGTGATGCGCCTCTCTCCCTTCAGCGCCGCGACTCTTGATCACTTCATGTACATCGAGCGTCCCGAGGGGATCGAGATGGTCGACGGCGCGGGCTTCCATCACCCCGCGCATCACCCTCGCGTGGCACGCCCGGAGCTGCTCACGCCCACGCCGCAAGACTATGTGAGCCAGGGACAGCTCTATCACAGCGTGCTCCGCGGCTTGGCCAAGCTCGTCGAGGATTTCGGCGAGGAGCGCGTCTTCGTCGGCCACGGCGAGGCCCAAGTCAGCGCGGCGGAGTTCGGCCTTCCCGGTCTTTTCAAGATCACCGGCCTCGAGTCCGCGCGGCGCGCAGTGGAGGAGATCGTACAGCAAGGCGAAGGCGCGCCGGCGCATCGCGAGGGCTCGCACTACCAGCGTTTCGCGGCGATTCGGGAGGAGATGACCCGCCTGCAACGGGCACGGCCGGGCTTCGAGCCGGCGCGTCCGGTCGTCGAAAACCCCTGTCTCGACAATGCCCGTGGCAGGCACGATGTGACCGCGATCTCCGATCCGCTGACGGCCAAGGTGGTCGACCTCGGCAACGCCCTCTACGGGCTGATGATGCGGACCTTCGCGCAGGTGTTCTCGCCCGCGCCGCTCCCGCGCGATCTCCGCGTCGGGCTTGCAGCGTCGGCGACCGAGATCATGTACGCCATGAGCTATGTCGGTGACGCCGCGACTCGGCTCCCGGTTGGGCCCACGCGGCCCGGCGCCACCGCAGGCCTCACCTTCGCGCTCTCGCTTTCGTCGGGCCAGCTGGTGCAGCGATGCGCCGCGCAGATCCTGAGTGAGCGCGTGCGCGAGCTGGCGTCCGCCGCCGCAAAGCTCGAGGAGCACGTGCTTCTCCCGGGAGTCGCTGGCCGCCTCCTCGCCGTGGCCGAGCGGTTCACCGACCTCCACACCGAATTCGAGGAGCACTTGACCGTGGCGGTCGACAACCTCGCGCTGGTCGATGCCAAATCCTCGAAGCCCGCGCCGGCTGCGGCCGCTGCGGCCAGCGACGGCGACGCGAATATCGCGCACACCAAAGAGCTGACCCTCCGCTTCGATCCGCGTCGCTGCATCCATTCGCGCCACTGCGTGCTCGGGGCTCCCGACGTCTTCCTCGCGAACGTGACGGGGGCTTGGCTCCATCCCGAGGCGGTATCGGTCGAACGCTGCGTCTCGATCGCTCATGCCTGCCCCTCCGGCGCCATCACCTACGAGCGCCGCGACGGTGGCGCTCAGGAGCGGGCGCCGCCCGTCAATGTGCTGCGCGTCCGCGAGAATGGACCCTACGCGATCCACGCCGACGTCGATCTCGCGGGCCATGGCAGGCTCCTGCGCGCCACGCTCTGCCGCTGCGGGAAGTCCCGCAACAAGCCCTTTTGCGACAATGCCCATCGCGAGACCGGGTTCGCTGCAACCGGCGAGCCCGCGACGATCGCGTCCGATCCGCTCGAGAGCCGCGGCGAGCGGCTCCGCATCACGCCGCTGGCGGATGGGCCCCTGCAGGTGCTCGGCAATCTCGAGGTCTGCTCGGGCACGGGTCGCACGGTGTTCCGTGCCGAGAATGCACGCTTGTGCCGCTGCGGTGGCTCGGGAAACAAGCCCTTCTGCGACGGGACCCACGCGCGCATTGGTTTCCGCTCGGAGCCTGCAACGAGCGCTCCGCCAGCGGCACGACCAGGCGCCTGAGACGCGCTACTTCGCGCCGCGTGCGGCCTTGAGCGCCTCGAGGATCGCGATCAGGCAGCGGTCGCGCTCGGCCGCCAGCTCGGGAATGCTGCGGCCGCCCGCTTCGTCGGCGACGCCGTCGATGATCTTCTTCTGCACTTCCGGCGTGAGCTCGGGGCTGCCGAGATCGCGCCACCAATCGCGTGCCAGCGTCACGCCCAAATGCGGCATGAAATGCGTCATCCCGCCGATACCACCCGCGAGATGGAACAGGAGATGCGGACCCATGATCGCCCAGCGCAGACCGGGACCGTAAGCGATACCGGCGTCGACGTCGCCGACGGTCGCCACGCCCTCGTTCACGAGGTGGACGGCCTCGCGCCACAGCGCGGCTTGCAGGCGGTTCACCAGGTGGCCGCGCACCTCCTTGCGGATGTGGATCGGGTGCTTGCCGATCTCGCGATAAAGGGCAATCGCTCGCTCGATCACCTTGGGACTCGTCCGCTTGCCGCCAACCACCTCGACCAGCGGGATCACGTGCGGCGGGTTGAAGGGGTGGCCGATGATGCAGCGCTCGGCGTGCCGGCAGCGCACGGCGATATTCGAGATCGGAATACCCGACGAGCTCGAGGCCAGGATCACTTCCGGTGGCAGGGCGCGATCGAGCCGCTCGAAGAGCTCGACCTTCATCTCCTCGCGCTCGGGCGCGCTCTCCTGCACGAACCCGGCGCCGGCGACCGCAGCGACTGGATCGCGCTCGAAGCGGAGCCGGTCGGGGGACGCGCCGGGCACAAGCCCTGTGCGCTCGAGCGTCGGCCACGCTGTCCGCACGTAATCGCGGATGAACGCCTCACCATTGGGCGCGGGATCGCTCGCGGTCACCGACATGCCGCGCGACAGAAAATAGGCGGCCCAGCTCGCGCCGATGGTGCCCGCGCCGATCACGGCAACATGCTTCACGGCCATGCTTCCCCCTTATACCTTACGGAAAAACGCCTCGATCTCCCGGCACGCGAGCGTCGGCTGCTCGTAATGGACGAAATGTCCCGCCTCCGGCGCGGTCGACACCTCGACGTCGCTAAAGAATTCGTCGAGCCGGTCCGACCATTCGCTCTTGAGGATGGGATCGTTCGCACCCCAGAGCACGCGAGACGGCACCGAGATCGGCAAGCGGCCGCGTTTCGGCGCCTCACCCCGCATCACTGCGAGCCGCGCCT
>DATEGF010000388.1:0-6777 GCA_035280245.1 Allostellaceae bacterium
TCGCTGGCGCCCTCCTCGCCGCGCACGGATTTGTCGACGCCGGCGTCGATGAGGCGGGCCGCGGCGGCGGCGTTCAGCAGCAGGAAATCGATCCGGAGCCCGGCGTCGCGCGGCCAGCATTCGCGCTTGTAGTCCCAGTAGGTGTAGCTCCGCTCGTCCGGATGGCGCGCGCGCACCGCATCGACCCAGCCTTGCGCCAGCAGCTCCTTGAAGAGTGCGCGCGGCGCCGGTTGCAGCAACGCGTCCTTCTTCCAGGAGCGGCTCCTGTAGATGTCGCCCTCGGTCGGCACCACGTTGAAGTCGCCCGCCAGCACCACCGGTGCCTCCAGCGCATAGAGCGTACGCGCATGCGCGATGAGCCGCTTCATCCAGGCGAGCTTGTAGGTGAATTTCGGTCCGGGCTGCGGATTGCCATTGGGTGAGTAGATCGAGGTGACCAGCACACCGCTGACGGCCGCCTCGAGATAGCGGCACTGCGCGTCACGGGGATCGCCCGGCAGCGCATCCCGCGTCGGATGCGGCTCGCTCCGGGAGAGGATCGCGACCCCATTGTAGGTGCGCTCACCCCGGACGATCGCGTGATACCCCGCCCGCTCGAGCGCCGCTCGCGGAAAGCCGGGGTCCGTGCTCTTCAGCTCCTGCAGCGCGACGATGTCCGGCTTCGACTGCTCGAGCCACGCGAGCAGGTTCGAGAGCCGCTTGTTGACGTCGTTGATGTTGAAGGTGGCGATTTTCAGGGGCTTGCCAGGAACCTTGCGCTTCTTCTTGCCGTCATGCCCGGGCTTGGCCCTGGCATCCACGACTTTTTTCTTTGCGCGGGAATTCGTGGATGACCGGGCCAAGCCCGGCCATGACGGCGGAGGAGAACTGCGTGCGGGCGGGGATCCTCCCGCAAGCTTGTCGAGCCGCACCGCCAGCTGATTGAGCTCCCACTTCCGCGCCAGCGCCGCGGCCTTCTCCCAGGTCGGCACCTGCGCGCCGAGCTTCGGC
Organism: Allostellaceae bacterium; assembly: GCA_035280245.1. Classification (GTDB taxonomy): domain Bacteria; phylum Pseudomonadota; class Alphaproteobacteria; order ATCC43930; family CGMCC-115725; genus DASZHJ01. Next base: position 991 of record DATEGF010000388.1, read on the forward strand.
AGCGGCGCCTTCGCGTCCATGGTCGCGATCTTCTTGTAGAGGCGCAGGTCGTCGGCCTGAGCAGCGAAGCGGCCGCTCGCGAGCACGCGTTCGAGGCTTCCGTATCGGCGCAGCAGATCGGCGGCACCCTTCGCGCCGACGCCGCGGGCGCCGGGCAGGCGGTCGGAGGGATCGCCGCGGAGCGCGATGAAGTCCGGCACCTGCCCGGGGTCGACGCCGTAGCGCTCGCGCACCTCGGCGGGACCGATCCGCGCCATCTCGCCGGCGCGGAGCGGATAGAGCACCGTCGTCCGATCGGACGCGAGCTGGAACGCGTCGCGGTCGCCGCTCGCCACCAGGACGGTCCCGCCGTTCCGCTCCTCGCGCTTGGCTGACGCCGCCAGGAAATCGTCCGCCTCGTACCCGCGGCCCTTGGCATTGGCGAAGCCGCAGGCCGCGACGAAATCCGGCAGCACCTCCAGCTGCTCCACCAGCTCGTCGTCGAACTCGCGGCCGCCCTGATAGTCCGCGAACAGTTCCTGCCGATAGGTCTCGGCCTCGAGCGTGTCCCAGCCCACGATCACCGCCCGTGGCGTCTCGCTCGCCACCAACCGCAGCAGGAAATTGGCGAAGCCCAGCACCGCGCCGCCGCCGCGATTGCCGGCGCGCCGGATCGATTTCGGCAGCGCGTGATAAGACCGATGGGCGAAGGAATCGCCGTCGATCACGAGCAACGGACGGCGGTCGCTGGCGCGGCGTCTCAAGCGGCCGCCGCCGCGGCAGGTCGGCTCACCTTGGCGGAGTAGAACGAGGCGTTCTCCCGGCCGAGCGCCGCCTGATGCGCGAAGGTGATGAGGTGATGGGCGACCAAGCCGACGCGGATCACATCCTCGACCCGGCCTTGACGCAACAGCGGCAGCGCCATGCGCCAGAAATGCCTGCGGTAGTGCGCGAGGATCCCCGCGTGGAGCGAGAGACCCGCGAGGATGCGCGCAGCCTTGCGCAGGTTGGCCCACGACGCCCGTCGGGGCGAGACCGGCGGCCGGATCCGGTTGGGATAGGTGCGTGCGATGTTCCACGCGAAGCGGCGGTAGACCTCCTCGGGCCGATAGGTCTCGCGGATGCAGTGCCGCCACATATCGACCACGTCGCCATAGGGCAGCAGAAAGTCCACGTTCGACTCACGGGTCGGATCGTGGCGGAGCCGGCCCGCGGCGGCCAATCGATCCCAGAGCGGTGTCCGCGGCAGCGCCTGCAGCAGGTTGATGGTCAGCATGGGAATGTTGGACTGCCGCACGAAATCCAGGAGCCGCGCCGGCGTCTCGCGCGTATCCGTGTCGAGGCCGAGGATGATCCCCGACACCACCTCCATGCCAAAACGATTGAGCGTCTCGATCGCCTCGAGGATCGGCAGCTTGGCGTTGTGGCTCTTGGACATCGCGTTGAGCGCGTCGATGTCCGGCGTCTCGATGCCGCAGAATACCGTGACGAAAAAGGCCTCGCGCATCAGCGCGAGGAGCTCCGGCTGGTTGGCGATATTGAGCGTCGCCTCGCAGGCGAACTCGATCGGGTAGCCGTTGGCCTTCTGCCAGCGGACGAGCTCCTCGACCAGCTCGCGCGCGGCCTTGCGGTTCGCGATGAAATTGTCGTCGACGAAATAGACCGCGCCCAGATTGCCCCGTGCCAGCATGGCATCGAGCTCCGTCGTCACCTGCCGCGGCGTCTTGAGGCGGGGCACGCGGCCGTAGAGGCCGGGAATGTCGCAGAACTCGCAGCGATAGGGGCAGCCGCTCGAGAACTGCACGCTGCCGAGGAAATACTTTCCGATCTCGGCGAGATGGTAGGCCGGGATCGGGAATTCCGTGAGTGCCAGGCGCTCGCGCGTCTCCAGCCGGACCTGCGCCGGCGGCCGGTGCGCGTCGGCGCCGATGAGCGCGATCAGCCGGTCCGTGGCATCGCCGAGCTCGCCGATGTGGAGGTAGTCGAACTCGCGATAGGCGGACGGATCCGACGAGACCGATGGACCGCCGAGCGCTGCGGGCTTGCCGGCGCGGTGAGCGCGGCGCGCGATCGAGATGATCTGCTCGCGCTGGACGTGCATGCCGCTCGCCAGCACCACGTCGGCCCAGGCGAAATCGCGGTCGCCCGCCGGCCTCATGTTCTCGTCGATGAACCGCACCTCCCAGTGGCGGGGCAGATAGGCCGCGACCACCAGCAGCCCCTGAGGCGGCATGAAAGCGCGCGTTCCCGGCCGCAGCGGATAGGCATACTCGAAGGTACCGAAGGATGGGCTGTAGGCCGGCGAGACGCAGAGTATCTTGCGATGGTTGGTGGCAACGGACATGCGACCCTCGCTCAGAAGATGGTTCCCGCTCGGCCAACTCTTCCCGCGTGCCCCTGCCCTCGATCTCGAATGTTAGCAGGTCCTCGCTCGATCGGAAGGCCGATCGCCCGCAAACGGTGATGTGATGCCGGTGCCGGTTGCGCCCTCCAGTCGGCAGGATGATGCCGAAACCGAGGCACGATGAAAGGAGGAGCGCGCATGGCCTATGAAGGAATGATCGCGGAGACGATCTCGATCCCCGGCGACAAGAGCGAGCCGATCTCGGCCTACGTCGCGCGCCCGCTGGGTCCGGGCCCCTACCCCGGCATGCTGCTCTTCCATCATGCGCCCGGTTGGGACGAGTGGTACCGGGAGACCACCCGCAAGTTCGCGCACCACGGGTACGTCGCGATCAGCCCGAACCTCTATCATCGCGCGGGCGAGGGAAAATCCGACGACGTCGCCGCGAAAGTGCGCGCCGAGGGCGGCGTCCCCGATGCGCAGGTGATCGGCGACGCCGAGGGCGCCGTCCGATGGCTCCGCGCCCAGCCCGTCCTGAATGGCAAGGTCGCGGCCTTCGGCACCTGCTCGGGCGGCCGGCACACCTTCCTCTACGCCTGCCACACCAAGAGCATCGACGCGGCCTGCGAGCTCTGGGGCGGCCGAGTGGTGATGAGCAAGGAGGAGCTCACGCCGAAGCAGCCGACCGCGCCCATCGAATTCACCAAGAGCCTCTCCTGTCCTCTCCTCGGCCTTTTCGGCAACGATGACCGCGCGCCCACGCCCGAGCAGGTGAACCAGCACGAGGCGGAGCTCAAGAAGCACGGCAAGACCTACGAGTTCCACCGCTACGACGGCGCCGGCCACGGCTTCTTTTATTACGACCGGCCGATGTACCGGATCGAGCAAGCCCTCGACGGTTGGCAGAAGCTCTGGGCCTTCCTGCGCAAGCACGGCGTGGCCTGAGCCCCATGTGCACCTCGATCGTCGAAGTCGTCGGCGTCGAGGGCGCCGGGAAGGGTGAGGGCGGCTGGTTCGCGCTCGAGCGCGCGGTGGTCTCCTACGACCACCCGCATCACGCGCTCCTCGAAGAAGCCATCACCCTCGATTTCGTGAACTCGTCATTGGGGGCCGGCGCCCGCGTCGCCGCCGAGCTCACGCTCGCCGGCGCCAAGGAACTCGCGGCCGGGCTCGCCCGCGCGATCGCCGCGGCGGAGATCGAGGAAGCCGCGCGCCGCCGCTAGGCCCACGCGCTATTCATCCGCGTCGGCGAACACCTCCAGCAGGTGGCCGCTTGGGTCCCGAAAATAGAATCGGCGGGCACCGCCGTGGCGGCTGATCTGCATGTCATCAGCGGAGAACGGCCCGCTTCCGTAAGCGATCTTCCCGCCCCGGATGCGCTCGAAGATCGCGTCGAATTCCGCGTTGCCGACCTTGAACGCATAGTGAAGCGAGTCGAAGTCGCTCGACGTATCAAAATCGAGCGTGAGCGTGTCGTTGACCCTTACGGGCGCGAAGTGCGAGACCGGACCGTCGTATCGCAGACCAAAGATCCTTGCGAAGAACCGGGCGGACGCTTCCTTGTCGCGGGCCGGGACGATCGTGTGGTCCAGCAGGATCGACATGAGCACCTCCATTCAACGCTCGCAACAGGCTACATCCCAGGTGAGGAACCGAGGATGGCAACCAGCGGGCAACGCGAGACGGAGACCGGTGAGCGCGCGGGCAGCCGGCTCACGTCATCATGGCGTCGCTTCCAACGCACATCATTGATTTATCGCGTCAACAATTCTCGCTTGACTAAATACCAACCAGTCGGTATGTTCATGAGATGAACGCAACCACGACCCAGCCCGATGCCCGCACTCGCCTCCTCGACGCGGCGATGCAGGTGATCCGCGCGCAGGGCTACTCGGCGACCACGGTCGATGACATCTGCCGCGAAGCCGGCTTCACCAAGGGCGCGTTCTTCCACCATTTCAAAAGCAAAGAGGACCTCGCGGTCGCGGCGGCGGCGCATTTCTCCGCGATGGCCGAGACCCTGTTCGCCGCCGCGCCCTACCACGCGCTCCCCGATCCCCTCGATCGCGTCCTCGCTTACATCGATTTCCGCAGCGCCATCATCGACGGGCCGATCCCGCAATTCAGCTGCCTCCTCGGCACCATGGTGCAGGAGGCCTACGACACGCACCCCGCGATCCGAAAGGCCTGCGACACCGGCATCCGCACCCACGCCGCAGGCGTGGCGAACGATATCGAGGCCGCGAAGGCGCTCTACGCGCCCGATGCGGCTTGGAGCGCGCTCAGCCTCGCGCTCTATACGCAGGCGGTGCTGCAGGGCGCCTTCGTGCTCGCCAAGGCAAAAAGCGGTCCCGAGATCGCGCGCGAATGCGTGTCACATCTCCGGCGCTATATCGAGTCTCTGTTCCCCCGGCCCATCAACAAGGAGGACTGACGCCATGACGACCCCACGCGGAAAATTCATCTGGTACGACGTGATGACCCCCGACACCAAGGCGGCCGCGAAGTTCTACGGCGACGTCATCGGCTGGACCTCGCAGGAGCATCCGATGAGCGACGGCCGCACCTACACGATCTTCAGCAAGGGCCCGGCGATGGTGGCGGGGCTCATGACGATCCCCGACGAGGCGCGCGCCCAGGGCGTGCCGCCGTGCTGGACCGGCTATGTCTCGACCGACGATGTCGATGCCGAGGTGAAGCGGGTCGAGGCCGCCGGCGGCTCGATCAGGCGTCCGCCCACGGATATCCCGACCGTCGGCCGCTTCGCGGTGGTCGCCGATCCCGGCGGTGCGGTATTCCTGCTCTTCAAGCCGGATACGACCGAGGAGCCGAAGCCCGTGGCACCGATGACGCCCGGCCATATCGGCTGGCACGAGCTGATGGCGGGCGATCTCGACCGCGAGTTCAAGTTCTACCAGGGGCTCTTCGGTTGGACGAAGGACAAGGCGCACGAGATGGGCCCCATGGGCACCTATCAGACCTTCGCGACGGGCGGCGCGCCCTGCGGCGGCATGATGAAGATCTGCGCGCAGGTCCCCTATCCCGTCTGGAGCTACTACATCGCGGTCGACAGCGTCGCGGCCGCGGCCGATCGCGCCGTCACCGGTGGCGCGCAGATCGTGAACGGTCCCATAGAGGTCCCCGGCGGCGCCTGGATCGTCCAGGCCCGCGATCCCCAAGGCGCCCATTTCGCGATGGTGAGCGCCGGCAAGTGAGCCGAGTGTCGCCCTCTCTCGGCGCGAGCGCCGGGAGGGGCGACGTTTCATCAGCACGCGTTCAAGTGTGAAGGAGCGACCAATGTACATCGATGGTTTCGTTGCTGCCGTACCCACCGCCAATCGCGAGGCCTACCGCAAGCATGCCGAGGCAGCCGCCGTCGTCTTCAAGGAGCACGGCGCGCTCAAGCTGGTGGAATGCTGGGGCGACGACGTGCCCGACGGCAAGCTCACCTCGTTCCCGATGGC
>DATEGF010000389.1:0-7088 GCA_035280245.1 Allostellaceae bacterium
GACTGCCGCCGCTGCCACCGCCTGAGTCCCCCCGACAATCCTCACCCACCTCACCCGTGCCACCCACCCCCTCAACTGCTTCTACGTCGCAAGACGACATAGGCTCACAAGCTCTGAGCAAGCGAAGCGCGTCGAAGGACGCACGATGGTCTTGCAGCATCGCACTCGGCTGCACATCATTGAGGGATGATCGAGCTCTCGCCTGAGCTGCTGCTGCGCGCCTATGCGGCTGGGCTGTTCCCGATGGCGGAGTCTGCGGAGGATCCCGATCTCTTCTGGATCGATCCGGATCCGCGCGGCGTGCTGCCGCTCGACCGCTTCCACCTGCCGCGGCGGCTCCGGCGCACCTTACGCACCGGCCACTATGAGGTCCGTGTCGACAGCGCCTTCGAGGCCGTGATGCGCGGCTGCGCGGAGCCCACGGAGATGCGGCCCAAGACCTGGATCAACGACGAGATCCTCCGCCTCTATGGCGCGCTCCACGACCAGGGCTACGCTCACAGCGTCGAGGCCTGGCGCGAGGGCGAGCTGGTGGGCGGGCTCTATGGCGTAGCGCTCCGCGGCGTGTTCTTCGGCGAGAGCATGTTCAGCCGCTCGACCGACGCCAGCAAGGTGGCGCTCGTCCACCTGGTGGCGCGCCTCGTCAGGGGCGGCTTCCGGCTGCTCGATACGCAATTCGTGACCGACCACCTCCGCCGCTTCGGCGCCGTGGAGATCCCGCGCGCCGATTATCACCGGCAGCTCGAGCGCGCGCTCGGCGTCGACGCCTATTTCGCCGAGGGCTTGGCGGACGATCCCGTCTCGGTCTTGCAGTCGAGCACGGTCACGTCATAGACGGGATGCTCGAGCGTCGAGAGCGCCGGGCTCTGCGCGAACATCCAACCGCTGAAGAGGTGTTGCCGGTCGGTGTTGGCCCGGGCCTCGTCGATCTCGAGGAATGCCGCCGTGTTCGGCGGCTCCTCCGGCGGCTTCTTGTCGCAGGCCCGTGCCGTGATGACCAGCGTGCCGAACTGCACAGGCTTGCCGAGCGGCGCCTCCACGGTCGAGACCCGGGCGGTGGTCTTGTCGAGGCCTTGCAGGATCGCGACGGTGACGGCCGGCGCCGCGGCGGTCGTGGGTGGAGGGGCTGCTTTTGCGGGCGGTGGCGCTGGCGGAGTTTTTTGCTGCGCTTGGGCACCGCCGGTCAGAGCAAGCAGCGCGAGCGTCGCCAACAGTGACGTTCTTCTCATGTGGTCGACCTTCACGCGCGACTGTGGCGAGAGCATGGCGCGGTCAGGACATTTCACCGCACGTAGTGCAGCGTCTGGAACCCGCGCCGGTACTCGATCACCTCGGGGCGGACCTGGGCGGGGTCCTCGTTGCCGCGGAAGACGCGGGCGATGAAGCGGGCGATATCCAGCATGTGCCGGGGCTCGAAGCCGAAACGCGTGATCTCCTGGGTCCCGAGGCGAATGCCGTTGAGGTCGCCCTCGACCGGCTCGATCGGCAGGCCGATGCCGCAGAGGAGCACGTTCGCTTGCGCCAGCCGCTTGGAGGCACGTTGGCCGCCGCCGAAGGGCGCCGCGTGAAGCGCCAGGTGGTGGCTCTCGGTATGGCCGCGGCCCTCGACACCGTGCACCGGCAACCCTTCCGCCGCGAGCGCCGCGCCCAGCGCCTTCGCGTTCTCGATGCACACCGCGGCGTAGTCGCGGCCGTGCTCGATGAGGTCGAGGGTCGCGAGCGCCAGCGCCGCGGTCTTGCCGAGATCGAAATTCGCGGTGACGCCGGGATAGGCGATCTGGTCGATGCGCTCCGCGAGCATCTTCTCGGTGGTGAGGATCAGACCCGCGGGCGGCCCGCCATAGGCCTTGTAGGTCGACATGGTCATGAGATGAGCGCCTTCCGCGAGCGGCTGCTGGAATTGGCCACCCGCGATGATCCCACCCATGTGCGCGGCGTCGTAGAGGACGTAGGCGCCGACCTCGTCGGCGATCGCCCGCACCTCGCGCACCGCATAGGGAAAGAGACAGAGCGAGCCAGCGACCGTGATCAGCTTCGGCTGCAGCCGCCGCGCGTCCTTCCGCAGGCGATCGAGGTCGATCGCCATGCGCATGCCGTCGTAAGGCACCGGATGCGTCTCGAGGCCGTAGAGGCCCGCGACGCCCGCGCGGTGATGCGTGACATGACCGCCCATCTCCGGCGGAAACGCCATGATGCGGTCGCCGGCCTTGCAGGTCGCCATGAAGGCATAGAGGTTCGCGAGCGCGCCCGAGCCCACGCGGATCTCGGCATAGGGCGCGTTGAAGAGGCGGCGCACCAGCACCTCCGTCACCACCTCGATCTCGCCCGCGAACTCCATCCCCATCTCGTACTTGTCGCCGGGATAGCCCAGCGACGGGCGATTGCCGAGCGAGCGCGCGAGCAGCGCCGCCGCGCGCGGGTTCATCACGTTGGTACCGGCGTTGAGTCCGATGCTGTCGCGGTCCATGTGCCGCTCGTGCGCGTCGACGAGCCGCAGCACCTCGCGCTCGATCGCGTCGGCGCCCTGCTCGACGAGCCGCGCCTCGACCTGCGCTACCACGCGGGCGCAATCGTCGGGTAGCCAGGGTTTTTCTGTCGCTGCGGTCATAGCGTTCCCTCGCACGCTCGTGGGTACCCGTCGGACTGATGCTAATGCAAGGCGCCGGCGGAATAAAACCGGGTCGCGGCGCGGCCCATTCGCGATCGCTTCCTCGCCCATGTGGATGTGGCCCATCCGACGCCCGCGGAGGAGGCTTACGTGGCGGGCGTGCGCGATGCCGCCGCGGACAATCTGCCCGCTCCGCCGAACGAGCCTTACGAGTCTCCATACCAGCCCGCTGCCTGAGCCGCCGAGCCTTTACGGCGGAGGTCGAGCGCCATCATAATCCGCGTGCGCCTACGGCGATTCCACGCACATGGTTAACGTGGGGGATCGGAAATCGCCGAGGCTGGGGAGAGGGCCATGCGGTTTGCGACGGCATCGACCGCGATGCTGGCAGCGATTTTGTTGCCGGTCTCATCCACCTGCGCGATGAGGGCGCCCAGCACGGGCGATAGCGCGCGCGTCATCCCGATCGCCCTCTCGCCCGCCACCGACGTCACCGCGAGCATCGACACCTGGCGTTTCGACGGCAGCTGGAACGTGGTCGTGTTCTGCCCCGCGTCCGATGACACGCCGGCCTCCGCGTTCCGCTTCATGGCCGGCGTGAAAGACGGGGTGCTGCACGGCGAGCGCGTCGGCGGCGGCAATCGCGGCTCGATGGTCCTCGACGGGACGATCCAGCCGGATGGCCTCGCGCGTCTCGACGCGAGCGGCTTCGTCAACGACGCGGACGAGGCGCTCGGGCAAGCACCGCGCGAGACGACCTACGCCTATCGCGTCGCCGCGCGCTTCGAGGGTTCGCACGGCCTCGGCGCCCGCATCGAGGGCCGAGTCTGCCATCTGAAATTCACGCGGACGTAACGCCGGACGCGGATTTGGCGATCTCGCGCAGCGCCGAGATCGCCATGGCCTTGAGGCGTGCGCGCTCGATCTTGCCGTTGGCGTTCCGCGGGATCTCCCTGACCTTCAAGATGTCGATGACCCCGAGCTGAAAATCCTGGAATGCCGCGACGACGCGCGACAGCAACTCCACTTCGGCACATCTCGGCTGCGCGATGGCCACACAGAGCCGATCGATGCCATCCGCGCCCTCCGTGGATGAGACGCCCACATCGCCTGCGACCTTGCTTCGAAGCACCAGCTCCTCGAGATAGCCGGGCAGGTATTTCTGGCCACCTATGTTGAGGATGTCATCGGAGCGGCCGAGGATCTTGACCTGGCGACCAGATCGCAGGATCGCGAGGTCGCCGGGATAGAACCAACCGTCCTTGAACATGCGGCTGGTCGCTTCCGGATTGCCGAGATAGCCCTCGCACATGGCGTCGGTCCGGACCCGAACCTCCCCCACTCTCCCGATCGGCAAGGGATTGCCGCGCTCGTCGAGCACCTCGACTTGGGCTCGTGGCGGGATGGTCCCGAATCCGTCGGTCTCCGGACCCCAGATCATCCCGATCGTGCAGACCTCTGACGTGCCATAGGTCTCGCACAATGCGGTCGCCAGGCGTTTCGTGGCGCGCTCGCGTAGCTCCTGCGATATCCGGCCGCCGAACGACACGATGGTCAGATCTCGGGGCTTGGCGAAATCGGCCGGCAGCTCCTCCAAGATCGCCTTGAGGTGCATGGGCAGCACCAGAAGATGGGTCACCCTATGGGTGCACAGCGCCTGGGTCGTGGGTTTGCGGGTCTCGATCACGATCGTTCCACCCGCCCTGAGACAGGCGCAACCGCAATCGAAGGTGCCGCGCATCGCCAACGGAATACTCACCAGATAGCGGCTGGAGTAGCCGATGTTGAAGGACGTGATCCACTGCGCCGTCCGTGCGTCTTGCGCGCCACGGCGGACGAGGAAGCGCTTGGCGGGACCAGTGGTCCCGGACGTGCTGACGATCCGAACGGAATCGTCGGCCGCCGGAGCGGGCGGCGCCTCGGCTTCCTGGCTACTCAATGCGGCGGCGATCCAGTCCTCGGTGAGGGCATGCCGCCCAACCGGTCCGGCCGGCAGAGCCTGGTCTGTCAGGATCAGATCGACGCTCGCGAGAAGCTCGGGATCGCCGTCGTCCACGAGAGACACCGCGGCGACTCCGAGCCGTTCCGACGCGATCAGCAGCAGCCAATGCACATGGGCGTTGTCGCATCTGACCACGATGGATTGTCCGCGCGAGAGACCGAGCCCTCGCATTGCCCATGACATCGCTCGGATGTCCCGATCGAGCTCGGAATAGGTGATCTCGCGCCCGTCCGAGACGATCGAGATCGCGTCCGGCCGGCAGGCCGCGTGATAGGCCACATATTCCGCAGTCATGACCGGGACTCACACATGATTATGTCACCGCTTGATCATGTCGGTTTTCCCACTATACCTCGAAGCCTCGTTGTACCCGCACAATGCGGCGCCGCGGCAGGCTTCTCGCATGGCTGGTTTGCGCGCTTCCGACTTCGGACGGCTCGGGTGATGGCTTAGCGTGCGGGCCGGCGAGTTTCCATCACCTGCTGTTCCGCTAAGGATTCGACCCGTGGACGCGCTGACACCCGCACGCATCGCCGAGATCGAGAGTGGCATCGAGACCGCCTACGCGTGGCGGCGCCTCGTTCTGTCGCTGGTGCTGAGCACGATCGGCGGCGTCGGTCTCTGGTCCGCGGTGGTCGTGCTGCCGGCGATCCAGGCGGAGTTCGGCATCGACCGCGCGAGCGCCTCGCTTCCCTACACCGTGACCATGGTGGGTTTCGCCTTTGGCGGCATCGCCACCGGCCGCATCGCTGACCGCTTCGGCATCATCTTCCCGGTGATCGGCGGCGCGATCGCGCTTTCGTTGGGATATCTGCTCTCCGCCGAGACCCAGAGCCTCTGGCAATTTGTCGCGGTGCAGGGCGTGATCATCGGCCTCCTCGGCAGCTCCGCCACTTTCGGGCCGCTGATCGCGGACATCTCACACTGGTTCACCCGCAACCGCGGCACGGCGGTGGGCATCTGCGCCAGCGGCAGCTACCTCGCGGGCACCGTGTGGCCGTGGGTGCTGCAGCACTTCATCGAGGGTTACGGCTGGCGCACGACCTACGTGGGCGTCGGCATCTTCTGCATCGCCACCATGCTGCCGCTGAGCCTCGCGCTGCGCCGGCGGACGCCCGTGCCGCATCACGCCGCACCGGTGGCGCGCGCGGAGCTGGGTGTCTACCGGCTCTCGCCGAACCTGCTGCAGGGCCTGCTGGTGGTGGCGGGTTTCGCCTGCTGTCTCGCTATGTCGATGCCGCAGGTGCATATCGTCGCCTATTGCGCGGACCTCGGTTACGGCGTGGCGCGGGGCGCGGAGATGCTCTCGCTGATGCTGGGCACCGGCGTGCTGAGCCGGCTCGCCTCGGGCTGGATCTGCGACCGCATCGGCGGCGTGCGCACGCTGCTGCTGGGCTCGTTCCTGCAGTGCCTGACGCTGATCTTCTATCTGCCCTGGAACGGCCTCACCTCCCTCTACGTTGTCTCGGCGCTCTTCGGGCTCTCGCAGGGCGGCATCGTGCCGGCCTATGCGATCATCGTGCGCGAGTACTTCGCGCCGCGCGAGGCCGGCGCGCGCGTCGGCCTCATCCTGATGGCGACCATCTTCGGCATGGCCGTGGGCGGCTGGATGTCGGGCGCGATCTTCGATCTCACCGGCTCCTACCGCGCCGCCTTCGTCAACGGCATCCTCTGGAACCTGCTCAACCTCTCGATCGCGTTCTGGCTCCTGCGCCAGCCGCGTCCCGACAGAACCGCGCACGCCTAGCTAAACAAAAAAGAAAAGCCTTAGCTAAGGCCTTTCTTATTTTTGTCGCGACTCTCGACTGACGCGCTCAAGGCACCGGCTTGACGCTCTGGGCCAGGGTGTACTCGTCGCCGCGCGGGGTGTAGGCGAGACCTTTGCGCGAGGCCCACGCTGCGACCTCGAAATAGATCGGGATCACGCCGTGGTCCGACATCCCGGTCTCCATGGCCCGCTGTAGCAACTGGTCGCGCGCGCGATCGTCGATCGTCGCCATCGCCTCACCGAGCAGCCGGTCGAGCGCGGGATTGGAGTACCGGCCGCGATTGACGCTGCCCAAGCCCTTCGCGGGATCGCGGGTCGCGAGGATGCCGCGCAGCGAGCTCGATGCCTCGCCTGTCTCCGAGCCCCAACCCAGCATGAAGAAGCTGTACTCGAACTTGGCGGCGTTCGTCTTGAAGACCGCCTCGGGGGCGCTCACCACTTTGACCGCGATCCCGACGCGGCCCAGCATCTCCGCGATGGCAACCGCAGTCTTCTCGCTGTTTTGCGGGCGCGTGGTCGAGGTGTGCAGGGTGACGCCGAAGCCGTCGGGATAGCCCGCCTCCGCGAGCAGCCGCTTGGCGCCCTCGCGATCGAGTGCCTCGGCCGGGAGGTTCGGGCTGGTGCCGAAGAAGCCGGGAGGCAGGAGCTGTCCCGCGGGCGCCGCCAGCCCCGCCATGATGCGATCGACGATCGCGCGGCGGTCGATCGCC
>DATEGF010000390.1:0-6850 GCA_035280245.1 Allostellaceae bacterium
GGCTTGCAGGCTGAGACGCCACGATCGGGGTTGCGATGACCGCGGGGGCGGGCACCTTGGCGCCGTCGGGCTTCGCGGTGGGCGACCCGCCAGTCCGCGGCAAGCTCGCGGTCAGAGCGGGTTGCACCGACGGCGGCGCACCGCCGTATCGGATATAGAAGGCGCCGGCCCCGAAGGCCGCGCCCACCGTGATGACCAGCAGCCCAAGTGCGAGGGCATGCCGGCGGGGCTGTGGCGACGCGAGGTAGAGCGTCGGCAACTGCTCCGCCGGCTCGTCGTCGGTCCGCATGCCAGTGAGGCGGATCTTCGGTGCGGGTTCATCTTGAGGCGATGACTCCTCGGCGGGCGCCTGCTCGTCGAGCGTCAGCGCCGCGGCATCCGCCTGCCGCTCGCGCGATCGCGCCCGCGCCGCCGAGAGGAGCATCGCCAGCGAACGCGCGACCTCGGGGCTCGGCTTCTCAAGAGGGAGAGCGGGCTCGGCTGGGCTGGGCGCCGCGCTTGCGGCCTCGAGGACGATGCGCGTCAGCCAGGCCTCGGGCTCGACGCCGGCGGCGTTGGCAGCGGCCTCGACGCCGCGCCGCAAATCAGGCGGGAACTCGACCGCCTGCCAGGCGCGGGCGGAGGCGAGCGCGGAACGGCGTGGCTTGACCTCGATCTCAGCCGTCATGCCGGAGCTTGATCCCGCATAGTCTCACTTACGACGCGCACCCACGTGCCAATCCCCCGGCCGTCCATCCGAGGGCGTCGAGGTCGACCCCTTATAGGGCGACCGCATCCGCTTGCCAATCAATGGTATTTAGGCCGAGCCGCGCGCGGCATCACCGCCGGCGGCGCGGATCATCTGCCCGGCCAGCGCCTCGGGATCGGGTGCCCCGAGGAGGGCAAAAGCCTGCACCGGAGCCAGACGGCCGCTGTCGATGATTTGCCGGACGGTCGGCGGCAGCCCCAGCAGCCGCAGCGCCAGCGCGATGTGGGACCTCTCTCGCGCCAGGCGCTGGGCGAGCGCGCTGGGGTTCACGCGGTACTCCGTGAGGAGGCGCAGATAGGCCCGGGCCTCGTCGAGGGGCGAGAAATCGCCCCGGCCCAGGTTCTCCGCCAGCGAGAGCATGAGCGTCTCGGCGTCGTCGGCCTCGACGATGACGGCCGGCAGATCGGCACGGCCGGCGCGATCGGCGGCGGCGCGCCGCCGCTCTCCCGCCACAACCTCGTACTGGTCGGCGTTGTTGGCGCTGCGCCGGACCAGGATCGGCTCGCGCACACCCTGGGAGGCGACCGAGGCCGCGAGCGCCGGTATCGCGGGGTCGGCATCGCCCGATCGCCGCGCTCGAACGCGCGCCGCCTGCACGCTGGCGAGGCGCAAGGCCTTGACCGGTCCGGTCGGTAGCGACAGGGGCAGTACCGTTTCCGCCGCACCAGCCGCCTGAAGCGGCGGCGGTTGCGAAGCGGGCGGCGCCGGGGCCAGGGCCGGTGGCACGCGATCGAGCCGAGGCTTCGATGGCGCGGGGACAGGTGGGAGCGGTGCACGCGCCGCGATCGGCTGAGCGTCCTTGATGGGGATCGACGTTGCTGGGCTCGGCAGCCCTTGGATCCGGCCTGCAAGCCAGCTCGAGAAGCCGCTGTCGGAGAGCCGTCGCGGGTCGAGCGAGGCGGGCCGACGCGCGGCGGTGGCGGGCGCATCTTTCACGACGGCGGGCGCTTCCGGCTCGAAGATCGGCGCGAGAGGCGGTGGCTCCGCCGCGGCGACGGGCGCGGGCGTCAACGGCTCAGGCTCGGTGATCGGCGCGGGTGCGGACGGCTCGGCCGCGGCGAGCGGCTCGGGCATGTAGGGCTCGGGCTCTCTGATGTCCGCGGGAGCGGGTGTATCCGCCGAGGCCGATGTGTGGAACTCGGGCTCGGCTACCGAGCGGGGAGCCCCAGGCTCCGGCGTTGCTACCGATGATGTGTACGGGTGCTCCGGCTCCTCGCCCGTCGCCGAGAGCGAGACAACCGGCTCCGTCGCGGGCGTCGTCACCTCGAGTGGCTCTTCTGTCTCCGCGGCTAGCCCAGGCGCGTGGTCTTCGGCGGGAATGCGCCCGAGTTCATTCATGATGGCGGCACGGACCGCCTCCGCGAACCACTCCTTGAGCGGCACGCCGGCAGCATCCGCAGCCGCCTCGGCGGCGCGGCGCGCATCCGGAGTCACATCCCCCGGCTGCCAACTCACGGGTCTTGTCCGACACGCCCGATCATGCCGGAAGTATATCAGCGAATCGCGGTGGGCCGTCAGCGGGTCTGGCGATTTGTGGGCGTCACTTGCGCCCGCGGGACCGCCTCCTATCATGCTGCAACCCAGGCGGAAGAAGGGGCATCGAGTGCCGATTCAGCGGAATACCGTAAGACCGGAGGCGTTCAACAAAGCGATCAAATTGCCCTATGAGCTTCGGCTAAAGGATTTCGAGATCGCGATGCAAGATGTGTATGATTTTTTCTTCGACGTGAACCGACAGTTGTCGTCGAAGGGGCTGCAAAGATTGGATGACATGCTCAGACCCGCGAACATGTCGGGCACGATCTCAGATATGCTGACGGCGAGTATCGGTAAGCATTCCAGGGCACTGGTGCAGAATAGCTATCACAACGGTCATCCGGATCTCATCGTCAATGGAAAATATCCGAACAATTCGGTGAAGACCGGCGTCGACGGTGTGGAGATCAAAACAACGCGAAAGGCCGGGGGTGCTGTTGATACGCATGGTGCCCGAGACCAGTGGATGTGCGTCTTCGTTTACGCGGTGGACAACGAGACGGAGCCGGCAGGGGACCGGCGCCCGATGACGTTTACCGAGGCCTATCTCGGGAAGGTCGTCATTGCAGATTTTCGCAAGAACCTTAGGAGTGAGCTCGGCACGCGGACCGCCACTCTCGATCGGCGCGGAATCGCCAAGCTGCGCGGAAACTGGCTATACCGACTGCCTGCGGTTATCTGATCTTCACCCGCGATAGCGGTACGATCGCCCGGCGAGCGATCTCCACATAATGAGGATCGGATTCGATGCCGATGCAGCGGTAACCGACGGCAATCGCCGCGGCAATCGTCGAGCCGGCGCCAGCAAAGGGGTCCAGCACATTTCCCTCGCCCAAGGGCAACACAGCCCTTACAAGCGGGCGCATGAACGATTGCGGCTTCAAACTGGGGTGTGCCGCTATCTGGCGCTCGTTGGAGCGCGTGGGATGCGACGGGATTACATCGCCGAACGGCTTGTCCTTCGAGATGCGCCTGAATCCTCCGGTCTTCCATTTACGCAAATTGTCCTGGACCCGACCCTCAAGCGGCTTGCGGAAGCAGAGCCACGGCTCCCACATCGAGCGCGGCATAACGCTTACGTCTCCGAACTCCCGGTGTGCATTCTTGGGACGGTCGCCACCGCGCATCGTCATGACCAGTCGGACGATCTCGCCTCGGCGCTCAAGCCCCGCGTCAGACAGGGCCTTCGCGACCCGATGCGACACCAGGGGATTGGACGCGATTACGACGTTGGCGCCCGGCACCAGCACCGGGAGCAACACCATTGCCCAATTGAGGAAGAATTTTTCAAGCGCCTTAAGATCACCTTCCGTGAGTGTTGTGAAACGCGGAAGCGGGGAGCGCTGATGGCCATCGAATGAAGGCGGGATGCGCCACACGCCGCCTTTGCCGTTGCGCAGTTTCGCTTGCTCAAGGGGTCTGTACTCGACCATTCCGTAAGGCGGATCGGTCACCACGGCATGAATTGATTGGGGCGGCTGCCGGCCGAGCCAGCGCAGGCAGTCGTCGTGGACGAGGTCACGAGCTGCGTGCGGAACGACCGTAGGTTCCGAATCGAATGGAAGCTGCTCCTCCCGAAGGTGCAACGCATATGTTCCTCGGGACGTGCGCTCGAACGCCCGATCGACGTTCAAGCGCAGATATGAGCGCACGGACGATGGGGAGACCGACTGCCCCAGTTCAGCTCGAACCGCGTCGCAAATCTCGCTTACGGTCGCAGGCCCCTCGCGTGATTGCAGGTACCCAGTGATGGCGTCCCGCACGCGCCCCGGTGCTTGGCGTTCCACGCGCCCCTCCCAATCGCGGCCACGCACAGCATAGACGTCTGGACGTCTATTCGCAATTCATTTTTGAGAGAACGAGACGGAGAGGTCTACCCCTCACCCGCACTTCGAGTAGCCGCAGCTCGTACACTGGTCGCAATTCTCGACGCGGATGAGCGCGGCCTCGCCGCATTTCGGGCATTGCGCCATCATGCGGCGGCTCTCGCCCGGTAGGTTGGCGACCGCGCGCTTCTCGACGAGGGCGGGGCTCTGCTGGCTCGGCGGCATGAATCCGATATCGATCATGTGCTGCTCGATCACGTCGCCGATCGCTGCGAGGAGCGAGGGCACGTAGCGCCCGCCCATCCACGCGCCGCCGCGCGGATCGAACACGGCCTTCATTTCCTCCACCACGAAGGAGACATCGCCGCCGCGGCGGAACACGGCGGAGATCATCCGCGTCAGTCCGACGGTCCAGGCGTAATGCTCCATGCTCTTCGAGTTGATGAAGATCTCGAAGGGCCGGCGCCGCCCGTCCTGCACGATGTCGTTGATGGTGATGTAGATCGCGTGATCGGCGGCGGGCCAGCGGATCTTGTAGGTGCGGCCCGGCAGGGCCTCCGGCCGGCTCAGCGGCTGCGTCATGTAGACGACGGCGCCGGCGTCGTAGAGGTCGACGGGCTTGGGTTGCGGGCGCGGCAGCGGCAACTCCGCTTGCGGCGCGGGCTCGCGAGCGCTCTCCGGTTTCGCCTCCAGCACGGCGCCGGTGATCTCGTTCGGCCGATAGGTGGTGCAGCCCTTGCAGCCGAGCTCGTAGGCCTGGAGGTAGACGTCCTTGAAGGCCTCGAAGGGGAAATCCGCGGGTACGTTGATGGTCTTCGAGATCGAGCTGTCGACGTATTTCTGCACCGCCGCCTGCATCACGACATGGTCGCTGGGCGAGAGCGCCTGCACGTCGACGAAGGCGTCCGTGAGCGGCGCATTCTCGCCCTTGAGCCGGCGATAGAGCCGATAGGCGTAGTCGGCGACCTCCTCCTCGCGGCGCGTACCGTCGGGCATCAGCACGTTGCGGGTGTAACGGAAGCTGAACACGGGCTCGAGTCCCGAGGAGACGTTGTCGGCGAGGATCGAGATCGTGCCGGTGGGTGCGACCGAGGTGAGGAGAGAATTGCGGATGCCGTGGCGCGCGATCGCCGCGCGCACGTCGGCGTCGAGACCGCGGATGGTCTCACCCTCGAGATACTTCTCCATGTCGAAGAGCGGGAAGGCGCCTTTCTCGGCCGCGAGCTCCGCCGAGGCGAGATAGGCCTCCCGCTCGATCGCCTTGAGCCAGCTCTCGGTCAGCTCGACCGCGCGTGCGGAGCCGTAGCGGACGTTGCAGAGAATGAGCGCGTCGGCGAGGCCGGTGACACCGAGCCCGATCCGGCGCTTCGCCTGCGCCTCGTGGGTCTGCTGGTCCAGCGGGAAGCGCGAGACGTCGACGACGTTGTCCATCATCCGGACCGCCACCGGCACCACCTGGCGGAGCCGGTCCACATCGAGCCGTGCCTCGGGCGTGAAGGGTTCCACCACCAGGCTCGCAAGATTGATCGAGCCCAAGAGGCAGGCGCCGTATGGGGGCAGCGGCTGCTCTCCGCATGGATTACTGGAGCTGATCGTCTCGCAGTAGTGCAGGTTGTTCCGCTGGTTGATCCGGTCGATGAAGATCACACCAGGCTCGGCGTAGCTGTAGGTCGCCCGCATGATCTTGTCCCAGAGCTCGCGCGCCGGCAGCGTCTTGAAGTGCGTGCCGCCGAACTTGAGCTCCCAGGGCCCGTCCTCCTTGACCGCCAGCATGAATGCGTCGGTGACCAGCACCGAGAGGTTGAACATGCGAAGCCGGCCGGGCTCGCGCTTCGCCTCGATGAAGGCCTCGATGTCCGGATGGTCGCAGCGGAGCGTTGCCATCATGGCGCCGCGGCGATAGCCCGCGGACATGATGGTGCGGCACATGGCGTCCCACACATCCATGAAGGAGAGCGGACCCGATGCGTCGGCGCCCACGCCTTTCACCGGCGCACCCTTGGGCCGGAGTGTCGAGAAGTCGTAGCCGATGCCGCCGCCCTGCTGCATGGTGAGCGCGGCCTCGCGCAGATGCGTGAAGATCCCGGACATGTCGTCGGGGATGGCACCCATCACGAAGCAGTTGAAGAGCGTGACGTTGCGCGCGGTGCCGGCGCCCGCCACGACACGGCCCGCCGGCAGGAACTTGAAGTCGCGGAGCGCTTCGTAGAAGCGCTCGGTCCAAAGGTCGCGGTCGCGCTCGGGCTCGGCAAGCGCCGTCGCGACCCGCCGCCAAGTGTCCTCGATGGTCTTGTCGAGGGCCGCGCCGTCGGGGCTCTTTAGCCGGTATTTCATGTCCCAGATCTGCTGCGAGATCGAGGCGACGCTCGGCATGGTTGCTTACACCTTCAGGGACGCGGCGCTCTGAGTACCGTCGACAACGGAAAAATCTACCAGCTGACGCGCAGCGGTCAAAGCCGAAAAGTTCTATATTTGTTTCCCCAACATGCGCCGCCGATCCACATCGGTGACGGTCTGTTCGCTAGCCTCTAAGTGGCTATGCTGGTTGTGATTTTCAAGTTATCACCGGGTTCCACATGGGAGGGGTGTGGTTCGATCCACAAGCTTATCCTCAACGGCTCGCCGTCCGGGCGAGCGCCACGAGGCGCGCCGTCGCCGCCTCGATGCGGCCCTCGAGCTCGGCCATGACGGCGTGGCGGTCGCCGCCGGGCGGGATGGGCGGCAGGATCTCCATGGTGAT
>DATEGF010000391.1:0-12740 GCA_035280245.1 Allostellaceae bacterium
CGCGTTTCCACGATTTGCTCGCGGGCCGCGCGCAGCGTCCTCAAGATCCACAGGAGCAACAGCAGCGCCACGAGCACACTCGTCGCGACCAGGACGACCCGATCCGCGGTGCCCCACAGTCCCTCCCAGGTGAATCGCTCCTGACTCACCAGGAACCGATGGGGATGAGTGAGCTTGGAGACGAAAACGGTGAGAAAGTAGCCCACGTATTCCGTGGCATATCCGCCACCGACTCCGCCGAAGAACCCGATGCGGAGAGCGACCCAGAGTACGATCGGCAGCAGCATGCCTGATGCGGTGAGCGCGCGCCTGCGCACCGTCTCTCCGGAGCCCGAGCGCAGCATGACCGTGAGCGCCGACGCAATAGGTGCCCAAATCGTCGTCTCCTTGGTCAGCAGCGCGACCATCAGAAGCATGACGCAGAGGAAATCTCTGCGGGCGACCACCGCCAGGAAAGCACAGCCCACGAGCGCGCCCGCCAGCGACTCGCTCGCAAATCCGAGCCGCCATATCGAGAACTGCAGCACGGCGGGCGACACCAGAACCAACGTGGCCGCGACCAGCGATGCGGCGGTGCCGAGCCGAAGCGCCGACCGCGCGATCACGAAGGCGGTCGCGCCGATCGCTGCAATGCCCAGATAATTGATCGAGAGATAGGACGACCAATCCCGCCCAAAGGCAAAATGCGCGACGTAGATCAGAAATTGGAAGACCGGTCGCGCGAAGGGCGTGACGCCCCAGGGCCACTCCGGATAGGCATCGAAGAAGTCCGAGTGACCGTGGATGAACCAGTCGACCCAGTTCGCGCCGGGAACGAGCAGCAGCGCGTCGGCCAAGGCGGTGATATCGTCTTCATCGGGCTGGTAGACGACGCGGTAGCGGGTATTCAGCAGCCACAGCAGTGTGAAGCTGGCAAGCCCAACCAAGGCGGCAACGCGTAAATGATCGCGACGCCAGGATTTCGTCAGCGGGCTGGTTTCAGACGGGTTCTCGATCGGCGGAATCGGACCGCCCCCTTTATGCGGGGAGAGGAACTCTGGCTTGGCTTCGGAGGTAAACCAGCATCCGCGGGACGCGGTTGATCGCCAATCATCGTCTCCGGAGCGGCCGGCCCTGGATCACGCCGCCACCTGAATGAGGCCTTCGGCAGCGAGGCCTTTCAGCAGAACCAGCACATCGTGCTCGATGGTGCCCCGATCCGCGTCGTAATTGGCGGCCAAAGCGTCGCACAGCGCCCCAACCCGAATCGGATTGACAAGCTGCTGCCAAATCTCGCTCCCGATTTCATCGAGGCCATAGTAGGAGCCGCGCTCCACGCTCAATATGACGATCTCCCGGTCCACCGTCGCGGCGATCTGATCGCTGCTCCACTGGACGGTCGAAGACAAGGTCAACTCGTCAGACATGGCGGGCTCCCAAATGCGTCACCTTAACCCTTGGCAATTATCTATTATACGCTCCTCGGCCCCAGCGAGCCATCACACAAGCTTATTTGTGCTGAGTGAATTCTTAACGAAGCGTTACGAATGTTGATCCGCCCGATGCGCGACTTTCTGGCTCCCGGCTTTCCTCCGGAACTGATGCTGGCGATCGCCTGCGCGCGGTGGCCGCTCGATGAAAGTGCCCGCCGCGAGATAGAGCTTCGCGCTGGCGTGACACTGGACTGGACGCTCTTTCTTGCCTGGATCGAACGGCATGGCATCGGTCCCCTTGCCCATCACAACCTGCGACAAGCGGGGTCACCGTTAATTCCCCCTCCTGTCCTCGCAGAGTTGGCCAGTCGATACGCGCGAAACGTCAAGCTCGTGCTTCGGCAAATAGCGGAAGCTCAACGTATTCAGCGAACGCTCAACGAAGCCGGTATCGGATCAATCCTGATCAAAGGCCCTGTGCTGTCGATGATCGCTTTTGGCGATCCCGCGCTCCGCGCGAGCCGTGATATCGATCTCTTGGTCGCGCCCGTTCAGCTACGTGAGGCCGACCGGTTGATCCGCGACGCGGGGTATCGGCGGTTTGCCCCCGATTTCGAACTCACGCCCCGCCAGCACGCGCTCCATGAGCGCTTCCGCTGTCAATTCGGCTACCATTCCGAGGTCTCGGGCCTGGTCGTGGAGCTGCATTGGCGTCTCACCTCCAATGCGCGGCTGTTTCGCCTCGACGAGGGTGTGCTCGGGGAGCGGAGCCGCCGCGTGAGCCTCGGTGGCGGTGATTTCCGCACGCTCCCCTCAGAAGACCTATTTCTCTATCTCTGCGTGCACGGCGGCATGCATGTCTGGTTCCGACTCAAATGGCTCGCCGACATCGCGGCGCTCCTGCGCGGCGCGGCGCCCGGCTTCATCGAGAGCGTTGCGGAGCGCGCCAACTCACTCGGCATTGCCCGGCCGGTTCGTCAAGCGCTCGTGCTGGCGCAGTCGCTACTGGATGCGCCCGCGCCCGAGTCCGTCTTGAGGAGCGCCGCCCGGGATCGTGCCACCCGAGGGCTCGTCACCGCCGCCTACCGGGCCCTCGCCTGGGGCGGCCTGCCTTCCGAGCCGGCCGAGTCACGCTGGTTCAACATGTGGGTGGGATTGCAGGCCTACCGGCTCCGCGCCGAGCCCGCTTATCTATGGGCGGAATTTCAGGACCAGCTGTGCAGCCCCGAGGATTGGGCGCGCCTACCGCTCCCGGAGTGGCTCTCGTTCCTCTATCTGCCGTTTCGGCCGATCTCCTGGGCGGCGCGCAAGCTGCGCCACGCGATCGTCCGTTAGCTCGATCCCGCCGACATCAGCTCCAGGCGCCCGCTCCGCAGCAGCTCGGCGAACGTGCCGTGCGTGTCGCCGGCGAGGGCCGCCCATGAGCCGCTCTGGACCAGACGGCCCCGGTTCAGCACCAGGATCCGGTCAGCATTGCGGATGGTCGACAGGCGGTGTGCGATCACGACGATCGTCATGCCGCCGCGCAAGCGCTCGATCGCCGACTGGACCGCCTGCTCGGTCTGCGTGTCGAGGGCGCTTGTGGCCTCGTCGAGCAGGAGAAAGGTGGGGCGTCTCAGAAGCGCGCGCGCGAGACCGAGCCGCTGGCGCTCGCCGCCGGAAAGTCGCACCCCGCGCTCGCCGACGAGTGTCTCGAGGCCCTGCGGCAGGGCCGAGATGAACTCGTCCGCGGCGGCAGCCGAAAGCACCTGCCAGAGCTCGTCGTCCCGCGCGTCCGGCCTCGCCCAGATCAAATTGGCGCGAACCGTATCGTTGAAGAGGAAATTGTCCTGCGGCACGTAGCCCACGCTCCGCCGCCAACTCGCCAAGATCGCGCCCTCGAGCGCAACGCCGTCGATCAGAATCTCGCCCGAGTCGGGTGAGATGAGGCCGAGGAGGAGGTCCCCGAGCGTGCTCTTGCCGGCGCCGCTTGGCCCCACGATCGCCACCATGGCGCCGGCGGCAATCGTGGCATCGAGGCTATCGATGACCGGCGTACCCCGATCTCGGTCGTACCGGAAGCTCACGTTGGAGACTCGAATCTCGCTCCCGACGACGAGGGGGCTCGCCGACCCCTGACCCGCCTCGACGGCCGCCTCGCATCGCGCGAGCAGGGCCGAGACCAGGTCGAAGACCGGCAGCATCTGCGCCAGCATCGCCCAGTCGGATTGGATTTCGATCGCGAGCGGAGCGAGGCGCGAGAAGATCACCACCATGACCAGCAGAGCCGCCGTGTCGACATGGGCGACCTCGGCCCCGAGATAAGTGAACACCCCGAGCGTCAGCGCCGCGCCGATCTGGATCGCCGCCGAGGCTTTGGCGCTCGCCTGCTCGAAGCCGACCGCCTGGGCCGCGCGCCGTCGCACGGCCCGCTCGAAAGCCATGACGTGCTGGGGTTCCGCGCCGTGGCTCTTCGCAAGCTTCAGCCCTTGGAGAAAATCACTGATCTCGTCGAAAGCGGCTTGATGCGCCTCGGCGAGGGCGAGGCCCTCCCCATACCGGCTGCCAAACCGGCGGTGAACCACGGCCAGCACAAGCGCCCCCCAGCCGAGCACGCCGATCGTGAGCCCGGGGGAGAGGCTGACCGCGATCGCGATCTGCACCGCCGCGACCACCAGGATGGCGGGCAGACGGAGGAAGAAGTGGGTCCCCTGACCGATCCGGTCGATCTGGGAGGTGAGCGCTTCGAGGAGGGTCGAGAGCCGCTGGCGCATCAGGAAGGACCAGCCCGCATCGGCGATGGCGCCGTAGAGGCGCCGCCGCCAGCTCTCCGAGAAGTCGAGGCCAAGCCGCATGAGCTTGACGTTTCGAATCGCCACGACCACCGCGCGGAGCCCGATCAGGCCGATAAAGAGCGCGAGCAGCGGCGCAAACGACAGCGGCAGGCCGAGAGCGCCCAGCGCCTCCCGCGCGGCCCTCCCGATCCACCCGCCGGCCCCTGCACTCTCGCTCAAGAGAGCGACCAGCGGCGCCAGCAACGCGAGCCCGACCCCTTCGCTCGCAGCCGCCAGCAGCACCAGCGCAGCCCCGACCACGAGCTGAGCCCGCCCCGTACGCCGGACAAACTCGGCCGCAAAGGCCATCAGGCGGCGCAGCACGATGCCCCTCATCGCCGGCGCCGGCGCGGATGCACGGGGTTTAACGACATCGAGCCGACGGCATGTTACGCTACACGCATGAGATTTTCAGTGCTGGACAGTTGGCGCGGCATCTGCGCCGTCATGGTCGCGCTGTATCATCTCGGTCCCCTTGGACACCTATACGCGATACCGCTCGTTGGCGGCAGCTTTCTGTTCGTCGATTTTTTCTTCGTGTTGAGCGGCTTTGTGATCACGCATGCCTATGCGGACCGAATCCATACCTGGCGGGCCGCCGGTACATTCATGATAAGGCGCTTCGGTCGGCTTTGGCCGCTTCACTTTCTTATGCTCAGCGCATTCGTCCTTCTGGAAGGCACCAGGGCCACGTTGGAATCAGTGCTTCATCTCCTTCCTAGCGGCGCACCGCCATTTTCGGGGGATCTCGCACCCAACACCATCGTTAACCACGCTCTCTTGATGAACTCGTGGGGCTTCGAGAAAACCCTCGCCTGGAACGGCCCGAGTTGGAGCATCGGGGCGGAATTCTACACATATCTGGTCTTCGCCGCGGCTTGCGTCCTGGCGCATCGGCATCTGCCCCGAGTGGCCGCCTTGACTGCCATCCTCGCCGGTTTCCTCGTTGCCATGCTGTCACCCAAATACATGAACGTGACTTATGACTATGGGTTTATCCGCTGTCTTTACGGATTTTTTGTCGGCTTAGTCATCTATAAAATCTATCTTCGATACCACGAAAGTTCACTCCATAGTGTCACGCTCTCCGAAGCAGCGATCGCCTGTGTCGCGATCGGCTTCGTGTCTTACGCAGCCGAAACTCCTCTGTCGCTCCTCGCTCCAGTCTTCTTTGGAGCGCTCGTGCTCGTCTTTGCATTCGAGCGCGGGCGTCTGTCTCGAGCTCTCTCGCTGTTGCCGTTCCAGAAGCTCGGCACCTGGTCGTACTCGATCTATATGGTGCACGCGTTTGTCCTCTCGGTAGTCGACCACACTGTCCGCCAAGTCGAAAAGTTCACCGGCCACAGCTACCACGCAGAGGCGGCCGGTCTGGGCGTACTTTCATTCGGAAACGCCTTTGTGGACGACGTTTTCGCGCTCGCCTACATTTGCGTTGTGGTGGGCGTTGCATCTCTCACCTATCGCCTCATCGAGATCCCTGGTCGGCGTTTCTTTAATTCACTGGCCAGTTCTCTCTCCGCTGAAAGCGTGCCGATGGTGGCGAAGGGATTTGCGGATACCGCTTCGACCACTCCGGAGTGATTGACCAAGCTTCACGCCCCGATTGCATGAGCTGAACCAATCACGTTGCGCCGCAGCCGAGCGCGCCCCAGAAAGAAGCACTGTGCGGTCGGCGCCCGTCCCCTCGCACGACTACCGCCCGCGCGCTCTCGGCTCCCCGGCGAGCATCGCCGGCCCCACCAACGCACCGGGAAGAATCCTCTCCTCAAGATCTGCCTGAGCCTGTTCTATGGGCCAGCTTCCTACTGGGGGCACCGGATGAACCTGGCCGGCTGGTACGAGCCGCACGCCGCGGCGCAGGAACAAGGAGGTCGTGGACGTATAGTTGTTAATTGGCGAAAAGCCAGCCATGTCCACTTCAATCAAATCCTGACTGCGCAAAAACGCCGCCGTCTCCTGGCACCAATCAGCATTGTCAAGGATTATGAACCCGTCCGGAGCTAGATACCGGATTGCCGTTCCGGCGCAGGCGCGGCGATAGAAACCATCGATCACGATCACGTCGAACGACTCGCCACACGTAGTGATGTAGTTAATATATGCCTCGCGGCTCTCGGCGAAGTGGCACGAGACGTTGTCGGGGGCGCACCGGCTCACCTGCTCAAACCATGTCCCGTCGTTCTCTACAGCGACCACACGGCGAGCCCTCTGAGCCCAAAAGAGCGTCGAATTGCCCAGGCCGAATTCAAAGACAACTCGGTCGCGAAAGTCGAATTGTCTCAGATACTCGATGGTCGGGTATGTGTACCAGGGCAACGGGTTCCCCGCTCTGTCGACGCAAGAGGAAGTTTTGAGAGTCTTGTAATGCCCGAGGTCGAGACTCAGGGTCTTATACATTTTCAACGTCTTGGTGAGATGGGGGGCGACTCGCCGACAAATCGATTTACCCAGCTCGAACGCTCTGGAAGCCATGTGCTTTGGTCGCGAGTGATCAGGGTGCTCTGTGTGGGCCTTCATCTTATTCTCTGGCAGGTGACTGTCGATGGTGATTTAACTCTCGCATGCTACTCGGCCTGAGT
Source organism: Allostellaceae bacterium (assembly GCA_035280245.1). GTDB lineage: Bacteria > Pseudomonadota > Alphaproteobacteria > ATCC43930 > CGMCC-115725 > DASZHJ01. The sequence goes on from DATEGF010000391.1 coordinate 6,805, forward strand.
CGTTCTTAGCCCCAGCATTTTTCGATATGCCACGCGTCCCCAACGTCTTTCACTTCGTATTCGGCTTGCGGCCGCAGACCGAGCCGTTTCACCTCATGCACTTTCTTTGTCTGGCGTCGTGCATCGACGTCAACGGGCCCGACGCGGTCATGTTCCACTGCAAGAATGTCCCCTGGGGCGATTATTGGGAACGCATTAAGCCTGCACTGACGATCGTCCCCATCGAGCCCGATTCGTTCATCTCGGCCTATCGCTATCGCGACCCCGAACGGGATCGGTTCCGCTATGCGCATCTGGCCGACATCGCGCGACTTCAGATCCTTGCCGAGCATGGCGGCATTTATGCAGACATGGACACGCTCTTCGTCTCTCCGCTGCCTGCGCGCTTCTTCCAGCAGTCCTTCGTGATGGGGAAAGAGCACGTGCACTGGACACCAGCGGCGCGTGAGGCGGGCGGCTCGCTCTGCAATGCGTGGATGATGGGCGAGCCCGGCGCGCCCTTCGTGCGAGAATGGCTCTCGCGCACCTTCGAGAGCTTCGACGGCAGTTGGAACGCCCACTCCTGCCTGCTGCCCTTCCGGCTGAGCCGCGAGCACCCGGAATGGATCCACGTCGAGCCGGAGCGGTCGTTCTTCAACTTCGACTTCGGCGTTGACGGGCTGCGCGACATCTTCAAGCGCCGAGTGCACAATCTGGATGGCGTTTTCAGCATGCACCTCTGGACGCACGTCTGGTGGGACGCGAGAGAGCGGAGTCGTGCCTTCTTTCATTCGGGCAGACTCACGCCAGCCTATGTCAGCCACGCGGATACGACCTACGCCGCCGTGGCTCGACGCTTCCTGCCGGACGATGTTGCGGGCCAGGAAAGCCGGACGTGGAGGCGCGAGCAGCTTAGTGCTGGAGTCGAGAATTGCTGCTGGCTGGCTCATAGGGCCAGGGTCGGACTTAGACGAAAAGCAAATCGCCGACTCAACGCAGCGTAATTGCTCTCACACTTGGGGATATGCAGAGAAGTGCAGAAAAGGACGCTGATCTGATTGGCCCGAACTAACTCCTCGATAGGCTCGGTCGGATCGGTCGAGCGCATGCGCTATTGGTCAGCGCTGCTCACGATGAAGCTGCGTGGCCTCGGCAGGGAGCCCGACTTCGCTGCGGAGCGCGGGAGCATTGCGGAGTATCGCGCCGCTCTCGCACAGCATGGGGGGAAGCGGCTCGAGGACAGCCGGGTGCTCGAGATCGGCTTCGGGCAGCGACCATGGCGCCTCTGCTGGCTCGCGAGCCTCGGAGTCGATGTGACTGGAATCGACCTGGACCGGCCGGTGCTGCGTGGAACGCCGGGGGAGTACGCACGGATCTTCCGGGAGCATGGCGCCGAGCGCGCCCTCAAGTCACTGGTGCGGGGGCTACTATTCGATCGCCGCGAGCGCCGAGCTCTCGCCCGCACCGTCGCGGCCGAGACCGGCCGTCCCTTCGTGCTTCCGGTCGATCGGATGTACGTCTCCGACGCCGCGGCCGAGACCTTCTGGCGCGGCCTTCCGCCCCTCGACTTCATCTATTCCGAGGACGTGTTCGAGCACATCCCACGCGCGGCGCTGGAGCGCATCGTGCCCGCCATGGCGCATGCACTCGGACCCGGAGGCCTCGCCTTCATCCGGCCCTGTGTGTTCACGGGCATCACGGGTGGGCACGATCCCGAATGGTATGCCCACACGCTCGCCGAGCCGCGCCAGCGCCGATCGGACCCGTGGGAGCATCTTCGGCGCGATCGCTTCCCCGCCGACACCTTCCTCAACCGCCTGACCCGCGCCGATTACCGGCGGCTGTTCGTCGAGCATTTCGAGATCTTGGAGGAGAGCGTCGCCCTGCCCGATCTGGGCCGCGAGCTTCTGACGCCGGACGTTCGAAAGGAGCTCGCGCAATACGACGAGGATGAGCTGCTGTCGAACAATGTGCTGTTCCTATTGAGACCCAAGCCATGACGGGTCCCGAATCCAATCCCGGCGACGCGCCTCTCGTGTCGGTCGTGGTCATTGGCTACAACCAACAGGGCTATGCTCCGCTTGCGGTCCAGAGCGTGCTCGCCCAGACGCACGCGCGACTTGAGTGCATATTCGTCGATGATGGCTCCAGCGATTCGACCTTCGAGCGAGTGGAGGCGCTTGCCGAAACCGATCCTCGGCTGAAAGTCTTTCGGAAAGAGAATGGCGGTCCTGCCTCTGCCCGGAATTTCGGCGCCGCACGCACCAGCGGCACTTCCGAGTTCGTCGCGTTCCTTGACGGAGATGACCTTTATAGACCGGACTATCTATTGACCGGCCTCCAATATCTTCGCGCGAACCCGAGGGTCGGGGTTGTCATCCCATCCTATGACTACATCGATGCTCAGGGAGCCCCGCTTCCGGAGCAACGACGCGGCCATCGGTGGGTGCCTTCGCCCTTCTGGCTGCCGCGCGCTCTTCCAGATTCGGAGCCGGAAACGCCCTTCGTCACCTTCTATTGCGGAACCGGCGTGCTCCCGTTGCTGCTCATTCGGACTTCGGTGTACCGCCAAACTGAAGGCTGGGACGAAGCGTTGCCATTCGTGGAAGATATCGACTTTCTCTGCCAACTCTCTCTCATCACTGAGGTGCACAGTATTCCCCAGCGCCTGGTGGGCTATCGCATTCACTCACAGCAATGGACGAGTGGGGCCCTCACGGAATCCAAACGGCCGCGCCTTAGCGCCGCGGCCGTTCAGGAGAAATGGAACCGGCGGGTCACGCCTGACCGCAGAACAGGTCGCATCATTGGTCGGGCTTGCATCTATTATCGCCAGATCCATTTGCCCCTGAGACCATTAAGAGTCGCTCCTCGCGCCCTGGCCGAATTCCTTCGTACGCCATCCCGGCAACGGTTTTCGTGGTTCCTCGAGCTGCTTTGGCTTTTTCTGCGCGATTTCGTCTATTTCAAACTTTTTTTCTGGCGATCAACCCGGCGTTATCCGGCTACGCGCTTTTATGAGTCTAAACCTGTTAGCGCCTAGGGGGCAGAAATGCGACGTTTGAATGTCCGCGAGCGCGGTCGATCACCTTGGCTCGATAATTGAACCCCCTTTCAAGCCACTGTCGCAACTCGGCGAAGCTCGTGCCGAAGGCATCAAGGCATTCATCCTCGTGCTCGAGGATGATGTACGGCCGGTGCCGCTCAAGTATTTCGCTTGCACCCTGCAAGGCAATCATCTCGGCGCCCTGAATGTCCAGCTTGATCAAATGCAAAGAGGAGTCCGCCAGAAGCTCGTCCAGTCGCCGCATATCGCAAGGGCGTGCTTGCCAACCGTCCTCCGGTGCTCTGAGCGAACTCATCCCATGAGCGTTTACATCGGGTGGGGCAAAAATTGTTGTCTGCTGATCAACGTTACCGAGTGCAAGCCGGTGGACGACCACGTTCGTGCAGGAGTTGAGCGCTAGATTTTCCTGGAGCCGATCGGCTGTTGAGGGATTTGGCTCAAAGGCGTGCACAAATCCTTTGCCTCCTACGAGATGAGACAGCACCAGACTGTGGTAGCCAATGTTAGCGCCGACATCTGCCACGGCGTCTCCTGGCCGCACGATGCGGCGCAGCCACCTCAGCACCGCCACCTCAAATGTCCCGTAGAGCATCGCGCCATCAGGATAGGCATGCGGCGCCAATCGCATATTAAAGGCAAGCGCGGTGCGGTAGATTCGCTGTTCATTTGGGAGGCGCCTTGCACGGCTGAGGAGCTGCGCCGCCGGCCATAGATAGCGGTCGTTTGGCCAGAAATGGCGGCTGAGCGAGAACGCGCTAGCGAGCATCACGTGTTTCTCCCACACCCTTCATCTCTGCAGCAAACGGCGTCAAGTAGAAAGCGCTAATCAGCTAGCAACCATCACCGCATCGTAGACCTCCTTGAATTCGAGCACACGCGAGGTCCAAGAGAAATCGCGAGCGCGCTGACGGGCCCGTGCGGCGATATTCCGTTTTGCCTCGAGATCGAGTGCCATGACAGCCCTGATCTGGGTAGCAGCCTGTTCCGGATTCGAGAAATCGATTAAGAATCCATTCTTCCCAAGCTCGACGAAAGTAGAAAAGGGCTCGATTCGATTGAGCAGCACTACGCGGGCCGCTGCCATCGCCTCGACCGCGGCCAGTCCAAAGCCTTCGTATTCGCTCGCCAGCACGAAATACGTGGCGCCCTCCAGCAGCTGCTGGAGACGCGCATCGTCGGCGTCGAATTGCAGCTCGATCCGTTCGGAGATTTTGGTGGCTGCGAGGTGACGCAAGAGGTCACCCTTGGTCTCCGCGGATTCAGGTCCGGTCATGAAGAGCCGAAACGGAACGCCGAGGTCGGCAAGGGCGCTGAAGGTCTGGAAGAGCCAGTCCATTCGTTTGTTCCGCGCGAAACGGCCGAAATAGATGAAGTTAGGGGGATCGGCGATGAGCGTCGGAACCGCAGCGAACTTCTCGTAATCGATGCCATTGTCGATCCGCATCACTGTCGGATGAAGCCGTCCGACCATCTCGTAGTCGCTGACGCTGCTCGCCAGGATGGCTCGATAGCGCGAGAGGACCCGCGGTAACAGCGTCCGATAGTAGACAGACTTCAACAGCGAGCCACGGCCTGTATGGAAGAAGCCGCCATGGGTGCTGAGCACCATGGGCCGGCCGCGTCGCTGGAGCGCCATACTGACGGTGATACCGGACATCCGGAAATCGTGGACATGGATGAGGTCGCACCCCTCAACGTATTCACGCAGATTCGGCGGCCAAGTCCAAATGTCCAGGTAGTGCTTGGTCGGCGCCCGAACCACCGCTATGCCCTCGTAGTCCTCGCACCGAAATTCCGATACCTCGGAATTCAAATGCACGACCAACGGATCAATGCCGAGATCGCGCTTGGAATGCCGGCACAGTTGATAGACGAACGTCTCCATTCCTCCGATTGCCGGCGGAAACGCGGGCGTCACGTGGAGAACTCGGAGAGCGCGTTGACCCGGTGATTCGCTCAAGCTCGCGGGCCCGTCAACTCGTCCGCCTCAAGATGAACGCCCCCATCGCCAGCACGTCCATCTTGGTCCTGAGGAAACAATCGAGCGCCTCCTCGGGCTGGCACACGATGGGCTCGTTCTCGTTGAAAGAGGTATTGAGGAGGATCGGCACGCCCGTGAGCTCGCGGAAAGCGGAGATCACGCGATGGTATTTGGCATTGGCGTCGGCGGTCACGGTCTGCAGGCGGCCCGATCCGTCGACGTGCGTCACCGCCGGTATCTGCGCTCGGCGCTCCGGGCGGATCTGGAATACCTTCATCATGAAGGGCACGTCGTCGTCGGTCTCGAACCACTGGGCGGTCTCCTCGCGCAGGATCGCCGGCGCGAAGGGGCGGAAGGACTCGCGCCGCTTGATCTTGAGGTTGAGGATGTTCTTCATGTCGGCGCGGCGGGGATCGCAGAGGATCGAGCGGTTGCCGAGCGCCCGCGGTCCCCATTCCATCCGCCCCTGGAACCAGCCGATCACCCTGCCGTCGGCGATCGCCTGGGCGACCTCGCGGCAATAGGCGGTCTCGTCGGCGACGCGGCGCACCTCGATCTCGCCCTGGGCCGCGCCTTCGAGCGGACCCGAGACCAGCTTCTCGATCTCGGCCTCGGTGAAGCCCGGCCCCCAGCTCGCGTGGCGCATCACGAAGCCGCGCTTGCCGCCTTCGAGCGCGTGCCAGGCGTGGTAGGCCGCGCCGAGCGCGCCACCGGCGTCGCCCGCCGCCGCCTGGATGTAGCAGCGCTCGAATGGCGTCTCGGCATAGACCTTGCCGTTCGCAACCGAATTGAAGGCGCAACCGCCCGAGAGCACCAGGTTCGGCAGGCGATAGCGCGCGTGCAGCCGGCGCAGCAGATTGAAGAAAGCCTCCTCGTAGAGCCGCTGGACCGAGCGCGCGATGTCCTTGT
>DATEGF010000392.1:0-20014 GCA_035280245.1 Allostellaceae bacterium
CGCCGGCAACTGGCGCCGGGCGCGCAGCGCCGGGCTTCATCGGCAGCTGCAAATTGTCCAGCGCATGCGGCGCGTCCTTTGGTGTCTCGTCCTCTGGTCTCTTCCTGCGGAACATCGTTGCTTCACCCCGTAGAAAAAGTCCTCGATCCGTCGCGCTCGCTTGAAGCGGCCAATCCGCTCGCCGCCGTCACGAGGTGCAGCATGAAAGCTGCCGCCACCAACGGGGCTGCCAGATTGACGATCGGCACCGACAGCAGCGCTGCGATCGCGACACCGGCGAGGAGCCAGCGCCCGCGACGCTCACGCCAGAGCGCCGTTGCCGCGACTCCGTCAAGCCGGCGAAGCGCGACCAAATCGAAGTACTCCCGGCCCAGAAGATACCCGTTAACACCGTAGAAAAGAAGGGGATTTATCACTGGAACCAACAGATAGATGGGTAGCGCCAGCAGGTTGAGACCGATTGTTAACCCGAGGAGGCGACCCCCGCTTGCAAGCACCGCGCCGAGGGGCATGCCCTGGGAGGGCGGCAGCCCGGGGTAATGCTGGGTCTCGAGCCGCGCCAGGACGCCCTCCAGGAAGAGGCTCAGGATCGCGGTCGCGACCGCGGGGAACAGCAGCCAGGTCAGCGCCAGGACCGCGAAATTCCCGAGGATCTCGAGCGGCCAGAGAAGCCAGGGATGGCTCTCGGGACGGACCCGCTCGACGCCCCAGGACACCGCGAAATGCAGCGCCACGAAGACGCAGAGCGTCGCCAGGATGCTGCCCAGGAGCGCCCGACGCTGCGCGGGCGCGAAGGCGTCGCCAAAGGCCTTTGCGACGGTGGCGAGGAGGGATGGCATCGGGCTCCGGAGACGATGAGGCGGGGGGCGGCAGGCTTGCCGGTGCGGGGCCCGCCCTTATACTCCAGCACCCCTCATTTTCGAGAGCCGCATCCCGCCCATGGCCAGCGCAACTCACGACGTCGTCGGCATCGGCAACGCGATCGTCGACGTGATCGCCCATGCCGACGAGGCCTTCCTGAGCCGGCGAGGCCTGGTCAAAGGCACGACGCGACTGATCGACGCGGCCGAGGCCGACCGGCTCTATGCCGAGATGGGGCCCGGCGTGGAGATGTCGGGCGGCTCGGTTGCGAACTCCATGGCGGGAATCGCCTCGCTCGGCGGGCGCGCGGGCTATATCGGGCTCATCCGCGACGACCAGCTGGGCGACGTGTTCCGGCACGACATCACGGCGGTGGGCGTCACCTATCGCATGCGGGCGAAGACCGCGGGTCCCTCGACCGCGCGCTGCCTCGTATTGGTGACGGCGGACGCGCAGCGCACGATGAACACCTATCTCGGCGCCTGCGTCGAGCTCGGGCCCGAAGACCTTGACCGCGCGCTCATCGAGAGCGCGTCGGTGCTCTACCTCGAGGGCTATCTCTTCGATCCGCCGCGCGCGAAGTCGGCGCTCCGAAAGGCCGCCGAGATCGCCCACGCCGCCGGCGGTCAGGTCAGCCTCTCGCTGTCCGACCCGTTCTGCGTCGAGCGCCACCGCGCGGACTTCCGCAAGCTGATCTCCGATCACGTCGACATCCTGTTCGCGAACGAGATGGAGTTGAGCTCGCTCTTCGAGGCAGGCGATCCCGAGGTCGCGGCGCGTGGAGTAGCAGCGCATTGCGATATCGTCGTGCTGACGCGTAGCGCCAAGGGATCCCTGGTGGTTGCGGGAGCCGACATTTACGAGATTCCGCCGGCGCCGGTCGCCAAGGTCGTCGACACCACCGGGGCCGGCGATCTCTACGCCAGTGGCTTCCTCTTCGGATTGACGCACGGCAAGCCGCTCGACGTGTGCGGCCGGCTCGGCAGCCTCTGCGCCGCCGAGATCATCTCGCACATCGGCGCCCGTCCGGAGCGCCCCCTCAAGGAACTCGCGGCGGCGGCGAGGCTGGGCTAAGCGCGCATGAGCCAGCGCCAAGCCCATCGACGCCGCGGCATTTCCCCGGTATAACCCCCGCGCCCGGTGCCGGTGGAAGTGCCCGGCTTTTGGGCGGAACCCCGCAACCCCATATAGCCTCCGACGCGCTGTCGCCGTGCCTTAACCGTTCGCCCGCAGATTAGCGACCCATGGATATTCGCAACATCGCCATCATCGCCCACGTCGATCACGGCAAGACCACGCTGGTGGATCAGCTGCTGCGGCAGAGCGGCGCCTTCCGCGCGAACCAGCAGGTGGCGGAGCGCGCGCTCGATTCGAACGACCTCGAGCGCGAGCGCGGCATCACCATTCTCGCGAAATGCACCTCGGTGCTCTGGCACGACGTGCGGATCAACATCGTGGATACGCCGGGCCACGCCGATTTCGGCGGCGAGGTCGAGCGCATCCTCAGCATGGTCGACGGCTGCCTCGTCCTGGTGGACGCGGCCGAGGGCCCGATGCCGCAGACCAAGTTCGTGGTCTCGAAGGCGCTCGCCCGCGGCCTGAAGCCGATCGTGGTGATCAACAAGGTCGACCGCCCCGACGCGCGCGCCCACGAGGTCTTGAACGAGGTGTTCGACCTCTTCGCGATCCTCGGCGCCAGCGACGAGCAGCTCGATTTCCCGGCGCTCTACGCCTCTGGCCGCGCCGGCTGGGCCGCCGAAGCGCCGGAAGGGCCGCGCGAGACCCTGACGCCGCTCTTCGAGCTCATCCTCCGCCACGTGGCGCCGCCCAGGGCCGATCGCGAGAAACCCTTCGCGCTGCTCGCGACCATCCTGGAGCGCGATCCCTATTTGGGCCGCGTGCTCACCGGCCGCATCGAGCGCGGCGTCGCGCGCGTCAACATGCCGCTGAAGGCGCTTGGTCACGACGGCCGCCTCATCGAAGAGGCGCGGCTCACCAAACTTCTGGCGTTCCGCGGCCTCGAGCGGCAGCCGATCGAAGAGGCCGAGGCCGGCGACATCGTGGCGATCGCGGGTCTGACGGACACAACGGTCGCGGACACCATCTGCGCGCCCGAGGTGGAGGTGCCGCTCTCCGCCAATCCCATCGATCCGCCGACCCTCGCGATGACCTTCTCGGTCAACGACAGCCCGCTCGCCGGCCGCGAGGGCAGCAAGGTGACCTCGCGCCTCATCGTCGATCGCTTGAAGCGCGAGGCCGAGGGCAATGTCGCGATCCGCATCAAGGAGAGCGAGGAGAAGGACGCGGTCGAGGTCGCGGGCCGCGGCGAGCTGCAGCTCGGCGTCCTCATCGAGACCATGCGGCGCGAGGGCTTCGAGCTCGCGATCTCGCGGCCGCGCGTGCTCTTCAGGTCCGAGCCTGGAACCGGCCAGCGCCTCGAGCCCATCGAGGAAGTGGTGATCGACGTCGACGAGGAATTCTCCGGCATCGTGGTCGACAAGATCTCGCGCCGGAAGGGCGAGCTCCGGGAGATGCGGCCCTCGGGCGGCGGCAAGCAGCGGCTCATCTTCCTGGCGCCGACCCGCGGCCTCATCGGTTATCAGGGCGAGTTCCTGACCGACACGCGCGGCACCGGCATCATGAGCCGGCTCTTCCACGGCTACGCGCCCTACAAGGGCCCGGTCGAGGGTCGGCGCACGGGCGTGCTGATCTCGACCGCGGACGGTGCCGCCGTCGCTTATGCCTTGTGGAATCTCGAGGACCGCGGGCCGATGTTCGTGACACCGGGGACGCAGGTCTACGAGGGCATGGTCGTGGGCCAGCACACCCGCGACAATGACCTCGAGGTGAACCCGATCAAGGGGAAGCAGCTCACCAACATCCGCACCACCGCCAAGGACGAGGCCGTGCGCCTGACGCCGCCGATCCAGATGACCCTCGAGCAGGCGATCGCCTACATCGCCGACGACGAGCTGGTCGAAGTCACGCCGAAATCGGTGCGGCTCCGCAAGCGGCTCCTCGATCCCAACGCACGCAAGCGAGCCCAGCGCGCCGCCGAGGCCGAGGCGGGGTAAATCCACGGCATTTTATTAAAGTAGACAAATAAAGCTCGATGCATTTCTTGGCCGAATACGCAGAAGTCCTCAGGCTTTAACAAAGTATTCAGCATTTTGACCCCATCGTCTCTCCCGTATGAGCGGGATAGATCGGGCGAGATCGGGTCATGGCGGCGGCCGATAAACGGGCGAGTCTGCTGTCGGATTTGCTGGCGGCGAAGGGCGGGGCGACCGGCGGCGATGCCGCGAAGCCGGCCGAGCCCGAGCCCGCCTCCGTCATCTCAATCGCCAAGCGCCGGATGGGCGAGGAGCGCCCGAGCGAGGCGCCAGCTGCGGCGCCGGGCGTGCTCTACAGCAAGGGTGCGGCGACCGCCTCGACCTTCCGCCCGTCCTATTGGTCCTTCGACCACGACGAGCAGGCCGCGCCCAAACCAGCGCCGGCAAAGGCTGAGGCGGCGCCCGCGTCCGCGCCGGCCCCGATCCCTGTCGCGCAGGTCGTACATCCATCGAAATCGAGGCGGCTGCCGATCAATTTCGTGGTCGCCTTCGGCTGCGTGGCGCTCTTCGTGTCGACCACGCTCTTCGTGCTCTCGCAATGGCACCACGGTGAGGCGCCCGCTCAACCACAGACGCCGGTGACGATCGCGGTGGCACCCGCGCCGTTGCCCGTGGCACCGGTAGCGCCTCCAACGCAGACCCTGGCCGAGACCGCTGCCTCGGTTTCGCCGCCAGTGCCTGCACCTGTCGCCGCCGCGCCGGCACCGCCGCCGACCGCCGTCGCACCGGCACCGACACCAGCAATTTCCGCGCCGCCTCCGGTCGCAAGCGAGCCGCCACCGCCTGCACCAGCCGAGCCCGCTTCGAAAGCGCCGGCGGAAACCGCGGCGGCATCGACCGCGGCGCCGCCGGCGCCTGCGGTCGATACACGGCAAGCCGATGCGCTCCTCGCGCGCGGCGATGATCTGCTGGCGACGGGCGACGTTGCGGCGGCGCGGCTCTTCTATCAGCGCGCGGCGGAGCTCGGCAGCGCCTCCGCCGCGACGGCCGTGGGCCAGACCTACGACCCCGGCGTGCTGCAGCTGCTGCGCGTGCGCGGTGCGCGCGGCGACACGCAGATGGCTGCGGAGTGGTACCGCAAGGCGATCGCGGCGGGCGATCGGCAGGCGGAGATCCGCTTGAAGCGCCTGCTCGCGCGCGGCGGCGGGTAGTCGAGTCGCGGCGGGGCGATGAAGACGGGCGCGGCACGAGTCCCGCGATGCCTTTGACGGCACGGCAGGAATCGCGATGCGCGGAAGAGGCCAGGGGACGGAGTAGAGTAAGGGGCACTGGGTAGAACGCAGCCAGCCGTCCAGGAGCGGTGATCAGAATGCAATCGCGGATTTGGAAACACCGGCGCCTTCTCGCAGCCGCCTTCGCGGGTCTCGTGCTCGCCGCCGGCGCGGCCAGCGCCACGGCGGCCGATGCGGCCGTCGACCGCGCCAATCGCGGCCTCGTCTATATCGCGACCTCGAGCGTGCTCGGCACCGACGTGCGGATCGCCGAGGACCTCGCCAACGTGCTCGACGACGGCGCCACGCGCCGCATCGTCCCGATGGTGGGCAAAGGCTCGCTGCAGAACTTGATGGACCTCAAGGTGCTCCGCGGCATCGATGTCGCGATCGTGCAGGCGGACGTGCTCGATTTCGCCAAGGCGCAGCGCAGTCCTCCGGGCGTCGATCAGATCCCCTACATCGCGAAGCTCTACAACGAGGAATTCCACCTGCTCGCGCGCGCCGACGTGAAGAGCATCGAGGACCTCGCCGGCAAGAAGGTGAGCTTCGGGCTCCAGGGCGACGGCACCAACTTCACGGGGGCGCGGCTCTTCGATCTGCTCAAGATCAAGGTCAGCGCGGTGAACTTCGACCAGGCGACGGCGCTCGAGAAGCTGCGCTCCGGCGAGATCGCCGCGCTCGCCTATGTGGCGGGGAAGCCCGCGCCGCTCTTCCTCGAAGTGCGCCAGCAGGATCACCTGCATTTCCTGGCGATCCCGCTCAAGCCCGAGATCGCCTCGGCCTATATCCCGGCGCGGCTCACCTCGGATGACTATCCGAACGCCGTCCCGACCGACGGCTCCGTCGACACGGTCGCGGTCGGCGCGGTCATGGTAGCCGCGAACCTGATCCCCGATTCCGAGCGCAATCGCAATGTCGCGAGCTTCGTCGAGGCATTCTTCACGCAGTTCCCGAAGCTTCTCGAGGAAGGCCATCATCCTAAGTGGAACGAGGTGAACCTCGCGGCGGAGCTGCCGGGCTGGCGCCGCTATGGCGCGGCCGACAGCTGGATCAAGCGCAACGGCGGCGCGCCCGTGGCGGTCAACGAGCAGCAGATGCGCGAGATCTTCACGCGCTTCCTCGACGAGCGTACCCGCTCCAACAACGGTCAGGCACTCACCGCGCAGCAGAAGGACGAGCTCTTCGACCAGTTCAAGAAGTGGCAGGAGGGTAAGGTTCGATGAAGGGTATGTTCGACCGCCAGTCCTTTCCGCCGACGTCGTCCATCCTGAGACGGTCGGCGGTCAGCGCGGCTCTCCTGATCCTTGCCGCGGGCACGGCGGTGGCCGATGGAGCGCCGAAGCGCGGCGGCACGCTAGAATTCTCGGTCGAGGCGGAGCCGAGCAATTACGACTGCCACGCCAATATATCCTTCGCTTTCATCCATCCGGTGGCGCCGCACTATTCAATGCTGCTGAAATTCGACGGCGCCAACTACCCCCAGGTGAAAGGAGACCTGGCGGAGTCGTGGACGGTCTCCGCCGACAAGCTCACCTATACGTTCAAGCTCCGGCCCAACGTGCTCTTCCACGACGGCTCGCGCATGACGTCGGCCGACGTCAAGGCGAGCTACGAGCGGATCGTGCGCCCGCCCGAGGGCGTCGTCTCGGCGCGGCAGGTGAATTATTCCGCGATCACCTCGATCGATACGCCGGACGCGGGCACCGTGGTGTTCCACCTGAAGTGGCCGGAGGCGGCCATGCTCGCGAACTTCGCCTCGCCCTGGAACTGCATCTATAGCGCCGCGAAGCTCAAAGAGGATGCGAGCTTCCCGAAGACCCACGTGCTCGGCACCGGCGCCTTCGTCTTCGTCGAGCACGTCAAGGGCGATCATTGGACGGGCAAGCGCTTCGACAAGTATTTCGTGCCTGGCGAGCCCTACCTCGACGGCTACCGCGCGGATTTCCTCAGCGGCCAAAAGGTCGTCGAGGCCATGGAGCAGGGCAAGGTCCAGGCTCAGTTCCGCAGCTTCACGCCCGCCGAGCGCGACCAGCTCACCGAGGCCATGGGCGACAAGGTCTTGGTCGTGGAGACTCCGTGGATCAACAATCTGCTGGTGGTGTTCAACGCCAAGCACCCGCCCTTCAACGACGCGCGCGTGCGGCGGGCGCTCTCGCTCGCGATCGACCGGTGGAAGGCCGCGGAGACCTTGCAGAACACCAGCTTCCTCAAGTTCGTCGGCGGCATGATGCGGCCCGGCTTCTCGATGGCGACGCCCGAATCGGAGCTCACCACGCTGCCGGGCTTCTCGCACGACATCGAGGCGTCGCGCGCCGAAGCCAAGCGGCTTCTCGCCGAGGCCGGCGTGCACGATCTCAAGTTCACCCTCACCAACCGCAATATTCCCGCACCCTACGGTCCCGGCGGCGATTACCTGATCGAGGCCTGGCACGCGATCGGCGTCACCGCCACCCAGGACAAGCTCAATACCAAGGACTGGGAAGCGGCCCTCACGAAGGGGAACTTCGACGTCGGCATCGATTTCGTCGGCGACTACATCGACGACCCGACGCTTCAGCTTACGAAGTTCGTCTCCACGGACCTGTCGCCGGTGAACTTCTCGAACTCGCAGGATCGGTTTCTCGATGCGCTCTATATCGGCCAAGCCGTCACCGTCGATCCGCGTCAGCGCGCGAAGATCGTGCGCGACTTCGAGCGTCACGCGCTCACCGAGGCCTATTCGGTGCCGCTCCTGTGGTGGAACCGGATCGTCGCGAACTCCACTGCACTCAAGGGCTGGCACCTGACGCCCAGCCACTATATCGAGCAGGACCTCGCCGAGGTCTGGCTGGAGAAGTAGAGGTTCTTTTTTCCGCGCGAAGTTTGTCTTCCGCGCGCATCGAGCCGCCCGGTCGATCCGCTCTGCGGCGCGCGCCGCGTCCCTCACAAAAGAAGAGAGCCCGGCGTACCCGTCGTATCGACGATGACGGGCGCCGGGCTCTTTGGTCTGCAAAACGGCGCTCGCCGCCGACCCAACGTCGGCGGCGAGAGGCAGGACTCGCGTTACGTGCCGATGTCGGTCGCGATTGCGTTGTAACGGCTGTTCAGCGTGGTCCCAAGCGTGGTCAGGCCAGCAATGGTCACCACCGCAATCAGCGCGGCGATGAGCCCATACTCGATCGCGGTAGGACCCGAGCAGTCCTTAGCGATCTTTTTGATCAAACGGAGCATGCCCTTTTCTCCTTTTGGAAGCAGCGCGCCCAAATCATGACAACCACGTACTTAAGCCATCCTAAAGAATTCGCGCATGAAGCCGATTTAACACGGTAATTGCCGAAATGTCGGCGGTTCGATTGAGCCTGCGTCAAGGCCTTCGCTCTGATTTGGTGCGGTTCCGCGCCAGTCGCTTTCCACCCCCAATATGATCGGTTAAGGTCGCGCCTTCCTTGGTCTGGCGGAGCATGCAATGAATCGCGCGATGCGTCTTTTCGGGCTGATGGCCCTGTTTCTCGTCGTAACCGCAGGAGGACCCGTGAGCGCCGCACCCGATCTCGAGAACACCCTCTACCTCGACGTCCCCGCGGGGCGCGTCGTCATCGAGCTTCGGCCCGACCTTGCGCCGCAGACCGTGGCGCACATCAAGGAGCTCACCAAGAAGGGCTTCTACGATGGGCTCAAGTTCCATCGGGTGATCGCGGGCTTCATGGCCCAGACCGGGGATCCCCAGGGCAATGGCGCCGGCGGCTCCGGCCAGACCGTGAAGGCGGAGTTCACGCAGACGCATTTCCTGCGCGGATCGCTCGGCCTCGCGCGCACCGACGATCCAAACTCCGGCGACAGTCAGTTCTTCATCTGCTTCGCGCCGGCGCCCTTTCTCGACGGCAAGTACGCGCTCTTCGGCCAGGTGACCAAGGGCATGGAATTCGTCGATGCCATCAAGAAGGGCGACCAGGCCCGCAACGGCACCGTCACCAACCCCGACCGCATCGTGAAGATGCAAATCGCCGCCGACGCCGAGAAGAAGCCGTAATCGAGCCGGTGCGCGCGCGCGATGGGCCGCTGGCTCGCGCGTGCCTGGAGCTTCGTTGAGCTCACGATCTTCGGCGGGCCCAATCCGCGGCTGAAATCGATCTTCTTTATGGGGTTCTCGAGCGGACTGCCGTTGCCGCTCACCCTGGGAACCCTCTCGTTCTGGCTGGCGCAATCCGGCGTCAGCCGCACGGCCATCGGTCTCTTCGCGCTGGTCGGCGTCTCCTACAATTTCAAATTCCTCTGGTCGCCACTCATCGACACGGTGCCGATCCCCGTACTGACCCGTCGGCTCGGGCGCCGACGCAGCTGGGCACTGGCGATCCAGGGTTTGCTCGCCATTGCGATTTTCGCCCTCGGCTTCACCGAGCCGTCGCGCGACGCGATGGGGACGGCCTTGCTGGCGGTGGTCGTGGCGTTTCTCTCCGCCAGCCAGGATATCGTGATCGACGCTTATCGCATCGAGCTCTTGACCCCGGACGAGCAGGGTGCGGGCGCCGCGGCGACCCAATGGGGCTATCGCTTCGGGCTGATCGCGGCAGGCGCCGGCGCGCTCTACGCGGCGAGCTTCGGCGGATGGGCATTCTCCTATGCGGTGATGGCGGCGTTGATGAGTGTCGGGATGATCACCGTTTGGCTGACGCCAGAGCCCGACATGCCGACCGCGCCGACGACGGAAGTGGAGCCGGGCGGAATCATGTCATGGCTCCGCGAAGCCATCGTCGACCCGCTCGCCGATTTCGTCACTCGCCCACTCTGGATAGAGATCCTCGTCTTCGTGGTGTTGTACAAGCTCGGCGACGCGCTCGCCGGCGTGATGGCGAACCCGCTTTATGTCGCGCTTCAATTCACCGCGGGCGAGGTTGCCAGCGTCAGCAAGATCTTCGGCGTGCTGATGACGTTGGTGGGGTTGAGCGCGGGCGGCGTCCTCGTCGCGCGGCTCGGGCTCTATCCGAGCCTGCTGATCTGCGGCGTTCTGCAGAATCTCTCGACGATGATGTACGCGGCACTCGCGATCGCCGGTCACGACATGAGCGTGCTCGCGCTCAGCATCGCCGCCGAGAATGTCACGGGCGGCATGGGTTCAGCGGCCTTCGTCGCCTACCTGTCGCGGTTGTGCAATCTCTCCTTCACGGCGACGCAATACGCCTTGCTCTCGTCGCTCGCCGCCGTGGGGCGCACGACGCTCTCCGCCTCGGGCGGCTGGCTCGTGGATCACGTCGGCTGGGTGCCGTTCTTCACGGTCGCCACGGTCGCGGGCTTTCCGGCGCTCCTGGTGCTGCTCCGGTTGATGCGCCGCGTCCCGCTTCCGAAACCGGAAAAGACGAAGCCGCTTACCCGAACCGCATGAGGCTGGTGCGGTGGCGGCGGAGCCAGTCCTGGCGGAAGCGGGCGTCAGGGACCAGGCTCTCGACCAGGCGCCAGAACCTGGCGCCGTGGTTCATCACCACGAGGTGGCAGACCTCGTGGGCGACGATGTAGGTGACGACACCCTCGGGCGCGAAGATAAGCCGCCAGGAGAAGGCGAGGCTCCCCGAGCTCGAGCAGCTGCCCCAGCGGCTCGTCATGTCGCGGATGCTGATGCGCCCGACCTTCCGGTCGACCTCTTGGGCGAAGGCGTGGGCGCGCCGGGCGAACTCGCGCCGGGCTGTTTCCACCAGGAAATCCCGGACCCGGCGCGGGACATGGGCCGCGTCACCGGTGACCCGGATCTCGTCGCCCTCGATCCAGACCGGGCCCTGATCGCCCGGCCGGCGCTTCATGTGGCGGATGCGGTACTTGGTCCCGAGGATCGGGATCACCGAGCCGTCGACGAAGGGCACGCGGACCGGCAGGTCCTTGAGCCGCGCCTCGACCCAATCGCGGTTCTTGTCCAGGAACTTGAGGCCCGAGACCAGCGGCGTCCGGCGCGGCAGAACCAGCTCCACGGCTTGGCCGCGGCCGTCGATCCGGAGGGCCACGCGCTGCGCCCGCCCGCTCACCCGAAGCCGGATCGGCACTGCGCCCTTGGCGAAGGCGAGCTCGGTAGTGAAGGCTTCAGCGAGGGAGCGGGGCTCGGTCATGGCGTTGTCATGGCTATCCTGAGTCCTAGCGTGACGCGGAGGTCGAGCACAAGCACATCGGAGCAAGATTCAGGCCGGCGGCGCACGAAAATGCATGTGGATAACTTTCGGCCGCCTGAGCGGCGCGCCCACGCTTCCAGGCGGCTCCCTGTCACCGAGCTTTCACGCTAAGGTCCCTACAACGAGGCGGCCGACAATGAGGAGGGGAGCATGAGGATGAGACTGGCTTGGCTCGCAGGCGCTGCGGCGCTGCTGCTGGGGACGGGTACCGCCGAGGCGCAGGTCGAGATTCAGTGGTGGCACGCCATGGGCGGCCAGCTCGGCGAGAAGGTCGCGGAGATCGCCGCCAACTTCAACAAATCGCAGAGCGCCTACAAAGTGGTGCCGGTCTACAAGGGCACCTACACGGAGACGCTCACCCAAGCGATCGCCGCCTTCCGGGCGGGTCAGCAGCCCGACATCGTCCAGGTCTTCGAGGTCGGTACCGCCACCATGATGGCGGCCAAGGGCGCGGTCTACCCGGTCTGGCAGCTGATGGCGGACACCGGCGAGAAATTCGACCCGAAGGCGTTCCTGGGGCCGGTCTACGGCTATTACTCGACGCCGGACGGCAAGCTGCTCTCGATGCCGTTCAACAGCTCGACGCCGGTCTTCTACTGGAACAAGGATGCGTTCCAGAAGGCGGGCCTCGATCCCGCCGTGCCACCCAAGACCTGGCCCGAGGTGGCGGAGGATGCCAAGAAGCTGCTCGCAGCGGGTTCGCAATGCGGCTTCTCCAGCTCCTGGCAGACCTGGATCCAGCTCGAGAACCTGAGCGCCTGGCACAACCAGCCCTTCGCCACCAAGGAGAACGGCTTCGCCGGCCTCGACACCGAGCTCACCTTCAATGGCGCGCTGCAGGTCCGCCACATCCAGCAGCTCGCGGACTGGCAGAAGGACAAGACCTTCGTCTACGGCGGCCGCGAGGATAAGCCCAATCCGAAATTCGCCAGCGGCGAGTGCCCGATGTTCATGGGCTCTTCCGGCGCCGCCGGCGGCTTCATCCAGGCCAAGGTGAATTTCGGCATCTCCATGCTGCCCTATTGGCCCGACGTCGCGGTCGCGCCGCAGAACTCGATCATCGGCGGCGCCACGCTCTGGGTGATGGCGGGCAAGCCCAAGGAGCATTACGCGGGTGTCGCCAAGTTCTTCACCTTCATCTCGTCGCCCGAGGTGCAGGCGGATTGGCACCAGGCGACCGGCTACGTGCCCATCACGCTAGCGGCCTACGAGCTCACGAAGAAGCAGGGCTTCTACGAGAAGAACCCGGGCCGCGATGTCGCGGTGCTGCAGCTCACCAACAAGCCGCCGACGCTCAATTCGAAAGGCCTCCGCCTCGGCAATTTCGTGCAGATCCGCGACGTCGAGGACGAGGAGCTCGAGGCCGTCTGGGCCGGCCAGAAGACGCCGAAACAGGCGCTCGACGAAGCGGTCCAGCGCGGCAACGCGTTGCTGCGGCAGTTCCAGGCCGCGAATCCGCAGTAGCCCGGCTGCACCCTCACCCTCCCATGCCCTTCGGGCACGGGTCCCTCCCTCTCCCGTTTCACGGGAGAGGGGCTAGCGAGCCCCTCGCCCACGAAGTGGGGTCGAGCCGCAAAGCGGATCGACGAGGGACCCGGCGCGCGAGCGAAACGAGCGGGACGGGAGGGTGAGGGTGCCGACCCGCGCGACCTTCCCCGACAGGCTCACACCCTATCTGCTGCTGGCGCCGCAGTTGGCGGTGACGCTCGTGTTTTTCATCTGGCCGGCGTTCCAGGCGCTGCGGCAGTCGGTGCTGGTCGAGGATGCCTTCGGTCTCTCGACGCGCTTCGTCTGGTTCGAGAATTTCGCGCGGCTGTTCCGCGACCCGAACTATCTGCACTCGATCGAGGTGACCGCGGTCTTTAGCCTCGCGGTGGCGTTCTTCGGCCTGGCGCTCTCGCTCCTGCTGGCGGCGATGGCGGATCACGTCATCCGCGGCTCCGGCTTCTACAAGACGCTGCTGATCTGGCCCTACGCCGTGGCGCCCGCGGTTGCAGGCGCGCTTTATGGCTTCATGTTCGATCCGACCGTGGGCGAAGTGACCCACTTCCTTCGCGCCATCGGCATCACCTGGAATTACATCCAGCACGGCAGCCAGGCGCTGTTGCTGGTGATCATCGCCGCCTGCTGGAACCAGATCAGCTACAACTTCGTGTTCTTCCTCGCGGGCCTGCAGTCGATCCCGAAGTCGCTGATCGAGGCGGCGGCGCTCGACGGCGCGGGGCCCGGGCGCCGCTTCTGGGCGGTCAAATTCCCGCTCTTGTCGCCGACCGCGTTTTTCCTGCTGACCGTCAATGTGGTCTACGCCTTCTTCGGCACCTTTGGGATCATCGATGTCGTGACCAAGGGCGGCCCTGCGATGGCGACCGATATCATGGTCTACAAGGTCTATTCCGACAGTTTCCGCGCCCTCGATCTCGGCGGCTCCGCGGCGCAGTCCGTGATCCTCATGGTCATCGTAATCGCGCTCACCGTGGTGCAGTTCCGCTACGTCGAGCGCCGGGTGCATTACTAGGCGCAGTCATGGTCGAGAAGCGCTCGTGGTTCTCATTCTGGGCGCATCTGACGCTGATCCTCGGCGTCGCCGTGGTCGCATTCCCCCTCTATGTGACGCTGATCGCATCGACGCATCCGCTGCAGACGCTGCTCCAGGGCCGGATGCCGCTCGCGCCCGGCGACCAGGCCTGGACGAATTATTCGACCGTGCTTGCCGAGGGCATGAGTCTTTCCGGCGCGCCGCCGGTCTCGCTGATGCTGCTCAACACGCTGGTGGTGGCGCTCGGCATCAGCCTCGGCAAAATCGCGATCTCCATTATCGCGGCCTACGCCATCGTCTATTTCCGGTTTCCGCTGCGGATGACCTGCTTCTGGCTGATCTTCGTCACCCTGATGCTGCCGGTCGAGGTGCGCATCCTCCCCACCTACAAGGTGGTCGCCGATCTGGGCATGCTCGACAGCTATCCCGGCCTCATCATCCCTTTGATCGCGTCGGCGACCGGCACCTTCCTGTTCCGGCAATTCTTCATGACGGTGCCGCCGGAGCTCGCGGAGGCCGCCCGCATCGACGGCGCCGGACCGATCCGGTTCTTCCTGCATATCCTGCTGCCGCTCGCGCGCAACTCCATGGCGGCGCTCTTCGTGATCCAGTTCATCTACGGCTGGAACCAGTATCTCTGGCCACTGGTGGTCACCACCAAGCAGAGCTACTACACGGTGGTCCTGGTGATGTCCCGCCTCGTCAACGTGGTCGACGTTGCCCCGCGCTGGAACCAGATCATGGCCGTCGCCTTCCTCGCCATGATCCCACCGGTCGTAGTGGTGATCGCGATGCAGCGCTGGTTCGTGAAGGGGCTGGTAGAGACCGAGAAGTAGCGCTCCCCGAGATTCAAACGGCCTTGCGCGTGGTCACCGCACGCTCCTTCGCGAGAATCTTCTCCTTCCGCTCCTCGCCCCAGCGGTAGCCGCCGCTGTCTCCGTTGGCGCGGACGGCGCGGTGGCAGGGGATGACGATCGCCGCGCGGTTGTTGGCGCAGGCGTTGGCGACGGCGCGCACGGCCTTGGGCTCGCCGATCGCCCGGGCGATCTCGCTGTAGCTCGCGGTCTTGCCGTAGGGGATCTTCCGGAGCGCGCGCCAGACCTTCCACTGGAAGGCGGTCGCTTGCAGGTCGAGCGGCAGCGCTAGGTTTGGCCGCTCGCCCGCGAGGTGCTCGAGGATCGCGGAGACCCAGGGCTTGAGCCGCGCGTCGCCGCGCCTGATCTCGGCCGCGGGATACTCCGCGTGGAGCGCCTGCTCGAGGAACGCGTCGTCGTCGCCGATACTCACCGCCGCGATGCCGCGCTCGGTGGCGCCGACCAAGAGGCGTCCTAGCGGCGAGCGCACGGTCGTGTACTCGATGCTGGCGCCCTTGCCGTCACGTCGGTAGGTCGCCGGTGTCATGCCGAGCTGAGCGTCCGAGCGCTCGTAGAGCCGCGAGGGCGAGCCGTAGCCCGCCGCGTAGAGCGCGCCGGCGACGCCATCGCCCTCGCGCAAATGCTTTTTCACCAGCCCGAGCCGGCGAGCGTCCGCGTACTCGTGGGGCGTGATGCCCAGATGCTTCTTGAAGAGGCGCAGCAGGTGATGCGGGCTGGTCGCGACTTCTTTCGCGAGCGCCGTGAGCGCGGGTGGGCCGCTCTCGCCCTCGAGGAGCGCCGCGTCGATGAGCGCCGATGCTCGACGCACCTTCTGGAGCGCGGGATCGCTCTCGCGCGTGTCCTTGGGCCGGCAGCGCTTGCAGGCGCGATAGCCCGCCGCTTCCGCCGAGTCGGGCTCGCGGTAGAACACCACGTTCTGGCGCTGCGGCCGGCGGCTCGCGCAGGACGGCCGGCAGTAGATGCCGGTGGTCTTCACGGCAAAGACGAAGCGGCCGTCCGCGGCGGCATCGCGCGTCGCGACGGCGGTCCAGCGGGGGTCCTCGTGGGCCGAGGCCGTGCCGATGGGGGAGAGGGCTGTTCCGCTCATGGCCCTAGAGATAGGCCGCCGCGCCATGGCCCGCTATCCGTTCCTTGCGCTCAATTCTGCCCGGTCGATCAAGTGCATAAACGATCCCATGACCGAGCCCTGGATGGCGCCCGCGGCGTCCAGGGACGCGCCCTCGCCATCCGAGGCCTGGAATAGGGGCCGACCCTCGCTCTCGGCCAGACTCGCGTAGTGGAATTCGTGGCCGCGAAACGCGGCTCCAGCCGGCCCCAGCGGCGTCGCCGCCGCAAGACGCATCTCCCGGTATCCCAAATGGAGGGCGGGCTTGGCGAAACTGGTGGCGACCGGCAAAAGGCCGGCCATTCGGTGGCGCTTGTCGTCGGCATCGATGAGGCCCTGTCCCAGCACCATGAAGCCGCCGCATTCTCCGTAAATGACCGCGCCACATGCCGCGCTCGTCCGCATGCCCTGGAGAAATCGCTCGCTCGCCGCGAGCCGGCCCGCGTGCAGCTCAGGATAGCCGCCGGGCAGATAGACGGCATCCGCGTCCTCGGCCGGTGCTTCATCGCCGAGCGGCGAGAAGAAGGTGAGGTCGGCCCCGGCCGCGCGCCAGCCTTCGAGAACCGATGCATAGGCGAAGCCGAAGGCGGCATCGCGTGCGACGGCGATGCGCTGGCCGAGCGGCGGCAACGGGGCGACCATCTCGTTCGTTGGCCCAAGCCGAGCGGGCCGCGCTAGCGCCGCGAGAGCAGGGAGGTCACACGTGTCGTGGAAGGCGCTCGCCGCATGGTCGAGAAACGTCTCGAGATTGCCGTGCTCGCTCGCCTGCACGAGGCCGAGATGGCGATGCGGCAGCGCGAGCAGGGCATCGCGCGGCACCGAGCCAAGGATGGCGAGCTCGGGCAGTACCGCCCGCGTCGCCGCGGCGAGAATCGCACCGTGCCGGTCGCTGCCGATGCGATTGAAGATCACGCCGGCGACCTGGACGTCGTCGCGATGGTGCACGAAGCCCTCGAGCAGTGCCGCGATAGACGCGCCTTGCCGGCTCGCTTCAAGCACAAGCACCACCGGCCAGCCGAAGCGCGCGGCGAGCTCCGCGGTCGAACCCATCTCGGTGCCGCCGACGCCGTCGAACAAACCCATCGCGCCCTCGCAAATGACGAGGTCGCCGGCATCGCTCAAATGCCGGACCAAAGCGTCCAGCAGCGTGGGCCGCATGGCCCAGGCGTCGAGGTTGAGGCATGGCGCGCCGCTGGCCGCGGCGTGGAAGGCGGGATCGATGTAGTCGGGTCCCGATTTCGCCGAGACGACGCGATGGCCTGACCGCTTCAGCGCGCGGAGCAATCCCAGGGTCAGCGTGGTCTTGCCGCTGCCGGAGTGCGGGCTCGCGATGACGAGGCCGCGAGTCAGAGCCGCTGCTCCATGGCCGCTGCCATCTGCTCGGCCGTGGCGCCCGGCAGGAAGTGGCTCAGGTATTTTCCGTCGCGGCCCATCAGATAGATGAACACCGTGTGGTCCATCAGGTAATCGTCGCCGCCGGTCGATTTGCCCTTCGCGTAGTAGACGCGATAGGCCTTGGCGGCCTCGTCGACCTGCTCGGGCGTGCCGGTGAGTGCGATCAGGCGCGGATGGAAGTTCGAGGCGTAGAGCTTCATCTGCTCGACCGTGTCGCGGGCGGGATCGATGGTGATGAAGATCGGCTGTACGTCGGTGCCCTTGTCGCCCATCAGGTCGATCGCGTGGCTCATGTCTTGGAGCGCCGTCGGGCAGGCGTCGGGACAGAATGTGTAACCGAAATAGATCAGCATCAGCTTGCCGCGGAAGTCCTCGGGGTGTCGCACGACGCCGTTCTGGTCCATGAGCGTGAACGCGCCGCCGATCGAGACCGGTGCCACCTGCTCGCCCTGAAGACCGCTCGGGAAGAACGCCCGGATATCATAGGCGAGCACGCCCAGCAGCACGGCGAGGCCGAGAAACAGCGCGATCAACCCTCGCTTGGAGGTGGGCGACATCGCTAGTCTCGCGTACCGCAGGGACAGCCCTCACCCCTCACCCTCCCATCGCCTAACGGCGACGGGCCCCTCCCTCTCCCGCAAGGGGAGAGGGAAAAGCACGCTCGACTCCCCCTCCCCTTGCGGGAGAGGGTCGGGGTGAGGGGTGAGGGCTGCATCATGATCGCTTCGCAGTCGGGCCCGCCTGCGCATGCCCGAGAGAATCGCGCCCAAGCGGATCGGGATCGAGCCGGCGGCCTTGCGCGGCGCTGATCCAGTCGAGCCCGGCGCGGAGCCGTACCACGGGACCGATCGCGATCACCGCGGGCGGCTCCAGGCCCTCGGCGTCGGCCGCCGCTCGGGCGAGGGTGGTTTCCACCACCCGCTGGTCCGGCGTTGCCGCCTTGCTGACGATCGCGACCGGCTCGTCGCCGGGCTTGCCCGCGCTCATGAGCCGCCGCGCGATCACGTCCAGGTGCTTGAGCGCCATGTAGAGAACCAGCACCGGCATGCGCGCGAGTGCGTCCCAGTCGAGCCCGTCCGGCACCTCGCCATCGCTCGCATGGCCCGTGACGAACGTGACGGCGGAGTTGGTGTCGCGGTGCGTGGTGGGAATCCCAGCATAGGCGAGGCCGCCGATCCCCGCGGTGATGCCGGGTACGATGCGGAACGGGATCCCGGCCGCGGCGAGCGCCAGCGCCTCCTCGCCCCCGCGGCCGAAGACGAAGGGATCGCCGCCCTTCAAGCGGAGCACGCGCTTGCCCGCGCGGGCGAGCTTGATGAGTCTCAGGCTGATGTCGGGCTGCTGCGGCGAGGGCTGGCCGCCGCGCTTGCCGGCGTAGTCGAGCTCGGCACCCGCCCGCGCGAGCGCCAGCACGCGCCTATCGACCAGCGCGTCGTAGACCACAACGTCAGCCTGGCGGAGTGCGTGCAGCGCCAGGAGCGAGAGAAGACCGGGATCGCCGGGCCCGGCGCCCACGAGCCATACCGAACCCGGCGCAAGGTCGGGGAACTCGAGTCCAGGCATATCCAAGGGCCGATCCGTCATGGCCGGAGCCTACACCGCGGGCCCGGGCCGCCGGTAGTCAGCGCTCTCCCACCTCCTTACAATCCCGCCATGTCCGAGGCACACGAGCGCCCGCTGCGCCGCGGCTGGACCACCGGCGCCTGTGCCGCCGCGGCCGCAAAGGCGGCAGCCACGGCCTTGCTGAGCGGCGCGTTTCCCGACCCGGTCTCGATCCAACTCCCAGGCGGCCAGCGCCCGGAATTCCCGCTGGCCCTTCGCGAGACCGGCCCGGCTTGGGCGCGCGCTGGCGTCACCAAGGATGCCGGCGACGATCCCGACGTCACCCACGGCGCGCTGGTGATCGCCGAGGTGCGCGCGGCACCGTCGGGCAGCGGTATCGTCTTCCGGGCGGGCGAGGGTGTGGGGACGGTGACGCGCCCCGGTCTCGCGCTCGCGGTGGGCGAGCCCGCGATCAATCCGGCACCCCGCGCGATGATCCGCGCGGCGCTCGAGGCGGCGGGTGCCGGCGACGCGGAAGTCACGATCTCGATCCCCGGCGGCGCGGCGCTCGCCGCCAAGACGATGAATGCGCGGCTCGGCATTCTCGGTGGCCTCTCGATCCTCGGCACCACCGGGGTGGTGATCCCCTATTCCTGCTCGTCCTGGATCCACTCGATCCATCGTGGCGTCGATGTGGCGCGTGCCGCGGGCGTCACGCACATTGCGGGCTCGACCGGCAGCGTCTCCGAGCAGGCGGTGCAGCGCCATCACGGCCTTCCCGAGGTGGCGCTCATCGACATGGGCGACTTCGCGGGCGCATTGCTCAAATACCTGCGGACACATCCGGTCCCGCGCCTCACCCTCGCCGGGGGCCTCGGCAAGCTCGTGAAACTCGCGCAAGGCCATCTCGACCTGCATTCCGCGCGAAGCCGGCTCGATGCCGCGGCGCTTTCCCGCGACCTCGAGCGGCTCGACGCGCCGGAGCCCGTCCTTGCCGCCGCGCGCTCGGCTGAAAGTGTGGGCGAGGTGGTGGCGCTGCTGACACCCGAGCTCCACGCCAGCCTCGTGCGTCGGGTGGCGGAGGGTTGCCGCGAGGTGGCGCTTGCCACGCTCGCCGGCGGCGTCGCCGTCGATGTGGCCGTGTTCGACCGCGCGGGGTCGCTGCTCGGTGGCACGGAAGCGTGACGAGCTCGGCCCTATCTCCTGTTGCCTCGACCCCCGGGTCGGGCGGAGTATTCCCGG
>DATEGF010000393.1:0-21135 GCA_035280245.1 Allostellaceae bacterium
ACGGTCGGCGAGCGCTTGTCGCTGGCGCCGGTCGCCGCCGCCTTCGGCATCTGCGAGGTGGTCGACGAGAACATGGCGAATGCCGCCCGCGTCCACGCCGTCGAGAACGGCAAGGACGTCTCCGAGAACCTGCTGGTCGCCTTCGGCGGCGCCGCGCCACTCCACGCCGCGCGGCTCTGCGAGAAGCTCGGCATCGACCGCTGCCTGGTGCCCGAGGGCGCCGGCGTGGGCTCGGCGATCGGCTTCCTCAAGGCGCCCTTCGGCTACGAAGCCGTGGCCTCGCGGCTCGTCTCGCTCTCGGAGTTTGACGCGGGTGCGGTCAACGACCTCATCGGCGAGCTCCGGGCGACTGCGGAAAGCTTCGTGCGGCAGGGCTCGGAGGGCGAGATCCTCACGGAGATCACCGCCTTCATGCGCTACGCCGGCCAGGGCTGGGAGATCCCCGTCACCCTGCCGGAGCGCCGGTTCACCGCGGCGGACGCCGGGCTGCTCGAGGACCTGTTCCGCCAGGCCTATGCGCGCTTCTTCGGCCGCGCCATCGATGGCCTCGACGGGCTCGAGATCCTGGTGGTGACGTGGTCGGTGAAGATGCACGACCGGCGCGAGGCCCCCACACGCCAGACCCTGCGCCACGAGGGCGCGGCGGCCAGCGCGAGTGGCGCTCGCAAGGTCTTCGATCCCACCGCCGGCATGACGCTCGACTACGCCGTGCACGACCGGACCCGGCTCTCCGGCGGCGCACGCGTCGTTGGGCCGGCGCTCATCATCGAGCGCGAGACCACCACGGTCGTCACCTCGACCTTCGATGCCGTGATCCAGCAGGACGGCTCGATCCTCCTCGTCCGCAAGGGAGCGCCGCGATGACCGACATCTCCGACATCCGGTTCCAGGTGATGTGGAACCGCCTGATCTCCGTGGTCGAGGAGCAGGCGATGACACTGCTGCGTACGGCCTTCTCGACATCGGTGCGCGAGGCGGGCGACCTCTCGGCCGGTGTGTTCACGCCGGACGGCAGGATGCTGGCGCAGGCCGTGACGGGCACGCCAGGCCACGTCAACACCATGGCCGAGGCGGTCCTCCACTTCATCCGCGAGATACCCCGCGAGGAGATGTTCGAGGGCGACACCTACGTCACCAACGATCCCTGGAAAGGAACCGGGCACCTCCACGACATCACCATGGTCTCGCCCTCCTTCCTCGAGGGACGGCTGGTCGGGTTCTTTGCCTGCACGGCACACGTGGTCGACGTCGGCGGCCGCGGCTTCGGGGCTGACGGCAAGTCGGTCTACGAGGAGGGGATCCAGATCCCCATCATGAAGTTCGCCGAGCGTGGCAAGGTCAACCGCGACCTCGTGGCGATGGTCCGCGCCAACGTGCGGACGCCGAATCAGGTGGTCGGCGACTTCTATTCCCTCGCCGCCTGCAACGACGTGGGACACCGGCGCCTCGTCGACATGATGCGGGAATCGGGTCTCGCAACGCTCGACGCCGTTGCCGAGTTCATCTTCTCGCGCTCGCGCAAGGCGAGCCTGGAGCGAATCGCGACCCTGCCGAAGGGCACCTGGGAGAACGCGATCGTCACCGACGGCTACGACGCGCCGGTCAAGCTTGCCGCTGCCGTGACGATCGGCGAGCGCTCGATCAATGTCGACTTCACGGGTACCGACCCGCTGAGCCCCTTTGGCATCAACGTGCCCGTGATCTACACCAAGGCCTATGCCTGCTTCGCGCTCAAATGCGTGGTGGCGCCCGACATCCCCAACAATTGGGGCTCGCTCGAGGAGTTCACCATCTCGGCGCCCGAAGGCTGCATCTTGAACGCGCCGCGCCCGGCGCCAGTCGCGCTGCGTCACGTCATCGGCCACATGATCCCGGACCTCGTACTGGGCGCGGTCGCCAAGGCGCTCCCCGGCAAGATCCAGGCGGAGGGCGCGGGCTCGCTCTGGAACATCCACATCTCCGCCCGGCCGGTCGCCGGCCGCACCGGACGGCACGCCGAGGTGCTGATGTTCAACTCCGGCGGCAGCGGCGCCCGGCCGGCGCTCGACGGCATGTCGGCGACGGCGTTCCCGTCGGGCGTGCAGACGATGCCGATCGAGGCCACCGAGCAGACGGGCCCGATCGTCATCTGGCGCAAGGAACTGCGGCCGGACTCCGGCGGCGACGGAAAGCAGCGCGGCGGCCTCGGCCAGATCATCGAGATCGAGGCGTGGGAGGGCCACGAGTTCGATTTCTCCGCCATGTTCGATCGGGTGAACCACGCGGCGCGAGGCCGCGACGGCGGGCAGGACGGCGCGCAAGGGAAAATCACGCTCGACGACGGCACGGTGATGCGTCCGAAGGGTTGGCAGCACGTTCCGGCGGGACGGCGGCTCATCCTGCAGGCCCCTGGTGGTGGCGGCTTTGGCAGGCCCAGCGAGCGCAGCGACGAGGCGCGGCGCGGCGACCGGCGCGGCGGCTATGTGACCAAGTAACCGAGGCGCCCGCGATCATGGTCTCCGTCGCCACTGCCAGAATTGGAGCCGCCATCGTAGAGTTGACGCAGCAAGACACGGACCTAACCCGATCATCGATGCGGACGCCTCGACTTCCTCCGCTCAACGCGCTGCGCGTCTTCCATGCCGTCGCGCGCCACATGAACTTTCGGAGCACCGCGGAAGAGCTGCTCGTCTCACCCCAGGCCGTGAGCCAGCAGATCAAGGTCCTGGAGGAGGCGCTCGGCGTCGCCCTCGTCGAGCGCGCCGGACGCGGCATCAAGCTCACCGAGCAGGGCGTTCTGTTCTCGCAGTTCGTGCACGCGGCTTTTGACGAGGTCCTGGAGGGCGTGAAGCGCGTCTCGAAGACGGCGCGGCGCGACCGCGTCAACGTCAACGTCAGTCCGTATTTCGCGACGCGCTATCTGCTCGACCGCCTGGGCACTTTCCAGGAGCGGGAGCAGCGCATCGATCTGCGCCTGACGACGATGCTCGAGCTGCCCGATTTCGAGACCGACGAGATCGACGTCTCGATCCAATGGGGCTATGGCAACTGGGCAAAGCTCGATCACACCCGACTGCTCGACGACCCCAAGATCATCTGCTGTGCACCCTCTTTGGCGCGAAAGCTGCAGGCGCCGGCCGACCTCGCCGCGGTGACGCTCCTGCATCCCGTCTTCTCGAAGTCGCTGTGGCCCGACGTGATGCGGCACCTCGGCGTCGGCTCGACCGCCATTCATGACGCCATACAGCTTCATGACGCCGCGATGATGCGACGCGCGACCATCGCCGGGACAGGAGTCGGCCTGTTATCGGTCCTCGATGCCCTGGAAGACCTGCGCGCGGGTCTCGTCGTCGCGCCCTTTGGCCTGGACGCGCTCGCCACATTGCCGGCCGACAAGGTTCCGGGATTCTATCTTGTCGTGCCTCGCTCGCGTCGCCGGCTGAAGAGTATTGCGGCATTCTGCGATTGGATTGCGGCCGAGGATTGGACGGTCCGTCCTCAACAACACGACGACAGGGCCGCTTGCTGATGGAGCACGAAGGATGCTGAACGATCCACGGTCGCACGGACTTTGGGAGCGCACGGCTCCGCCGCCACCCGCGACGGAGCGGCTAGCCGGCGACATCGTCGCCGACGTCGCGATCGTCGGCGGCGGCTACACCGGCTTGTCGACCGCGCTGCACTTGGCGGAGCGCGGCATCAGCGCCGTCGTGCTGGAGGCGGTCGAGATCGGCTACGGCGCCGCCGGGCGGAGCAGCGGGATGGTCAATGCCGGCCTCTGGGTGATGCCGTCCGTGCTCAAGGAGACGCTCGGGCCCGTCTACGGCGGCCGGATCATGGAGCTTCTGCGCAATTCACCGAAGACGGTCTTCGACATCGTCGACAAATACAGCATCGCCTGCGAGCTGAAGCGCGTCGGCACGATCCACTGCGGCGAGGGCCCGAAGGGTGCCGAGGAGATCAAGGAGCGCGCGCGGCAGTGGCAGGCGCTCGGCGCCCCCGTGCACGTCCTGGAAGGCGAGGCGCTCCGATCGAAGACCGGCACCTCGGTCTATCCTTGCGCTCTCCTCGACCTCCGTGCCGGGACGATCCAGCCGCTTGCCTATGTACGCGGCCTCGGCCGTGCCGCGATCACCGCGGGCGCTCGCGTCTTCACGGGAAGTCCGGTCGAGCGCATCACCCGCGAGGGCGGTCTCTGGCATCTCGCCACACCCGGCGGCAGCGTGCGCGCCAAATGGGCGGTGCTCTCGACCGACACCTACACGACCCGCATCATGCCGGAGCTGCGCGGCGGGCAGGTCGTGCTGCCCTTCTTCCACGTTGCGACGGCACCGCTCAGCGACAATGTTCGGCGCACGATCCTGCCGGAGGGCCAAGGGGCCTTCGATACCCGCACCGTGCTTGGCGCTTTCCGCACCGACGACGCCGGCCGGCTCATCGTCGGCAGTGCCGGCGCGCTCCGCGGCACCGGCACCGCGATCCATCGCGCCTGGGCGCTGCGCCACATGCGCTGGCTCTTCCCGCAGCTCGGCGAGGTCGCTTTCGAGCACGAGTGGTACGGGCGGATCGGCATGACCAACGACCACCTGCCGCGCCTCCATGCGCTCGCGGAGAACATGATCGCGCTCACCGGCTTCAACGGCCGAGGCATCGCGCCCGGCACGGTCTTCGGCCGCGAGTTCGCCCGGCATATCGCCGGAGACGTCACGCTCGACGAGATGTTCCTGCCGGTGACAGCACCGCGGAACGCGCCCTTTCGCGCGGTCAGGGAAGGCTATTACGAGGTCGGCTCACAAATCGCGCACCTGCCGCCGCTGCAGTGATCCGCAAGGCGTCGATCCAGACCGAGCGAGAGACTGTGCCCGGACCTGGGGCGCGACCCAGGTCGCGAAGGCCGCTCGCAGCCAGAGAACATGATCCCGCGTGCGTGCTCCGCGGGCTCCCTTTGCTTGACACCCGAGTGAACGCTGTTAACAATTTTGCCCACACTTGAGAAACCTTCAAAACAACATTGGCTGCGGGCGAGCATCGCCCATGAGGTGATCATGGAGAGCGGTCTCGCTGCGCCGCGCAATCGCGGCATCATCGACGATCCCGTGGCGCTCCAGGTGGTCTGGACGCGGCTCATCGCCATCGCCGACGAGTCCGCGGCGACGCTCCGACGCACGTCTTTTTCGCCGATCGTGCGCGAGTCCAACGATTTCGCCTGCGTGATCTTCGACGCCGAGGGCAATGCGATGGCCGAGAACACCATCGGCATTCCCTCCTTCAACATGACGCTGTCGCGCACGCTCGCGCACTTCCTCAAGATCCGGCCGGCCGGGGAATGGCGGCCGGGCGATGTCGGCATCTGCAACGATCCCTGGCTCACCTCGGGGCACCTGCCGGACATCACGATCGTGGCGCCGGTGTTCGCCGAGGACCGGCTCGTCGCCTGGACCGGCAGCATCGCGCACATGGCCGATATCGGCGGCACGCTCTGGTCGGCCGATACCCGCGAGGTCTTCGAGGAGGGCATCCGCATCCCGCCGCTGCTTTATCTCATCGAGGGCCGCGTGAACGCGGACCTGCAGGCGATGATCCGCGCCAACGTCCGGCTGCCCGAGCCGGTGCTGGGCGATATCGCCGCTCAGATCGCCGCCGGCGAGACCGCCGCCCGCGGCTTGCGGGACCTGATCGCGCGCGAGGGCATCGACGATCTCGGATCGATCTCGCGGGCGATTTGCGCCCGCACCGAGCGCGCCATGCGCGCCGCGATCGCCGAGATCCCCGAGGGCGCCTATCGGAGCGCGCTTGACCTCGACGGCACCGGCGAGGAGCCCGTCCACATCGAGGTCGCCGTCACCAGGCGCGGCGAAGAACTCTTCATCGACTACACCGGCACCTCGCCCGAGGTCGGTCGCGCCCTCAACACAGTGATGAACTACACCGAGGCCTATTCCTGCTATCCCGTGAAGTGCGCCCTCGATCCCGGCACGCCTCGGAACGAGGGCACCTACCGGATGATCCACGTGAGCGCGCCCGAGGGCTCGATCCTCAATCCGCGTTTTCCCGCGCCGGTGCATGCGCGCCAGCTCGTCGGTCACTGCCTCGCCGCCGCGATCTACGAGGCGCTGGCGCCGGTGCTCGGTGAGCGCATCGTCGCCGAGAGCGGCAGCGCGCCAACCTTGCGCGTGCTGGTCTCGGGCTATCGCGAGGATCGGCGACGCTACACCGCGATCCTCTTCATCAATGGCGGCATGGGGGCGCGGGCGCGCCGCGACGGCCTCTCCGGCACCTGCTTCCCGTCGAACGTCGTCTGCGGCTCCATGGAGATCATCGAGGCACTGTCGCCGCTGCGTATCTGGAGGAAAGAGCTCGCCTCCGATTCCGGGGGCGCCGGCCGCTTCCGTGGCGGCCTCGGCCAGGACGTCGAGATCGAGCTCACGGGCGACCGGTCGGCGACGCTGTCGCTCCTGGTCGAGCGCGTGCGCCATCCGGCCCGCGGCGTGCTGGGCGGCGCTTCGGGCGCCGGCTCGCGGGTCGTGTGGAACGGCCGCGATAGCGGGTTCCCGCTCAAGGGCAAGAGCCCGATCGCTGCCGGCGACCGGCTGCGCGTGCGGTATGCCGGCGGCGGTGGATTCGGCGATCCGCGCGAGCGCGACCGCGAGGCCGTACGCGCCGATCTTGAGGCCGGCCGGATTTCCGAGACGGCGGCGCGCGAGGTCTATGGTCTATGACCCGCTATCTCGCGGGGGCCGATGTCGGCGGGACTTTCACCGACATCGTGCTTTATGATGCCGAGACCCGTACGCTCAGCGTCAACAAGCTGCTGACCACGCCTGACGATCCGCGCCGCGCCATCGTCGAGGGCCTGGGCGCGCTCGAGGCGCGCGCGGAGAGTGTGGTGCACGGCACTACGCTGGTGACCAACGCGCTCATCGAGCGGCGTGGCGCGGCCGTCGGCCTGATCACGACGGAGGGGTATCGAGACGTCCTCGAGATCGGCAACGAGCTCCGCTACGACACCTTCGATCTCCAGCTCGAGCGGCCGGCGCCGCTGGTCGATCGGCGGCTGCGCAGGCCCGTACCCGAGCGGATCGGCGCAGACGGCAGCGTGGTGCTGGCGCTTGACGAGCCGGCCGTGCATCAGGCGGCAGCGGCGCTCCGAGACGGCGGCGTGCGCTCGATCGCGATCGCCTTCTTCAACAGCTACCGCAACCCCACCCACGAGCTCCGCGCGAAGCAGATCGTCGCCGACGCGCACCCCGATCTCGTCGTCTGCGCCTCCGCCGAGATCGCGCCGGAAGTCCGGGAGTACGAGCGCTTCTCCACCGCCGTCGCCAATGCCTATGTGGCGCCGATCGCGCTCAAGTATCTCCTGGAGCTCGAGCGGTCGCTCGGCGTGCCGCTCTTCATCATGCTCTCGGACGGCGGCATCACCACGGCGCGGACCGCGAGCGAGCAGCCGATCGCCCTGGTGGAATCGGGTCCCGCTGCCGGGGCCATGGGCGCGGCGTTTCTCGCGCGGCAAGCGGGCTGGGACGATGTGATCGGCTTCGACATGGGCGGTACGACAGCCAAAGTGAGCCTGATCCATGGCGGCTTGCCGCATCGCAGCCATGAGCTCGAGGCCGCCCGCTTGCAGCGCTTCAAGAAGGGCAGCGGCCTGCCGCTGAGGGTATCGACCATCGAGCTGATCGAGATCGGCGCGGGCGGAGGCAGCATCGCGGGGGTCGACGAGCTCGGCTTGATGCGGGTGGGACCGCGGAGCTCGGGCGCGGTGCCCGGCCCGGCCTGCTACGGGCGCGGCGGCGAGGAGCCGACCGTCACGGACGCCGACCTGATCCGGGGCTATCTGGCACCCGACCGATTCCTGGGTGGGCGGATGCGGCTCGATCGGTCGCGTGCGACGGCGGCGCTCGAGCGCCTGGGCGAGCGGCTCGGTCTCGGCCTCGCCGAGACCGCCGCGGGGATGGCACGCGTGGTCGACAACAACATGGCGACGGCGGCGCGCGTCCACATCGCGGAGTCCGGCACCGATCCGCTGCGCTATCGCATGGTAGCCTTTGGCGGGGCAGGGCCGGTGCACGCTTACGAGATCGCGCGCCTGCTCAACGTCCGCGAGGTGATCTTTCCGCGCGGCGCTGGTGTCGCCTCCGCGATCGGCATGCTGGTTGCGCCACGCAGCGTCGAGTACACGCGGAGCCTCATCATGCGGCTCGACGCGCTCGACTGGCGGGCGGTCGACGACGCCGTCGCGGCGCTCGAGACACGCGGACGTGCGGTGCTACGCGAGGCCGGCGTCGGCGACGACGAGATCGCCGTGGAGCTCTCCGCGGACATGCGCTACGTCGGCCAGGGCTTCGAAGTGACGGTGCCGCTTGATCGGACGAGCCAATCGCGCCGCGACGCCGCGGCTTGGCGGCGCGCCTTCGACGATCACTACGCGCGACGGTTCGGCCGGAGCCTCGACATGCTCTCGGTCGAGGGGGTGTCGTGGCGCGTGCGGGTCGGCGCGCCGGCTGCCGTATCGGAGCTGCGTTTCGGCGAGCTCGACTCGCGCGATGACGAGGCGCTGATCGAGCGCCGGATGGCCTACTTCGAGGAATGCGCCGGCTTCGTCGAGGTCCCTGTGTTTGCGCGAGCGCGCCTCCGGGCGGGCGGAACGCCGATCGCCGGACCGGCGTTGATCGAGGAAGCCGAATCGACAGCCGTCATAGGCCCGAGCGCCTCGGTCGTCACCGATGCCTACGGCAATCTTGTGATGACGTTAAGCGCCCGTCCGCGACCTTGATTCCAAAGCCCCGGCAGGTCGTGGGGACCCAGCTCGAGGATGCGTTCGTGACATTGATGTCACTCTCAACCCGACGACAGTAAGTTTTGACAGGATTGAGACAATGAATAGCATTGCGCAGGGGGTGCCGCTCGCAGCGAACGGGGAACCCCGAGGAGGATGCAGCGGTGGGGTGGACGCGTTCCGTGTGAGGGATGGCGCGAGGGGATCGAACCGAATGGGGCAGGGATTCGTGCGCGCTCAACGCGCGTCCGCCTGCAAGAAACTCGAAGACTTGCCAGTGGACTTTCCGATGCTGCCCGGGTTAGAGGTGGCGGCAAGTCCCGGGGAGCAGTGCCGTGTCGATCCGGTGCGACGCGACGCATTTGGTCCAATGAATTGTCAAGGCGTCGCATGAGCGGAGTCGGCCAGCCACCATTAATTGCCCCTGATGCGCGCGTGCCGTGCGCAAGAGCCGGGCGGATCTTGGATCACAGGGTTAGAGGACCGGTCGTGCGGCGCCAGCGTCTGGGGAGCACGCGTCAATGATCGACTTCATGGCGATGGCGGCGAAGCTGTCGCCGGAGGAAAAGCGCGACCTCGCGACGTGGCTGCTGCACCAACGCGAGCCCAACGGCGCCCAGGGCGAGGCCCCGACCCTGCCCGAGCCGTCACCCGATCCGAACGCGGACTTGCCGGAGGCGTTTTACCGGTTCGATCAGCACCCGCTCTATCGCTACATTCGGCGATTGTCGAGCGTGCGTCCGCCCGGTGAGCAGTACGGCGTCAGCGATTTCTATTTCCGCGTCCACGATGGCATCGCGGGCAATACCGCGTCGATCGATGGCCGGGAGTACATCACCTTCTCGCATTACAATTACCTGGGTCTCTCCGGTCACCCCGAAGTCACGGCCGCGGTCATGCGCGCCGTGGAGCGCTACGGCACCTCGGTGTCAGGGAGCCGCATGGTCGGCGGCGAGCGGCCGGTTCATCGGGAGCTCGAGCGCGCACTCGCGGATCTCTACGGCACGCAGGACTGCCTGGTGTTCGTGAGCGGCTACGGCACCAACGTCGCGACCATCTCGCATCTCTTCGGGCCCAACGACCTGATCCTGCACGATGAGCTGATCCACAACAGCGTGATCGTGGGCGCCAGGCTCTCGCGGGCGCGGCGGATCGCCTTTCCGCACAACGACTGGAAAGCGGTCGATCGCCTGCTCGAGCAACGGCGCCGGGACTACGCGCGGGTGCTGATCGTGGTCGAGGGCATCTACAGCATGGACGGGGACTATCCCGACCTGCCCGCTTTCATCGAGCTGCGCAACCGCCACAAGGTCTTTCTGATGGTGGACGAGGCGCATTCGCTCGGCGTGATGGGCAAGCGCGGCTTCGGCATCCGCGAGCATTTCGGCCTCAAAGGCGAGGATGTCGATATCTGGATGGGGACGCTGAGCAAGGCGCTCGCGAGCTGCGGCGGCTACATCACCGGGAGCGAGGCGCTGTTGTTCTCGCTCCGCTACGGCGCGGCCGGGTTCATGTTCAGCGTAGGCCAATCGCCCGCCGATGCCGCCGCCGCGGTGGCGGCGCTCGGTGTGATGCGTGCCGAGCCCGAGCGCGTTGAGCGGCTCCGTGCGCGCGGCCGGCTCTTCCTCGACGTCGCGCGCGAGCACGGCCTGCCCATCGGCTCGGCGCAAGGCTATTCCGTCGTGCCCGTGATCGTCGGCGACAGCATGCGCTGCATCAGGCTCACGCAGGCGCTGTTCCGCCGCGGCATCCACGTGCAGCCGATCCTGTACCCGGCGGTCGACGAGCACCAGGCGCGCCTTCGGTTGTTCCTCACCTGCATGCACACCGACGAGCAGATCCGCCACTCCGCC
This sequence comes from Allostellaceae bacterium, assembly GCA_035280245.1. Lineage (GTDB taxonomy): Bacteria > Pseudomonadota > Alphaproteobacteria > ATCC43930 > CGMCC-115725 > DASZHJ01. The sequence continues at coordinate 10,612 of DATEGF010000393.1, forward strand.
GCCGTGATCGCGGAGGAGTGGCGTGCCGTACGCGACAGCTGACGAGACCGCGAGCTAGACGAGCGATTTCTGGTAGAGGCGGTACGTCTTGTAGGGCCGCCCACCGTAGCGCTCGCAAAGCGCGATCGAGCGCGTGTTGTCCTCCAGCACCCAGGAGAACTCAACGTATCGATAGCCCAGCTCGCGCGCGGCCTTGAGGATATCGGCGAACATCCAGACCAGCATAGCGGCGCCGAGCGCCGAATTCTGATGCGCCTTGGTGAGCCCGGCGAGCATGATCCGGCCGCCCTTTGGTGACCGTGTGCGCAGCCGCCACAGGAGCTTGGCCCACCCCAAGGGGAGCAGCCGGCCGCGGAGATCGCCGATCAGCTCGTTGAGATCCGGGATGGCGACGAGCAGTCCTTCGATGCGCCCGTCGATCTCGCCGAGCAGGATGCCCCGCGGATCGATCACCGGTTTGAGGGTGGCGAGCAGATGCTCGACCTCGCGAGGGGTGACCGGCACGAAGCCCCAATTCGCGCTCCAGCCGTCGTTATAGACGGCGATCCCCGCGCGCATCTCGGTCCCGAACCGGCGCATATCGATCGGCCGGACCCGCACGCGTCCGTCGCGACCGATGCGCGCGGCGTGCCTCAGCAGCTCGGGGATCGCGGGGTTGCGGTCCTCGTCGATCTCCAAGCGGAAGGCATGGAGATCCTTCGCCTTGGAATACCCTGCCACCTCCAACCGCGGCGCGTAGTAAGGCGGCGCGTGGGTCGTCGCGATCACCGGCGGATGCGAGAAGCCGGAGATCAGCACACCGATCTCGTCGTTCATCGAAAGACTGCACGGCCCGAGCGCTCGAGCGAGCCCGCGCGCCCTGAGCCAGCCCGCGGCCGTGCGGAGCAACGCCTCGAAAACCGCGGCATCGTCGATCGCCTCGAGGAAACCGAAATGCCCGGTCGCGTCGCGGTGCGTCTCCAGGTGCAGCCGATTGACCTGTGCGCTGATCCGTCCGACCGGCTTTCCCTCGCGCCACGCGAGCCAAGAGCAGGCCTCGCCGTGATCGAAGAAGGGGTTGCGCCGGCGGTTGAGGAGCTTTCGCACCTCGCTGCCCAAGGGCGCGACCCAGTTCGGATCGTTGCGATAGACGAGATCGGGAATCTCGAGGAAGCGGCGGCGGTCGCGGCGCGTCACGACCTCCGTCACCGAGATCGGCGGGGTCATTCGTAATACTGGATCTCGACCTTTACGGCTCCCAGAACGCGATCGACCAGGTCCGGGGGCAGGCCCGCGAGCAAGCGCATGCCAGCGTGGAGCAGGATCGGGAAGGCGATCCGCGCGGGTCCGGCTCGCAGGCGACGCCGGATGATTCGCGCCGCGCGCTCCGCTGTCATCTGCAAGGGTTTGGGTCCCGCGACATGGCCCGCGAGCGCGGTGTCGACGAAGCCCGGCAGCACCACGGTCACCTCGATCCCCTCGGGATGGAGCCACGCCCGCAGCGCCTCGCCATAAGCCTTGAGCGCGGCCTTGCTGGCGCAATAGGCGGGGGAATAGGGCAGGCCGCGGAGCGCCGCCAGCGAGCTCATCAAGGCGAGCTGGCCGCGACGACGCTGGCGCATCGCGGGAATCACGGGGTGCAGCGTGTTGCACGCGCCGCCGAAATTGATGCTCATCATCCGGTGCACATCGGCGAGCGTCTCGCTCCGGTTGCCGGCCGCGAGGCCACCCGTGATTCCCGCGTTGGCGATCACCAGGTCGAGCGGCCATTCGCGGTCGGTCGCCTCGACCCACGACGCGAAGGCCTGGGCATCGACGACGTCGAGTGCCTCGGCGCGGACTTCCGCGCCCAGCGCGCGGCAGGCATCGGCGCAGACACCGAGGCGCTCGGCGTTGCGCCCGGTCAGCGCGAGGCGCACGCCGGTGCCCGCGTAGGCGCGCGCGAGCGCACCCCCGATCCCGCCGCTTGCTCCGGTGATCAGAATCGCGCGAGGGTCTCGCATCGCAGAGTCATTCGCCCCATCAGCCTGCCCGGCGGTGCGCCGTGGCCTGCCGGGTATAGCGGTCGCTTCGAAGAAAGTGAACACCGCGAACCCAAGCCACGCGATCCTAGCCCCCCAGCGATGCTATAATTCACCATAAAGTGGCCCATTGGCTTGTCGCGCTCCGATGGGCATCATCGCGGCCGCTGAATCGGTCTGGCATCTCAGTGGTAAAATGGGTCTGGAGCTTCTGCGGCAATTGAATCACGCGGCGCTGCTGGTCGCGCTCGTGCTCTTATGCGTGCTGTGCGCGGCACTCGCCTGGCATGTGATCACCTTCTTGCGGCTGCGGCGATCGGGTCTGGCGAGGGAGGCGGCGCTGCTTGCGCACGCGTTACCGTCGGATGCGGATTTGCCGGACGTCCTGGTGCAGATTCCGACCTTCAACGAAGGCTCCGTGATCGCTCGCATCACGCAAGCCGTCGGGTGTCTCGATTGGCCGAGGGAGAAGCTGCATATTCAGGTCCTGGACGACAGCTCCGATGACAGCGCGGTCGCGGCGGCACGCGAGGCGGTGGAAGCGTTGCGCCGACGCGGACTCGACGCGGTCCTGCTGCACCGGAGCGAGCGGGTAGGCTTCAAGGCGGCGGCGCTGCAGGCTGGGCTGCGGCTCACGGGTCATGACTACGTCGCCGTCTTCGATGCCGACTTCATCCCGCCCGCGGACTTCCTGCGCAAGTGCGTGCGGGTGCTCCTGGCGGATCCGGGGCTCGCCTTCGCGCAGGCCAGATGGGACGCGACGAATGGCCGGGAGAACGCGCTGACACGCGCGCAGCAACGCCTTATGGACGCGTACTTCGCGATCCTTCAAGCGCCGCGAAGCTGGTCCGGGCATTTCGTCGTCTTCAATGGGACGTGCACGCTTTGGCGCCGCTCGGCTCTCGACCAGCTTGGAGGCTGGCAGAGCGACATCTTCATGGAGGATATCGACCTGAGCTACCGGGCATTCCTGGGCGGCTGGGCCGGTTGGTGCCTCCTCACCGTTGCCGTCCCCGGCGAGTTGCCCGCCAGCCCCGCGTCGTTTCAGCGCCAACAGTACCGATGGAACGGCGGGCTCGCGCAGGCGATGCGCAAATATCTTCCGGCAATCTGGCGCAGCCCGCTGCCGGTGGGGCGCAAGCTGGTCGCATCCACCTATCTCGGATTTTCGGCCTTCGGCGTGTTGCTTGGGGTAGCCGCCGTCGCCACGACGCTCGAGCTTCTGCTCGGCGGAGGGTTTAGCCCCTGGGCGTGCGCGCTCGCGGCGGCCGGCAGCATCGCATTCGCCGTGTCGCTGCTCGCCCTGCCGTTGAGCCAGCGCCAAGTGCGGCGAGAGAATCCGTGGTCGGATCTGCCCCAGGCTCTCCTGAGCATACTGGTCCTCGTCGGCACGCAAGTGGCCGTTACCTTGAGCTTCCGCCACATGGTGGGCGTCAAGGGGCCGAATTGGACGCCGACTTTCAAGAGGGGATCGCCACTCGCGGCGGAGACTCCGGAAATGCCGCGCGCGCCGGAACGCAGGGGCTCTTAGAATGAGCGGCGAAGGGCTCGCACTCGAGATCTTGCGATACCTGATCTCGGCCGTGCTCTTCGGGGCACTCGCCGTCCTGTGCGTGCTGGGCGCGTCGCAGGTCTGGCATTTCTTCGCCTACGTCGGACTTCGAGCCAAGGGCCTCGCGCGAGAGACCGCGCGGCTCGGCTTTGCACTGCCTCCGGATGATCGTGTGCCGCGCGTTCTCGTGCAGGTGCCGACCATGAACGAGGGCCCGGTCATCCACCGCATCGCCGAGGCGGTCGGCAGCCTCGATTGGCCGCGGGATCGGCTCCACGTCCAGATCCTCGACGACAGCACCGATGCCGCCTGCGTCGAGCTGGCAAGCGAGGCCGTCGCGAGCTTGCGCTGGAAGGGCGTCGATGCCGTGCTTCTGCACCGTGCGGATCGCGCCGGCTTCAAGGGTGCTGCGATGCAGGCAGGGCTGGAGCGCTCGACGGACGAGTATGTCGTCGTCTTCGATGCCGATTTCGTGCCGCCCGCCGACTTCCTGCGCCGATCGTTGCCGGCCATGATCGGCGATCCCGCGCTTGCCTTCGTGCAGGCACGCTGGGACGCGACCAACGGCGACGACAATGCGCTGACCCGCGCCCAGCGACGCCTGATCGATCTCTACTTCGCCGTCGACGCAGCGCGCTGCTGGGCCGACAGCTTCGTGATCTACCACGGGAGCTGCGCTGTCTGGCGCCGCACGGCCCTCGATGACCTCGGCGGCTGGCGGAGCGATATCCTGTCGGAGGACCTCGACATCAGCTACCGCGCGCTCTTGAGGGGTTGGTCCGCGCTCACCTTGGAGACCGTGGCGGTTCCCGGCGAGCTTCCTAGCACCCGCGCCACGTGGATGCGCCAGCAATATCGCTGGACGGGTGGGCTGGCCGAGGCCATGCGAAAATATCTGCTGCTGGTCCCGCGCAGCCGCCTCTCTCCCGCGCGAAGGCTCGTGGCGTCACTCCACCTGATCAACGGCGTCTTCGGCACGGCCTTGGTGCTCACGGGCGTCGCCGCCGCGCTGCGATTCTGGCTGGCGGGCGGCGTGGGCCGGTGGGCGTGGGCCCTGGCGGCGGTCGCGGCGGCCGAGAGCGTGGTTGGCGTGCTCGGCATGGCATTGGTCAACCAGCGCCTGCTGCGCGGTGCCGGAGTGTGGTCGGAGTTGCCGAGGCAACTCGGCGGTTTCGCGATCTTCCTCTACACCCAGCTGGCGGTCGCGAAGAGTTCGCCCGATGCGCTTCTCGGCAAAGTGATGACCTGGCTGCCGACGCCGAAACGAGGCGGTGGCGCTCGAGATCCGGAGTCGATATCGCGCGGCAACCAGGCGGCCGTCGATGGTCCACAGGGCTAGGTGCGCCATCGCTGACCGGATGCACCCTGAGAAGCGTGGTGCCGGGTGATGCTGCATCTCGTCGGCGAGATCAGCCATGACGTCTTCATCCTCGCTCTGCTGGTCGTGTGCGTTCACGCGACTTCGGTGGCGTGGCTGCTCGTCCAGCACGTGCGTCTCCGCGGGCCGGCGCTCGCGGAAGAAGCGCGGCTCTTGGCGATACCTATGCCTGGCGACGACCAGCTGCCCGACGTGCTGGTGCAGATCCCAAGCTTCAACGAAGGCGTGCTGGTCCGGCGCATCGCCGAGGCTATTGGTCATCTCGACTGGCCGCCGGCCAAGCTGCATGTGCAGATACTCGACGACAGCACCGACGACAGCGCGGCCGAGGCGCAGGAGGCGACCGAGGCGCTGACGCGGTCGGGGATCGATGCGGTTCTGCTGCACCGGACGGTCCGTACGGGCTTCAAGGCCGGCGCGCTGGCGGCGGGTATGGCGCAGTCGAAGCACGCGTTCATCGCGATTCTGGACGCGGACTATCTCCCTCGGCCGGATTTCCTGCGCGCGTGCATGCGCCCGATGCTGCTCGATCCCCGCCTCGCGCTGGTCCAGGCGCGCTGCGATTTCACCAATGCGGGCGAGAACTCCCTGACCGCGGTCCAGCAGCGCATGCTCGATGGTCATTTCGCCGTCGAGCAGGCGACGCGCAGCTGGCTCGGCCTGCTGCTCCCGTTCAACGGCACCTGCGGGATCTGGCGGCGGGCGGCAATCGAGGATGCCGGCGGCTGGCAGGGCGATACGCTGGCCGAGGACCTCGACCTCAGTTTTCGCGCGCAGGCCAAGGGCTGGCGCGCTCGGTACCTCGTGACCGTGACGGTGCCCGGCGAGCTTCCGAGCGGTTTCGACGCCTGGGAGGGGCAGCAGTACCGCTGGGTCAAGGGCTTCGCGCAGGGCGCGCGCAAGCTATTGCCGGTGATCTGGCGCTCAAGCCTGGATCTCAGGCGGAAGATCGCGGCCACGTTCCATCTGGGCGGCTGCGTCGTGGGCCCGGTGATTCTCGCAGCCGTGATCGCCGCCGCCATCGATCTGGTCCTGGGTCAGGGCTTGACGCCGCTCGGCGGAGCCCTGCTCGCCCTTGCGTTGGTGCTGGGACCGAGCGGCATGGCCATGATGCTCTTGCTCGGCCAGAGCACGGCGCGCGCCGCCAGCATGCTGGTCGAGGCCTCGAGGCTACCTCAGGTGATCTGGGTGTCCCATCAGCTCGCGCTCAGAAATCTGCAAGGCAGCTTCGAGGCGTTTCTGGGCCGGCGCTCCGCCTTCGTGCGCACGCCCAAGCAGGCCGCGCGGGCTGATCCTGCCTCGATCAATCCGCCCGCATCTCGCTCGGGCCGTTAGCGGCGAGCCGACCGACGAGACGGCGCGCCGCCCGACGCGCGCGATGATCCGCCGACGTGAGCAGCACGAAACCGATCGCCCCGGGGACGGCGGCCGCGAGGTAGTAACCCGATATCAGCGCGGGCTCGCTCACCAGCGTCGCGTGGATCGCGATCAGGAACCAATGCCATAGTGCGACGCTCGCACCGATGGCTGCGGCGCGCAGCAACGTGCGCTGACGCTGATAGCGCCCGCGGAGCAGGCCTCCCGCGGTGAACAGAGCGTAGCTCAAGCACAACAAAGGCAAAATGATGCGCTTATGCCCCTCGACGAGCCAGAAGGCATAGGCGCTCGGGTCCGCCCGCACGTCCGGCGGCGGGTCGAGCAGCCGACCGATGGGCTGCTCGTAGGTTCCGCGCCAGTCGCGGGACCTGGGCGCGCCGTCGGGCGATTCCGAAAGCGGCAGAATGAGCTCGGCGAATTCGATCGGCTTCGAGTCTGGGTCGGCGGCGCTGCGGACCTGATAGCTGCCGTTCTCGAGCACGAGCACCCGGTCTCCGCCGCCGTCCTTGGGCGCGAGAAGCTCGGCTCGGTCGGCAAGAATGTAGGTAAAGGAGTCAGGCTTGCGGCCGTCCAGGATGGTGACGCCCTCGAGCCGACGGGCGCTGGGGCGATGGCGGAACGAGATCGAGAGATCCGGCGTGACCTGCTGGACGTAACCCTCGTCCAGGAGCGCGAGCGAGAGATCGAAATTGGCGGTGTAGACGATGTCCTCGAAGGTGCGGATCGATATGGGAACGAAATAGATCGACATCGACATGGTGAACGCGGTGGCGACCACCGCCGCGATTACGGCCGGCATGGCCAGCTTGAGATCGGAGAGCCCCACCATCCGCAGCGAGACGATCTCGTGATGGAGGCTGTAGCGCACATAGGAATTCATCACCGCGATAGTCACGGCGAAGGGGACGAAATTGTAGAGCTGCGCCGGCATGAGCACGGCGAGCGCGACCAGGAACTTTCCCAGTGGGATCGCCCCTTCCGCCAACAGGAAGAACAATCGCGGCGTGATCCCGAGCAGCGTCAGGACCGCGAGGACCAGGCCCACGACCGAAATCGCCCCGAGCACCTCGCGGAACATGTGGCGCAGCATGGTGTTCGCGAGGAGTATCGGCGGCCGCTGGGAGAGCAGCCGATTACGCATCGCCAAGTCCGGAGCGCCCCGCCTCGTCGTCATGGCTTCGGATTATTCTCGGAAAATCGCCTCTGTAACAAGTTCGGCGTTGCGTCGCCGCTTTGGGTTTGGGTGTTCAGCACGTCTCGCCGGTGCCAGGGCGGCGACGCGACAGCGCCGCCGGCAGCTCGGCTTGCGCGCGCTCGTAGTCGGTCGGTACGCCGATGTCGATGAACCAGCCCTCGGTCTGAAACGCGTGGATCTCCAGCCGATCCGCCAGCCTCGCGAGGAAGTCGGCCTCAAGGGAGAAGGCGGCTGGCAGGGACCAACCCTCGAGGACCCGGCGATGAAAGAGATAGACCCCGGCGTTGATCAAGGCCTCCCTCTCGGTGCCGGCTGGATTGAATCCGACAATCCGTCCCTCCCGAATCTCCACGGCGCCGTACCTCGAGGCATCGGGCGCGGCAGTGATCGCCAGGGTGACTGCGCGGGAATTTCCGGCGCGGATGCGGTGTGCCGACCACATCCCCGGATAGTCCATGCGCACGATCGAATCGCCGTTCAGCGTCCAGATCGGCTCGTCGCTCGGGGACGCGATCCTCAGCGCATTCCGCAGCCCGCCGCCGGTGCCGAGCGGGCTCGTCTCGATGGCATAGGCAAGCTCGAGCGTTCCGTACCGCTTCCCGAAAAAACTCCGGATCGCCTCGCCGAGATATCCCACCGACAGAATCACCCGGCGGACGCCGGCCTCGGCGAGGTGGTCCAGCAGCCACGCCAGAAAGGGCCGGCCCGCGACTGGCGCCATCGCCTTCGGGGTGTCGGGGACACGCTCGCGCAAGCGCGTTCCGAGGCCGCCCGCGAGCACCACCGCCTCCATCAGCGCCCCGGATCGATAGTCAATCGAGGCGCCATCCCTCGGTGCCGCGATTGGTGAAGTGGCAGGGGCGGACCTCGCCGGCGGCCGCGTCGAGCGCACGGACGACGTCCATGCGCCGGCTCGGGTCGACGAAGAAGATGACGAACCCGCCGCCGCCAGCGCCCGAGACCTTGCCGGCGAGCGCGCCTGCGCCCATCGCACGCCGGAACAGGTCCTCGATCTCGGGCGTGCTGATGCCGTGGGCGGTCAGCTTCTTCGCCTCCCAGGAGTCTCGGATCCGCTCGACCAATCGTGCGAAATCGCCCTTGAGGATGGCTTCCTTGATCGCGATGGCGTCGTCCTTGAGCCGCTTCAAGGCGTCGATGGAGCCGCTGCCGGGCTCGCTCATGTTCCGGGTCTGCTCGTCGATGATCGCCGCGGAGTTGCGCGACACGCCGGTCGAGTAGAGCACGATCGAGCTCTCGAGCTCCGACTGGATCCAATTTTTGATGCGGAGCGGATTCACGATCACGCGGTCGTCCGCGTAGAACTCCATGAAGTTGAAGCCGCCGAACGTGGCGGCGTATTGGTCTTGCCGGCCGCCGCTCAGGCCCACGTCGCGTCGCTCGATCTCGAAAGCGAGGCGCGCCACGTCGTACTCGCCGAGCGGCAGGTGCAGCCACTCGACGAACGCCTTGATCATCGCGACCACCAAGGTCGAGGACGAGCCGAGACCGGAGCCTGGCGGCGCATCGCAGTGGGTCATCAGGTGCATCGGCAGAGGCCGGCCTCCGCGGAACTCGCGCACGATGCGATTGTAAACGGCCTTGTGCAGCGCGAGCGGGCCGCCGAGCTCCACCGCGGATGCCGCCGAGGTCGAGAATTCCGCCTGCGTGTCGCGGGCCGAGAAGCGCAGCCCGTGGTCGCGGGTCGTCTCGATGTGGGCATAGGCATAGAGGTCGATGGTGGCGTTGAGGACGCATCCGCCATGGAGGTCACAGAACGGCGACAGATCGGTACCGCCTCCGGCCAAGCCGAGGCGCAAGGGCGCGCGAGCGCGGACGATCAAAGGTGTGGTCCTTTGTCCTGGGTATCTCGAGTGCATTATTCTACATTTCCCTGGGCTTGACCAACCCCTTGCCCACTGAGAGCTTGAGCCAGGAACGATTCGAACGGGCTTTCTTGACAGGGATTTCAGGTATTTCTGGGACCAGAGGGTTGCACTCTTGATCGAGCGAGGAATCGGCGTGCGGCGCGTATACGCGGCGGTGGCGCGAGACGACGCCCCATGATGGTGCCCAGGGGGCAATACGAGGGGCGGGGCCCGTTGGCGGTGTTCGGCTGTGCCTGGCATTACCGCCAGCTGGTCGCGCGCCTCACCGTCCGCGAGATCGAGGCCCGGTTTCGCGGCTCGCTGCTCGGCAAGGTGTGGGCCGGCATCCTGCCGCTCTTCATGCTGGGGCTCTATACCTTCGTGTTCGGCGTCCTCCTCAAGTTGCGTTGGCCGGGCCTCGAAGGCAGCACGCTGCAGGTGTCGCTGTTGTACTTCTCCGGCCTCATCCTGTTCGACTTCGTCCTGGAATGCCTGATGCGTGCGCCGGCGCTTCTCGCGGAGCAAATTTCCTACGTAAAGAAGGTGCTGTTCCCGCTGGAGATCCTGGCGTGGGTCGTGGTCGGCGGCGCGTTGTTCCGCGTCGTGGTCGGCAGCGCGATCCTGCTCGCCTTCTATCTCGCGATCGACGGCCTGCCACCGCTCTCGGCGTTGGCAGCACCAGTGCTGGTACTCCCGCTCGCGCTGGTCGCCATCGGATTCACCTGGTTTCTCTCGGCGGTCGGTGTCTTCGTTCGTGACTTCCGCCACGCCGTCCTTGTCCTGGCGCCGGTGACGATGTTTCTCACACCGATCTTTTTTCCGCTCTCAACGGTCGCCGAGCCCCTGCGCAGCCTGCTCTATCTCAATCCCTTGACTTTCATCGTCGAGTCCATGCGCGCGACATTGTTCCTGGGCGAGTGGCCGAACTGGCCGGCGCTCGCGCTCTACACGGCGCTCGCGTGGGTTTTCGCCTGGGCCGGGCGTACCTGGTTCCTGTTCGTGCGCGGCGAGTTCGCCGATGTCGTCTGAGGAGATGATCTCGGCGCGAGGTCTGTCGAAGGCGTATCGGATCTACCGTCGTCCCGAGGACCGGGTGAAGGAGCTGGTGCTGCGGCGGCGGTATCACGAGGAGTTCTGGGCGGTGCGTGACGTGGACC
>DATEGF010000394.1:0-8407 GCA_035280245.1 Allostellaceae bacterium
ATCGTCGGAATAGGTGGTGATACGCAGGTTCCATTGCGCGAGCAGGCGCTTCTCGACGAGCGCGCCCGAGCGCCAGCCCCGGCCGTCGATCACCTGCTCGTTCGCGAGCACGGTGTTCTCCTCGGGGTCCCAATTGACCCAGGACTCCTTCCGGTAGGCGAGGCCCGCCTTCAGGAAGTCGAGGAACATCTTCTGCTCGTGCTTGTAATAGCCGGGATGACAGGTCGCGACCTCGCGGCGCCAGTCGTAGCTCACACCCATGCGCTGGAGCTGCGCGCGCATGGCGGCGATGTTCTCGTAGGTCCACGTCTTCGGATGCACCTTGCCGGCGATGGCGGCGTTCTCCGCGGGGAGGCCGAAGGCGTCCCAGCCCATGGGATGCAGCACGTTGAAGCCCTGGGCGCGCTTGTAGCGCGCCACCACGTCGCCCATCGTGTAGTTGCGGACGTGGCCAACGTGGAGTTTCCCCGAGGGATAGGGAAACATCTCGAGGACGTAGTATTTCGGCTTGGTGGGATCGGTCGCGACCTCGAAGCTGCGCCGCTCCCGCCAAATCCGCTGCCACGTCTCTTCGGTTTCTTGAGCGTTGTAGCGCGCCATCGCGCGGTCTCGTGCTCCCGGTGTCAATCCCGCGATGGCGACGGTCTTACTGCTGGTTGGCGACGGCGCTCAAGCGGATCTGCCGCGCGCGCGTCAGTATGGCGTTCTCCAGGTCGGTCGCCGTGTTGGCGTCGACCGCGGCCTCCGCCCACTGGCCCACCGAGTCCTTCCTCTGGTGGAAGACGCTGGTGCGCACGCCGTCGGCGCGCAGGTCGCGGCCGAGTATGAACACGTTCACCTTGAAGCGCTCGTCGGGTGTGTCGGGCGGGCTGTACCAATCGGTGATGATGACGCCGCCGAAGGGATCGGCCGAGACCAACGGCATGAAGCTCACGGTGTCGAGGGAGGCGCGCCAGAGGAAGCTGTTGACCCCGACGCCGGCCGCACCGCCGCCGGCGTTCTTGTCGCCGCCGGCCCCGAACAGCGTCGACATCAGCGTGAAGCTCGAGGTGTCGTTGTCGCTCTGGATTCTCGGATTGAAATCGCGCGGATCCATCTTGCCGGGATCCGTATGGTAGGGATTGTTGGTGGTGGTGGCGGTTTCCGTGTCGCCGCTTCCCGATTTGCCGCCGAACATCCCGCAACCCGCCAGCGACAGCGCCGCCGCAACAGCGACCACGCACCCTACGATCCGAATCGACATTGGCCTACTCCCACCTCCCACGACGCCCCCTGGTGTCCCCCTCCGAGGGGCCGCATCCTACACCGGTGCATCGCGAAATTCCGCTAGTTCTTGCGGATTCTTGCGGAGCGCGCCCGCGCTCGCGCGAGTAGGCTTGACGGCATCCTTCGCCGCCGCCAAGGTCACGAAATGACTGGACAAACCCTTGATTTGCAAGCGGGCCTGGCGGATCGCCTGGCCGGCGTCAGCGGCCGTATCGCGGCGGCTGCGCGCGCCGTCGGCCGCGATCCCGCGGGGATCACGCTGGTTGCGGTCAGCAAGACCCATGACGCCGCCGCCGTCTCGACCGCGATGCGAGCGGGCCAGCGCGTCTTCGGCGAGAACCGCGTCCAGGAGGCGCAGGGGAAATACCCCGCGCTCAAGGCGGCGCATCCCGATCTGGTGCTGCACCTGATCGGGCCGCTGCAATCCAACAAGGTGAAGGACGCGGTGGCGCTCTTCGACGTCATCGAGAGCGTCGATCGCCCGAAGCTCGCCGAGGCGCTTGCCCGCGAGATGGAGCGCGCCGGCCGGCGGCCGCGCTGCTTCGTCCAGGTCAACACCGGCGAGGAGGCGCAGAAGGCGGGCGTGCTGCCGGCGGCGGCGGACGCCTTCATCAAAGAGTGCCGCGAGCACTGGCGGCTTCCCGTCGAGGGCCTCATGTGCATCCCGCCCCTCGACCAGGAGCCCTCGCCGCATTTCGCGCTCCTGCGCGAGATGGCGCGCCGCCACGGCTTGCCCGAGCTCAGCATGGGCATGAGCGCCGACTACGAGATCGCGATCCGCCTGGGCGCCACGCACGTGCGCGTGGGCACCGCGATCTTTGGGGAGCGGCCGAAACCGCCGGCTGCCTGAAGGTCTAGTGATCGGCGACGCGGCTCGCGCAGAGGGTCCAGCCGTGCATCTCTTCGTCGGCAGTCGGTGGCGTCTTGCGCATCAGGGCGACCGGCGACAGGCCGGGGTTCTTGCGCAGGCGATCGGCGATCTCGTCGACGCTGAGGCCGCCGGGCTTCTCCGGCGGCGCGAGTTCGGCGAGCTGGCCCCGGCAAAAGCTTGCGCAGCGGTCGAGCCCCTTCTGCTCGCAGTGCCCGGCGATCGCCGTGATGCCGGCCGCCACCTCCTCCGGCTTGTCGAAATCCGGCAGCCGTTGCCACGGCTCCGGATTGTCCGCGCCATCCTGGAATTGCTGCAGCGCCGCGCCCAGCAAGCCCGGCGGCCAGGGGCGCTTTGCCCCCTTGACCGGCTGCGGGTCGATGGTCATTGCCAGCACCTCCGCGAGCGGCCGCGGATGCCAGTCGGCGGCGAGCTTCTTCGCCTGCTCGAGCTGGGCGGAGGTCATGTTCGTCTCGATGCTGTGCCGGATGCTGGGATTATCGTGGAACGGCGAGCGGGCGGCGATGCGGAACCACATATCCGCCTGGATCGGATCGGACGCGATCACGGTGCGGCCATTCACGATGGCGCCGTCGGCGAGGAGCATGCTCAGCGCCTCCTGCGAGCGCGGTGCATCCAGCAGCGACGCACGCACCAGCCAGCGATAGGCCTCGGCGGGATCGCGCGAGGCTCGATCCTCCGTGTGCAGATAAAGCGAGCCCAGCTGCTCCATCGACTCGAGATTGCCGTGCTTGGCGGAGGCAACGATCCAGCGGAAGGCCTCGGGGATGTTCTGCTGCACGCCCGGCGCGCCCTGCAGATAGAGCAGTCCGAGATCGAGCTCGGCGAGGGTCGAGCCTTTCTCCGATGCGTGGTGCAGCAGCGCCAGCGCCTCCGTCGGATTGCGTGGTCCGCCGCGGCCGTAGAGCATCATGTCCGCGAGCGCGCGCATGGCGTCGGTATTGCCGGCCTCCGACGCGGCGCGCATCGCGGCCGCGATCTTGGTCTCGTCGGCCTCGATCGCCTGTCCCCGGTGCCGCCGGTGATTGAGCTCGAGCGCCGAGGGCACGTCGCCCTGCTCCGCCGCGCGCCCGTACCAGCCCGTCGCTGCCTGGATGTCGCGCGGGAGTCCGTTGCCGTGATCGAGGCGTTTCGCGAGCTCGACCTGCGCGGCGCGGTCGCCGTCAACCGCGCGCCGCATGGTCTCATAAGCCGCATGGTCGATCGGACAGTTGATCACGATCATGCAGCCGAGCCGCATTTTGCTGACGGCCTGAGCAGCGTGGGCCGGGCCGTACTCCCCCTCGGCCCGCGCGACGGTCGCACTCATGAGGATGATCAATCCGGTCAGCGCGCCGAGCACGATCCACCGCACGTCCTTCGACGCGCTGCGCTTGCTCAGGATGAGGTGCTTTCTTTCCCGCACAACCAGATCCCCCTCATCCTGAGCAAGCGACCGTAGGGAGCGCGTCGAAGGATGCACCATATCAATCCCGCACCACCACGCGTGAGGCGGCGTCGGCTTCCTCGAGCACGTTGAGCAGGTCCTCGAGCGAGAGCGCGACGCAGCCTTCGGTGCCGGCGTAGTGGGGCCGCGCCACGTGGAGGAAGATCGCGCTACCGAGGCCGGGCACCACGGGATCGTCGTTGTAGCCGAGCGGCACCAGCAGGTCGTAGACGTGGTCCTCGCGCCAGAGCCGCTCGGCGCTCGCGGGATACGGCAGCCGGACACGGCGGTTGTATCGGGGATCCTCGGCGGCGTCGCACCAGCCGTCCTCGGGTTTGAGGGCGCGGAACGGCAGGCGCGTGCGCGGGATCGCGACCCGGTCGGGTCGGTAGAGCACTTCGCGGAGCAAGAATTCGCCCTGAGGTGTCGCGTGGTCGCCCTCGCGCTTCCGGCGCGAGATCCCCGCACGCCCCAGCGCCGCGCGGAATACGTTGGCGCCCCACGCCGCGCAGCCGTCGCCGTCCACGACCAGGTCCATCCGAGCCGGTATAGCGCGGAGGGCGGTCTGTGTCACACGAGGGCTACGGGCTGACGCTGGTGTCGATTTGGGTCCCGCGCGCGGCTGTGGCCTGCTTCTGAATCGCCATGTACTTGTCGAGGGCGTCCATCATCTTCTGAGAGATATCGACGGGTCCGCTCGTGGGGGGAGCGCCGGCGGCGGGTGCCACCGCAGGAAGCACCGTCATCGACGGGCGCGACATCTGCGCGAGCGCGCCCGGCGGGAGTTGCAGTGGCACGCCCCGCGCGCTCAACACGCGGCCGCCCGAAGGCGTCGTCGCGGCGCTGCCGAGGAGCTGACGCTGGCGCTCGGCGGCCTGGGTGAGGAACGCGTTGGCGGGGCTGTCCTTCGATGTCGTCACGGCGGGCGCCGGAGCTTGCGCGGCGACGCTCATGCCCATGCCGCGCGCGAGGGGGATCGGCGGATGATCGGGCAGGACGGGGGCGCTCGCGACCGCGGGAGTGGGCGGGGTTACCGGTGTTGCGGCGGCCGGGGCGGCGGGCGTTGCGTTGCTGGCTTGCGTAGCCGCCGTGGTCGCCGCCGGAGACGTCGCGGCGACGGTCGGCACCGGCGAGAGCGCGGCGGTATCGATGGTCGCGTGCGTGAGGGCCGCCGCCTGCTCGGTGGTGAGCTCGGGCTGGTTGGCGTTTTGCGCCGGGATCGTCCGCTTGGGCGGCGAGCTCGAGTCGCCGAAGAGCGTCGCGACCACGTGCTCGCCCACGTCCTTGCCGGTCTCTTCCTTGACCAGCACGCCGAAGAGACCGGACACGAAGCCGGGGATGCCGCCATAGAGAGCATCGCCCACGATCCGTGGGAGGTTGCCGATGGTGTCGCCGGTGATCCAGCGATAGACCGTGGAGATCACAGGCAGATGCTGCAGGGGGTTGATCGCGTCCAGGAGGTCGTGGAACTGGAATCCCTTCTGCGCCCAGAGGTGCGGCTTGCCATCATCGGGCGCCGGCTGGGTGTACTGGCCGTTCAGATACGGGATATAGGCGGATTCGAGATCGGACACGAAGGAACCTCCGGGCTTCCCTAAGCAAGCCCGGTGCCAGCGTATCCGGTAGTGTTTTCAATCGTTTAGGTTTATCTGCCCAGGCCTCGACCGGCACTTCCTGCCGGTCCCGGGCCCCGGAATTGCCTTAGGCCGCCACAGGCTGGGGGCGCGGCGTGCCGGGCTCGCCGGCCTTCCGGATCGAGATGGCGAGGAGAGCCGCCACCAGGCACGCCGTCCCGGCTGTGTAGAACGCCGGCAAATAGGTCGAGAGCTCCGAGCGGGTGAAGCCGGCGCCGAAGGCGGCGACCGCCGCGCCCACCTGATGGGCCGCGAACACCCAGCCAAACATGAGCCCCGCCTTTTCGCGGCCGAAGGTGGCGGCGGCGAGCTTCACGGTTGGCGGCACCGTCGCGATCCAGTCGAGGCCGTAGAACATCGCGAACAGGCTCAAGCCATAGATCGTGAAGGTCGAGGACGGCAGGTAGATCAGTGAGAGACCGCGCAGCCCGTAGTACCAGAACAGGAGCCAGCGATTGTCGAACCGATCGGAGAGCCAGCCCGAGAGGATCGTGCCGACGATATCGAAGGCCCCCATCATGGCGAGCGCCGAGGCGGCCGCCACCTGCGGCATGCCGAAATCCGCACAGAGTGAGATGAAATGCGTCTGGACCAGCCCGTTGGTGCTGAGGCCGCAGATGAAGAACGTGGCAGCCAGGATCCAGAAGGTCTGGGAGCGCGAGCCCTCGCGGAAAGCGCCGAGGGCGACGGCGAGCGCGGGCTTCGCCGGCGCGGTGGCGGCGGTCGCCTCCGTCTCGCCATAGGGCAGGAGCCCGACATCGGCGGGCCGGTCGCGCATGAAGAGGAGCACGAGAATCGCGACGAAACCGAGCCCGGCGATCGACGGCACCAGCGCCGTCCGCCAGCTCACATGCTGGACCAGCCAAGCCGCGAGCGGCAGGAAGACGAGCTGGCCCGTGGAGGCGCTCGCGGTCATCAGGCCCAGCACCAGGCCGCGATGCCGGGTGAACCAGCGGCTCGAAACGATGGCGCCGATCACCAGCGCCGTGAGCCCGGTGCCGATGCCGACCACGATCCCCCAAAGGAACACCAGTTGCCAGAGCTGGGTCATGACGGTGGCGCCCAGCAGGCCCGTGACGATGAGCGCGAGCGCCGTCAGGATGACGTTCCGGATGCCGTAGCGCTCGATGAGCGCCGCGGCGAACGGGCCCATGAGGCCGAACAGGACGAGCCGCACCGCGAGCGCGCTCGAGATGCCCGCGACGTCCCAGTTGAACTCCTTGGCGAGCGGCAGGATCAAGGCGCCCGGCAGCCCCACCGCGCCCGAGGTCGCGAGCATGGTGAGGAACGAGACCGCGGCCACCACCCAGCCATAGTGGATGTTCGAGCGGGCGAGACGCTTGGCGACGAGATTGGCGAGCATGGCGACCCCTTCGACCCGATACCGACACAATGATGATAGCCATCATCATAGAATGATGATATAGATCATCATCAGTTCGAGGCCGCGCATCCGGAAGGGCTGCCATGCGCATCAGCAAAGAGGAGTCGGAGGCCAATCGGGCCCGGGTGCTCGCCGCGGCCGCGCGCCTCTTCCGCGAGAAAGGCGTCGACGGCATCGCCGTCGCCGACCTCATGAAGGAGGCCGGCCTGACCCATGGCGGCTTCTACAACCACTTCCAGTCCAAGGAGGAGCTGGCCGCGGCGGCCTTCGATGCGGCTTTTGCCGCGGCGATCGAGCGGCTGCAGAGCAAAGTCGCGAAGGCGGGCCCGCGCGGCCGGCGCAAGGCGCTCGAGCACTACGTCGACCGCTATCTCGCGCGCGAGACCCGCGACCGGCCGGGCCTCTCCTGCCCCATGGCGACGCTCGGCACCGACGCCGTCCGTCACGGCGCGGCACTCCAACAGGAATTCGCGGTCGGGACGCGCCGCTATCTCGATCTACTCGCGGAGCTCATGCCGTCGACGGGCCCGCGCCGTCGCCGCGAGGCGATCACGATTCTCTCGACCCTCATCGGCGCCCTCACCCTCTCGCGCGCCTGCGCCGGCGCCGACGACGACCTCGCGGATGAGGTGCTGGAGGCGGTGCGGAGCGAGCTTGTTCCCGGGAAGAGGCCTCGCGGCTAACGCTGTGCGTCCTTCGACGCGCTTCGCTTGCTCAGGATGAGGACCATGGAGCTTTTGCAGGCACCATGCCCCTCATCCTGAGCAAGCGAGCCTAGCGAGCGCGTCGAAGGACGCACCCCACCGATCCGGCGCGACCTACAGCAAATGCCCGCTGCGCGTGGCCTTGGTGAGGAGGTAGCGCTCGTTGTGGCCGTTGGCGGGGAAGACGTGCGGGACGCGCTCGACCACGGCGATACCCCAGCGGGTGAGTGCGGCCACCTTCTCGGGGTTGTTGGTGAGGAGCCGCACGCGCGAGAGGCCGAGCTGGCGCAGCATCTCCGCCGCCGGCAGATAGACTCGCTCGTCTGCGTCGAAGCCCAGCTGCTCGTTGGCGTCGACCGTGTCGAAGCCAGCGTCCTGCAGCTGATAGGCGCGCAGCTTGTTGACCAGGCCGATGCCGCGGCCCTCTTGCGCGAGATAAAGCAGCACGCCGCTGCCGGCGCGCGCGATCTCGCCGATAGCGCCGCGCAACTGGTCGCCGCAGTCGCAGCGCAGGCTGCCGAGCAGGTCGCCGGTGAAGCATTCGGAATGGAGCCGCGTCAGCACGGGCTCTTTGGGATCGGGATCGCCGATCAGGAGCGCCAAGTGCTCGAGCCCGCCATCGCTCGGGCGGAACGCGATGATGCGGGTGTTCTCGGCCTCGCGGAGCGGCACGCGGGCCTCGCTGACCGCGGCGAGCGAGCGCGCGGCCGAGGCCTGGTAATCCAACACATGGGCGCCGTCGACGACCAGGATGGCCTCGCTCTTGGTGAGACGCTGGACCGCGCCGCGGCTCACGACGGCGACCACCGCCGCGGGCAGGAGTCGCGCGAGTTTCGCGAGCTCCACGGCGGCATCGGCTGCAGTGCGCGTGGTTGCGTCCACCACCGCGAGCGGGAGACGTGCCGCGGGCGGTGAGACCGGGTCGGCGAGGTCGTTGAGCACCGCCGCTGGCGTGCCCGACGGGATCGTCAACAACAGGCTGCCGCCCGGACTGTTCGGTGCCTCCGTGAGGCCCAGCACCGCCGCCCGCCGCCGGGTGATCGCGAGCGCAAGCGGCGTGCCCGCGAGCGCCTTCAAGCGCTCGAGCGCGCTATCGGTCACCGA
>DATEGF010000395.1:0-29536 GCA_035280245.1 Allostellaceae bacterium
CGCTCAGCACCGCAGCGTTTTTCAGAAGCGCCTGGTCGATCAGCCGCTCATGACCAATGTGCTGGCGGACCTTGCACTCGAATCCGAGGCGGCGACGGCACTCGCGTTTCGTCTCGCGCGCGCTTACGACCACCAGGATGACGCCGGGGAGATCGCGCTCCGGCGCTTGCTCACGCCGGTGGCGAAGTACTGGATCTGCAAGCGCGCCCCGACGCTTGCGCTGGAGGCGATGGAGGTGCTGGGCGGCAATGGCTATGTCGAGGAGAGCATTATGCCGCGGATCTATCGCGAGATGCCCGTGAACTCCGTCTGGGAGGGCTCGGCCAACGTGATCTGCCTCGATGTCCGTCGCGCAATCGAGAAATCGCCGGAGGCGGTCGAGGCCTTCCTGGCGGAGATCCGGGGCGCGGCGGGCGGCAATTCGCGCCTCGATCGCTTCGCGGGCGTGCTCGAGACCGAGCTTCGCGCGGCGCATCGGACTGAGGAGGGTCTCGCCCGTCGATTGGTCGGCCGCATGGCCGTGGCGCTCCAGGCGGCACTGCTGGTGCGGCATGCGCCCGCCGCCGTTTCCGATGCCTTCTGCGCCGCCCGGCTCGAGAACGAGGCCGGCGGAACCTTCGGCATGCTCCCGGAGGGGATCGGCCGCCGTGCCATCGTCGATCGCGCGGCGCTCGTATGAACGAGGCGAGCAAGACGCCGCCGGCGGCGACCGGAACCCGCGAGCGGCCCGTCAAACTACCGCAGACCATCTTCCGCTACGTGTTCGACACCAGCGCGCATCATCAGGCGCTGCTCCTCCTGCTGACGGTCGCGGTCTTCCTGATGGAGCTGGCGCCGCTCGAGCTGCAGCGCCGCGTCATCAACGACCTCGTGAAGAATCGGACCTTCGGCTACGTGATCACGCTCTGCGCGGTCTATGCCGCAGTCGTGCTGGTCCAAGGCAGCACCAAGCTCGGCCTCAACATTTATCGGAATTGGGTCGGCGAGCGCGCGATCCGCGACCTGCGGCAGCGCATTC
Source organism: Allostellaceae bacterium (assembly GCA_035280245.1). Taxonomy (GTDB): domain Bacteria; phylum Pseudomonadota; class Alphaproteobacteria; order ATCC43930; family CGMCC-115725; genus DASZHJ01. The sequence goes on from DATEGF010000395.1 coordinate 1,019, forward strand.
AGCGCCTCATCGGACTATCGTCGGTCGCCGGGACCAATCCCGAGGCCCAGGGCGTCGAGATCTCCATGATCGTCTCGGAGGTCGAACCGGTCGGCTCCTTCGTCGGCGGCAGCGTCTCGGAGCCGCTCCTGCAGGGCGGCGTCATGCTATCGGTACTCGCCTACATGATCCATCTCGACCCCTGGATGGCGCTGATCGCGGTCGCGATCTTCGTGCCGCAGCTGATCTTCGTGCCCGTGATGCAGCGGGCGATCATCGATCGCACGGCGAAGCGCGTTCAGGTGCTGCGCGGCCTCAGTGTGAGCATCGTCGAGCCACCGGCGCAGGGTGCCGGCGTGGATCACGGGCCGATCCAGCGGGTGTTCGAGCTCGACATGGGCATCTTCAAGCTCAAATTCACCATGAATTTCCTAATGAACTTCTGTAACCATCTGCAGCGCGTGGCGGCGCTGCTGCTCGGCGGCTGGTACGTGTTGACGAACCAGCTCGAGGTCGGCGGCGTGGTCGCCTTCATCTCGGCGGTGGACAAGCTCAATGACCCCTGGGGTGACTTGGTGAACTACTTTCGGGATCTGAGCGTCAACGCCGTGAAATACGGGCTGGTGTCGACAGCCGTCGCGGATCTGGCGGAAGGGCAGACCGTCGAGGCCGTCGACGAATGAGGGAGGTGATCGTGGCTCAGGACGACCGGAAACCGTTCATCCGCAACATCGCCGAGGTGCCTTGGCGCGAATTCCCGGGTCACTTCGGCGGCGCGCTTTCGAAGCCGCTGGTGATGCCGGAGACCGCGGGCTCGCGCCACATTGATTACCGCATCTCGATGTACCAGCCGATGGCGCGGGTCGAACTGCACAAGCACAAGGTGCAGGAGCAAGTCTACCACGTGCTCGAGGGCGAGGGCCTGATGGAGATCGCCGGGAAGAAGCAGGTCGTCCGCCGGCACGATGTGATCTTCCTGCCGCCGGGCGTCGAGCATGCGATCGAGAATACCGGCGCCGAGGATTTGATCTTCCTGGTCGTGACCTCGCCCGTCACCGATTGAGCCAGCGCCGCGCGAAGCCCAGCAGGCCCTGCGGCATGAAGATCACCATTGCGATGAAGATGATGCCGACGGGGATCAGGTAGTACTCCGTGAGGAAGCGTGAGAGCACCTCGTGCAGCATCAGGAAGAATCCCGCGCCCACGATCGGGCCCACCAGCGTGCCGATGCCGCCGATCACGTTGAAGATCACGGTCTGGCCCGAAATCAGGAAGAACACGAAGTCGGGCGCGGCGAAGGATTTCTGCACGGCGTAGAGCACGCCGGCGAGGCCCGCGAAGAGGCCCGAGAGCATCACCGCCGCGATCTTGTAGCGCTCGACGGGATATCCGATCGCGCGCGTGCGCGCTTCGTTCTCGCGGATCGACTGCAGCACCATCCCGAACGGCGAGTGCGTGATCCGCCGCAGCAGCAGATAGGAGAGCGTTACCACCGCCAGCACGAACCAATGCAAGGTGCTGGTGGTGAACGGGGTCGAGAAGACGCCGGGAATCCCGAGCGGCGGCTTCCGGAAGGTGAGCCCGTTCTCGCCACCGGTCACGTCGGTCCAGGTGAAGATGATGACGTAGAAGATCTGCGAGAAGATTAGCGTTGTGATCGCGAAGTAGATGTCGCGGAGCCGCGTCGAGAAATAGGCGACGAAGAGCGCGACCGAGCCGGCGCCGATGAGGCCGAAGACGATCGCGAGCCAGAGGCTCGGCGGCTTGACCATGAGCAAGGCCGCCCCCGCGCCGTAGACGCCGAGGCCGAAGAAAGCGGAGTGACCGAACGAGACCATGCCGGTGTAGCCGATCAGGATGTCCGAGGACATCGCGAGCAGACCCCAGATCAGGATCTCCGTGACGAAGCGGCGCCAGTACTCCGGCAAGACCAGGGGCGCCAGTGCCAGCAGCGCCACGACGACGGTGAAGCCCGTCCAGTAAACCCGAGCGTGGTCGCGCTCTCTCATTTGGGTGTGGGAACGAAAAGACCGGTGGGCCGGAACAGCAGCGTCAGGATCAGCACGACGAATGAGACGATTGCGGCTTGCGCGGGGCTCACCCAGATCGAGGAATAGGCCTCGAGCAGACTGATGAAGATCGCCGCCGCGACCGAGCCGCCGAGGCTTCCCATTCCACCCACCACGACCACGATGAACGCACGCAGGATCCAATCGAGCCCCATGGTGTGGTGCACGCCGACCAGCGGCCCGAACAGCACGCCACTAGCCGCCGCCATGCCGGCGCCGATCGCGAAGACCGCGGTATAGACCCACGGCACCGGAATCCCCATGGCCTGTGCCATGACGCGGTCCTGCATGGTCGCGCGAATCCAGATGCCGTAGCGGCCGTATTTGAGAAAGAGCCAGAGTCCGCCGATGATCGCCGCGGAGAGCAGCGCGATCACCAGCCGGTAGACCGGATACTCGAGATAGAACAGCGGGAAGTGCCCGCTCAACGGCTCCTGGATCTTCCGCGCCACCGGGCCGAACTGCCAGAGCGCGTAGTTCTGCAGGACCAGCGAGATCCCGAAGGTCGTGAGGATGGTGGTGAGGGGGTCGCGGCCGATCAGCGGGCGCAGCGTCACCACCTGCAGCGCCGCGCCGAGCAGTGCCACCATCAGCGTCGCGACCACCAGCGCCACCCAGAAGCTGCCGGTCGCGGAGAGCACGATCACGCCGAAATAGGCGCCGAGCATGAAGAGCTCACCGTGCGCGAAGTTGACCACGTCCATGATGCCGAAGATCAGCGTGAGCCCCGAGGCGACCAGCGCCAGGATCATGCCGGTGACGATGCCGTTGACGGTCTGGATCAGGATGAGGTCGAGCGGGATCTCCACGTCAGATCCCCAGGTACTGCCGGATCACGGCGTCGTCGGCGTGCAGCTCGCTGGCCGCGGCGTGATGGCGGATCGCGCCCTTCTCCATGAAATAGACGCGCTCGCTCGCCGCCAAGGTCAGCGGCACGTTCTGCTCCACCAGCAGGATCGCGATGCGCTCGCGCCGGAGCACTCGGATGATCTTGCTGATCTGCGAGACCATGCGCGGCATCAGCCCCTCGGTCGGCTCGTCCAGCAGGATGATCTTGGGCTCGAGCATCATGGCGCGCGCGATCGCGAGCATCTGCTGCTCGCCGCCCGAGAGCGTCCCGCCCGGCTGACTGCGCCGCTCGGCGAGGACCGGGAAGTAGTCGTAGACCTTCTGCAGCAGCGCGTGCTTGCGCGCTTCGGCGACGCCCTGCCGGTCAAGGCCGGTGCGCAGATTCTCGATCACTGTCAGCTGCCGGAAGATGCGGCGGTCCTCCGGCACATAGCCGATCCCGAGCCGCGCCAGCCGGTGCGCCGGCAGGCCCGTGATGGGCTTGCCCTCGAGCAGCACGCGGCCCCGGCTCGGCCGGACCAGGCCCATGATGGACTTGAGCGTGGTGCTCTTGCCGACGCCGTTGCGGCCGAGCAATCCCACCACCTCGCCCGGTCCTACGCGCAGCGAGACGCCGTCGAGGATGTGGCTCTTGCCGTAGTGGGTGTGAATGGCCTCGACCTCGACCAGGGCCGCGGCATCAGGTGCGCTCATGTCTTGAGGTAGACCTCCAGCACTCGCGGATTGCGCTGGATCTCCGCCGGCGTGCCCTCGGTCAAGACCTCGCCATAGTGGAGCACGGTGATGCGCTGCGCGAGCTCCATCACGACCTCCATGTCGTGCTCGACGATCAGGATGGCGAGGCTCCGCGAGATACGGCGGATGAGCTCGATGGTGTCGCGCGTCTCGGCCGCGCTCATGCCCGCCGTCGGCTCGTCGAGGCAGAGGAGTCGCGGCTCGGTCGCCAGCGCGATCGCGATCTCGAGGTTGCGTTGCTCGCCGTGCGAGAGATTGGCGGCGAGCTCACCCGCTTTGCCGATGAGGCCCACGGCCTCGAGGGTCGCTTCGGCCTTCTCGATGATGTCGCGGAGCGCGCGGTGGTGCGTGAGCATCCGCCAGGCGTGGCGGCGCGATTGCGCGGCGATGCGGACGTTCTCGAGCGCGCTGGCGTTGGGCAGGATGTTGGTGATCTGGTAGGAGCGCGCGACGCCCCGCTGGGAAATCCGGTCGGGCGACAGCCCCGCGATATCGGCGCCATCGAGCAGGATGCGGCCGGAGGTCGGCCGCAGGATGCCGGTGAGGCAATTGAAGAAGGTGCTCTTGCCCGCGCCGTTCGGTCCGATGACCGCGCGCACCTCGTCCCGCCCGACCTCCATGGTGACGCTATTGAGCGCACTCAAGCCCCCGAAGCGGACGCTCAGCCCCTCGGTGCGGAGCAGGGGCGTGTCGGCGCCGGCCCTATCGCTCGCGGCCGGCGCGGCCACGGCGGCTTCCACTCAGACGAGCGCGCAGGCCGGCGCCGTGATCGTCTTCTCCTTCGGGACCACCTCGAGGATCCGGTGCTTGCCCTCGTGGATGTCGAAGATGAACTCGCGCAGGAAGGCCTGGTGGTCGTCCTTGCGCAGCAGCTTGTCGCCCTGCGGGAAGTCGTCGCCCTCTTTCATCTCGAGACCCTCGAGCGCGGCGATCAGCTTTTCCGTGTCGGTGCGGCCCTGGAACTTCGACTTCTCCATCCCGAGCTTGAGCGCGTTCATCGATTCGAAGTTGGACTGAACGTAGCGGTCGGGGAGCGGCCCCGAGGGATCGATCTGCTTGAGCCGGGCCTTAGCCTCCTCGAAGAACTTCTTGTGTGCTTCCGTGTTGAGCGGTGCATCGAGCACGGGCACATAGCGATTGATGCCGACGAAACCTTCGATCTTGTTGCCAAGCGCCGGAAGATTGGTTGACTCCGCAACAGCGCCGTCGCCGGCCCATTTGTATTTCTTCGTGAGGCCGAGGTCGTAGGCTTGGTTGCCGATGGTCACGCCGTCCACGCCGAAGAAGATGCCGAACAGGCCATCGAAGTCGCCGCTGATCTTGGAGAGGAACGGCGTCATGTCGGCGGTGCCGAGCGGGATGCCCGTGGTGCCGACGATCTCGCCGCCCGCCTTCTTGATCTCTGCCGCGTAGGCGTCGCGCGTCGACTGGCCCCAGGCGTAATCCGCGTAGGCCAAGTGCCATTTCTTGCCGAGCTTGCCGACGAGATAGGGCGCGAACGCCACAGCCTGGGCCGGAGCGTAGTCGAAGGGCCGGAAGCTGTAGCGGTTGCATTTGCTGGTGGTGAGCGTGGTGTCGAGGCACACGCTGATCATGTTGACGATCTTGGCTTCCTCGTAGACGGGCATGCAGGCGATGCACACGTTGGAGAGGAAGCCGCCGACCTGGGCGTCGATGTTGTTCTCGATGACCATCTTCTCGACCTTGCGCCGGCCGACATCGGGTTTGGACTCGTCGTCGGCAATGACGAGCTCCACCGGTCGGCCATTGATGCCGCCGGCTCCGTTGATGCGGTCGACCGCCATCTGGACGCCGACCAGCGCCGTCTTGCCGCCGGCGGCGCCGGGGCCGGAGAGCGGCTGCAGCGTGCCGATCTTGTAGGGCTTCGTCTCGCCGAACGCTGCCCGCCAAGGCGCAGGCGCGAAGAGCGCGGTACCGATCACGCCGGCACCGGCGGAGCCCCAGCCGAGGACACGGCGCCGCGTTACTTTCCGATCGCTGGAATCCAGCTTTTTCGTCATGGTGAAAACCTCCCTATGCCGCGCATCGTTTGTTTTTTGCGGTCTGTGCTCTAGCGTAGAGAAACTGAGCCAAGAAGCAAGCCACTGCGCCGTGATCGTCTGCTCAAGGGGCGCGCTGCCCAGCAAATGTGCAGTTGCACGGCCCGCTCGACTGGCTCAGCATTGCCCAACCCGAGGTGATCCATGACACGGCACAAGGCTTTCCATCCGCGCGGCGTCATTCCCGCGGTCCTGCTGCCCTTCGACACCGATCTCGCGATCGACGAAACCTCGTTCCGAAAGCATCTGCGCGACGTGGCCGCGGTTGGCGGGCTCTCCGCGATCACTATCAATGCGCATTCGACCGAGGTCGCGTCCTGCAGCTTCGACCAGCAGCGCCGCGTGCTCGAGATCGCCCAGGACGAGATCGGCAATCGCCTGCCGCTGGTGAACGGCATCTGGGCCGACGGGAGCATCGAGGCGGCGCGGATCGCGCGCATGGCGGACGAGGGCGGCGCCTCGGCGCTTCTGGTGTTCCCGCCGGCGCCCTTCACGCTTGGTCAAGCGCCAGCAATGGCGCTCGCCCACTTCAAGCGCATCGCCGACGCGACCGAGCTCCCGCTCATTGTCTTTCAGTACCCACTCGCGACCGGCCAGGGCTACTCGAAGGAGACACTGTTGAAGCTCTGCGCGGAGGTGCCGAGCATCCGTGCCATCAAGGACTGGATTGGCAACGTCCAGCACCACGAGTGGCACGTCCGCACGCTGCAGAGCCTGCCGCGCCGCGTGAGCGTGCTCACGACGCACAGCGCCTGGCTGCTCTCGTCCCTGGTTCTCGGCTGCGACGGCTTGCTCTCCGGCAGCGGCAGCGTGATCGCCGATCTGCAATCCGGCCTGTTCCACGCGGTCGCGCGCAACGACCTCGCGGAGGCGCGCCGCCTCAACGACCGCATCGAGCCGCTGGCGCGCGTATTCTACAGCGAGCCCTGGGTCGACATGCACAATCGTATGAAGGAAGCGCTGGTGCTTCTGGGCCGCCTGTCGCGCGCGGTCGTCCGACCGCCGCTGGTCAAGCTCGAGAGCGCTGAGATCGCGCGTATCCGGCAGGCGCTGATCGAGGCGGGGTTGCTCGACAGGAAGCCGGGGCGGCACGCGGCGTAGAGCGGCTGCCCCTGGCATCGACAGCGAGCGTCCTTCGACGCGCTTCGCTTGCTCAGGATGAGCTGCTTTCTTCGTGCATTCTCAAAGCGCCTCATCCTGAGCAAGCGAGCATTGCGGGCGCGTCGAGGGACGCGCTGATCCTCGAGGGCGCGCGCTCTACGCGCGCACTTCCTGCCGCTGGAAGATGACGTAGGTCGCGACGAAGAGGGCGATCACGCCGGCGACGAGGCCAGTGATCTGCGGCCAGACCAGCAGCAGGCTCTGGCCGAGCGGGAGCGGCGAGCCCATCACCGCGCCCTGGAGCTGCTCAAGGAATACCGGGCCTAGCGATCGCGTGCCCGGATGGAGCAGGGCAAGCACCGACTCGCCGAAGAGCGTGTTCGGCGAGAGACGCTCCAAGATCTGTTGGAACTGCAGCTGCTCGAGGCTCGGCTGGCCCAGCAGGAGGCTGACGTCGGAGGCAAACAGCGAATCCGTGAGGAAGCGGACGATGATCGGCCAGAGCACGCTGAAGAACAGCCAGACGCCGAGCGCCAGCAGCGCCGCGGTCGCCGCCGACCGGAACACGACCGAGCAGAAGAGCGCGAGTGCCAGCCAGATGCCGCCATAGGCGATCGAGATCAAAAGGAAGGCGATGCCACGCAATATCTCCTCGCCGCTCGGTGGCACGCCGAGCAGCAGGAGGCCGAGCCCGATGATCAGCAGCCACATGGTCACCAGCGCCACCGCGATGGTCGCGAGCCCCGCCAGGAATTTTCCGAGCAGCAGCGCGTCGCGATAGATCGGTTGCGCGAGAATGCGGCTGAGCGTCCGGCGGCTGAACTCGCCGTTGACGCTATCGAAGCAGAGCCCGATCGCCATCAGCGGGATCAGGAAACCCAGCACCTCGATGAAAGAGGGGAGCGGGTCGCGCGCATTGGTGAAGAGCCGCAAGAACAGGAACGGGTCCTGTGCCGTGGTCGTGCGCAGGTCCTGGATCGCCACATAGACCGCGCCGATGCCGGTCAGCAGCACCAGCCATTCCAGGATCAGCATCCGCGCGCTGCCGAGATGGTCGGCGAATTCCTTCAGGAAGACGGTGCCGCATCCGGTCCAGGGTGAGCCGCTACGCCGTGCCATGGGGACCCTCGAAAAAGCGGCGGTAGATCGCGTCGAGGCCGGGCTCGATCCGCTCGAGGCGCCGGAGCGCCGCGCCGGTGCTCATGATCAAGGTTGCGAGATCGGCGCCGACATCCCGGCTCGCGACGAGGTGGTAGCGGCCGGCGCCTTCCGCGCGGACGCTCCGTACGCCCTCGATGCTCGCGATCAGCGACTCCATGTTGCCGTCGCCGCCGACCTCGACGTCGAAGGTGTGGCCGCCGCCGAGCACGCGCTCGGCGAGTTCCGGCACTGTCCCGATGAGCGCAATCTTGCCTTGATGGAAGAGCGCCACGCGGTCGCACACGGCCTGTACGCGGTCGAGCAGGTGCGAGGAGATCAGCACGGCGACGCCATCGGCCTTGAGGCCGCGGATCATGTCCAGAAGCTCGAAGGTTGCCTGCGGATCGAGGCCGGAGGTCGGCTCGTCCAGAATCGCCACCGCGGATTTCTTCATGGCGATCTCCGCGAGCCCGAGGCGCTGGCGCATGCCGCGGGAGAAGGTCGCAACGCGGGCGTCGGCAACCATCTCGAGAGAGACGCGCTTCAGCGCGGCGCCGATCCGCGCCTCGACCTCGTCCCGCTCGAGGCCAGCAAGCTTGCCCGTATAGCGCAAGTTCTCCCGCGCGCTCAGGTTGTCGTAGAACCCGACGGCGTCCGGCAGGTAGCCCACGCGCCGCTTGACCTCGAGCGGCTCGCGCACGGGATCGAAGCCGTGAACGCGGATCTCGCCGCCCGAGAGCTCCGTCAGGCCCAGCAGCATCAGGATGGTCGTGGTCTTGCCGGCGCCGTTCGGTCCCAGGAGGCCGAAGATCTCGCCCGCGTGGATGTCGAGATCGATGCCGTCGACCGCGACGGTGCGGCCGTAGCGCTTGCTGAGCCCGCGGGCCGCGATGACGGTCGGGGTCATCGCCGGCCGAACCGTGCTACGGCGCCCACCGCGACCAGGAGGGCCGCCGCGATGATGCCCGCGCCCACGATGCCCCAGAGCGTCGAGGTCGAGACTGTGATGCGGAAATCCGCCGAGCTCGAATTGCCCTCGGTGCCCGCGCGCAGCGTCGTCATGTAGTCGCCTGCGAGCGCCTTGGCCGAGGGCGTCAGCAGCGCCTGCACCACCTGCTTCGCCTTGGGCGCGAGCGCGTCGATCTTGCTCGGCTGGAACTCCACCTTCCAGTCCGAGGGCGGCGAGCCCGAGAGCTCGATGTCGCGCGCGGGCGCGGTGCCGTCGTTGGTCACGGTAAGCGAGATCGGCGTTGCCTTGCCGGCCTCCGCGTGCGCCGAGAGCCGGCCGCCTTCGCCCGTGAGATGCAGCTGCGGCTGCCCGACGATCTGCATGCTCATGTTGGTCTCGGCGGATACATCGCCCGCCGTCGCCCGTACCCTCACGGGATAGCTGCTGCCGGTCACGTCGCTCGGCGGCTGCACCTTGACCTTGAGGTCCTTGCTCTGGCCTGCGGGGATCGGGATCGAGGTGATCTCCTGCGTGCCGTAGGATTCCGTGAACGAGGTCTGGAAACCCGCCGGCGCCGCGGCGGCGAGGTTCACCACCTGGTCTTTGTCGCCGTCATTGGTGACCGTGAAATCGTAGTCGAAGCTCGAATGCGGCGTGCCTCGGATCGAGGGCAGCTTCGATTTGATTGCAAGCTTTGCCGGCACGTTCTCGCCGACGGTCACGTCGAGTGGGAGCTGCGCGTTGGCGTCCGTGCCGGAGGCAACGAGCGTGAGCTTGTGCATGCCCGCCGCGGCGCCCGGGGGGATCTCGATCTTGATCTCGATCGGCACGTTCTCGTTCGTGCCAGGCATAGCGGCCGCGATCGGCGCGCCGCCGCCAAGGATGGTCGCCTTCCAGCCCTCGGGCACGTCGTTGACCTTGAGCGCCACGGACTCGGGCGCGATGTTGTAGTTCACCACCTTGAGCTTGAGGGTGGTCGTCTCGCCCGCGCGCACGGTGGTGGCGGGATAATCGGTTGTGATCCAGAGACCTTTGACGTCGGCCGCCGCCGCGGGAAGCACCGATAGGGCGAGCACGAGGCCGAGAGTCGAAAACAGGTAGCGCATGGAGTTCTCCTCGTCGCTACCCCCTCGGAATGTTCAGCGCCGCTCGATAGCCGATACCTCCCGCAAGTGCCTCCCCACCTGCGGGCATGAAATCCCACTGTCCGAATGGACCGACTGTACGCGACTAGACCAACTGCACGAGTACTCGTCTTTTAGACAGCGGACGCGGCGCTGTGGACTTAAATGTTTTTAATCGACGCGGCCACGCGCTCAGCGGAATGCCGGCATCACGTCTTTCGCGAACCAGCGGAGCTGTTCCTTGAACTCCTTCGGCGGGATGCCCTCGGCCCAATGGATCATGAAGTGCTCGAGGCCGGGATACTTCGCCTCGATCGACTTGATGCCGTCGATCACCTGCTTGGGCGGGCCGCAGAACCAGGCCTTCTGCTGAATGCCGTCTTTGAGGTTCGGCGTGCGCGCGGGGGCGCCCGGCATGCCCCAGGTCCGGCCGTGCTCGTCGGCGTAGCGCACGAAGCCGAAGGGCGCGAACCATTTGTAGCGCTCGTCGTGCGCGGGCTCGACGCGCCGGATCGCTTCCTCCGGGCTGTCCGCGAGATAGACCCCCGCGCCCCAGATCACATCCTGGCCAAGCTTCTTCTGCTGTCCGTGGCGGTGACAGGCGTCTTGATAGGCGCGGATGACGTCGTCGAGGATCTTCTCGCCATTGAGCGTCACCATCGCCTTGAAGCCATAGCGCGCCATCATGTCGATGGTCTTGCCGCTGGCGATCGGCATCCAGATCTCGACCGGCAGGTGCTTCGGCCGCGGGATGACGGTGATGTCTTTGAGCCCGTATCCGCGATAGGGCACCGGCGGCGGACACTCGAAGTACTTGCCCTTGTGGTGGAAGGACTCCTCGTTGAAGCACTTGAGCAGGAGCTGCAGTTGCTCCTCGAAATACTCGCGATTGGCCTCGGCGTCGATCAGCGGCGCGCCGAACGTCTCGACCTCGCGCGTGTGATAGCCACGGCCCACGCCCATGATGACGCGCCCGTCGGTCACGATATCCGCCATCGCGTAGTCCTCGGCGAGCCGGATCGGGTGCCACATCGGGAGCACGTTGAAGGCGCAGCCGAACTTGAGCCGCTTGGTCTGGGTCGCGAGCCAGAGGCCGAGCTGGATCAGGTTCGGCAGCACCTCGTAGCCCTCGCGCTGGAAATGATGCTCCGCCGTCCAGAGCGCGTGGAAGCCGAGCTCGTCCATGGTCTGCGCGATCTCGCGCGAGGTCGCGAACACCTCCTGGAACCGCTCGGTCGAATAACGCCGCTCGTTGGCGGGCGTGCCCTCGAGGCCGATGTTGTCGAGCTCGATCTGGCCGACGTAGAGGACGTGGAACTTGCTGATCATGGGCTTGACGCTCCTTCGCGGGCAAACGCTCTGTCATTTTCTCCCGAACCGGCGTGACCGCGGTTATCTTAGAGGCGCCGGCTCACTGGCACCAGATCATGAGCGCGATCATCGATAGGAGGAGAGCGTGGACATCTTGCGATCCCAGGGCACGGCGCCAGGGCGAAACCAAGGCACGGCCTTCGGTCAGTTCGTCTGGGCGGTGGCCACGGACCGGACAGCGAGCGTCACGATCGAGGAGCAGACCCGCAAAACCCTGACCGAGCTCGACCGCGTCCTTGCGGACCTCGGCAGCAATCGCACGCGCATCCTGTCCGCGACGATCTATCTCGCAAGCATGCTGGACAAGCCGCAGATGGATGCGGTGTGGGTGGAGTGGATCGGCGCGGACAAGAGCCACTGGCCGCAACGCGCCTGTGTCGGGGCGGTCCTCGAGGGCAAGACCCTCGTGGAGATCGTAATCCTCGCCGCCAAAGCTTGACGGACTGGCCTCAGGGCGAGGGCGGTCGAGCGCTCCCGGAAAGGCTCAAATGTCTCCACGCCGATGCGGACTGTCGGCGCGCGCGTGATCGAAGCGCTCGTGGTGCTGGCGAAGCAGGTCTGCACCATAGTCGTTGCCGTTGGGCGTTCGCACGAGTGTGTGGATGTGATCGCGCGTGCGCTTGTCGCCTTCGAACACCACCGGCGCCTGATGATCGAATTCGATCAGCACCGCCGGGCTGTGGATCCGGTAGTAGAACGGGCTCACCTCGTCGTCGGAGGTGCCAATCCATGCGAACCAAGTGTCGGCGAGGTGCCGCCGCACCTCCTCGAGCTTGACTTCGGCATGGCCCGGACGCACGCGACCGACATAGGTGCCGATGAGGTCCAGGAGCAGGTGCTGCTGCCCGTGCGAGAGCTCGCGCCAGCGAATGCCCTGGTAATCGAGCACGAGGTTGTCGCGATAGGCGGCCGCGAAGAGCTCCGGCGGCAGCGTCGACGCGATCCGCGCCTGGCTCTGCTGCGCCGGCTCGAGGGCGCGCATCAAGGCGAGGCCCTGGCGTTCCTCGGCTTGGAGGACGCGGATGCCCGCGTACCGACCGCTCTCGGCCACGACCGGCTCCGAGCCCATGAAATTCGGCGTGAGCACGATCTGGTCGCCGAGCACGAAGCAATTGACGATGAGGTGATGGCCGTCGATCTGCCAGCCCCAGGGCTCGCTCGCGGACGGCGCGCCGAAAATGCTCATCCAGTAGTACCACTCGTCGTATTCCTCGGCTCGGCCCGTGAGGTCGCGCACGAGGTCGTTGAGCCTCATGATATTGCGAGCGGTCTCGAAGCCACCGGCGCTCATGCTCTCGCGCACGAGCGCAAGCGCTGCCTCGCGCTGGCCGGCGTCCAGATCCCGAAGACAGAGCCCGTGCCGCGTCAGGAACGGATGCACGTTGCACCATTCTCGCCATGCCGGACTCTTGATCTCGAACGCGCCGCGCCGCCGCTGCTCAGGCGTCAGTGAGCGCAGATAGGCCGTGGCGGCCTCGCAGAGGCGCGCGGTGCTGTAGCCGGTCTGCGCGATCGGAAAGAGGCCGGGCGTCACGCGGCCGTCCGTCGTGATGCCCCTGAACTCCTCCGCCAGCGTGCGCTGACCGAGCGCCATAAGGCGCTGCAGCACCTCCGGCAGTGGCTCCAGGCGTAGTGCCGAAGGACCGGGTTGTCGATTGGGTCTCGCGGCTCCAGTCATCGAGCTAATACGCGTTCGCGACGAACAGCTCCTCTGCCGGGAAGAGCGTGATCACCTTGCAGCCCTTGTCGGTTACCACGACCTCCTCCTCGATGCGCGCGGCGGAGAAGCCGTCGGTCGCAGGGCAATAGGTCTCGAGCGCGAAGACCATGCCCTCCTTGAGCTCGAGCGGATGCTCGAGCGAGACCAGGCGGCTGATGATCGGGCGCTCGTGAAGCGCCATGCCGAGGCCGTGGCCGAATTGGAGGCCGAAGGCCTCCATCTCGTCGGTGAAGCCGAACTCCGTCGCCTTGGGCCAGAGCTTCGCCACCTTGTCGGTGGTGACGCCGGGCCGGATCGTCTCGATCGCGGCGTCGATCCATTGCCGCGCGCGCTTGTAGGCGTCGCGCTGCGGGTCGGTCGCGCGGCCGACGTTGAGGGTGCGGTAATAGCAGGTGCGATAGCCCATGAAGGCCTGGATGATGTCGAAGAAGGCCTGGTCGCCGGGCCGCAGGACGCGGTCGGTGAAATTGTGCGGGTGCGGGCTGCAGCGCTCGCCCGAGACCGCGTTGATCGCCTCGACGTCGTCGGAGCCGAGCTCGTAGAGCCGCTTGTTCGCGAGCGCCACGATGTCGCTCTCGCGCACGCCGGGCTTCAGGTGCTCGGCGATGGTCTGGTAGGTGCCGTCCACCATGCTGGCTGCCATGTTGAGCAGCATGATCTCGTCGAGGCTCTTGATCTCGCGCGCGTCCAGCATGACCTGCTGGCAATCGCGCACCTCGATGCCCTGGCGCTGCAGCTCGAACAGCACCGGCGGCTCCACGATGTCGACGCCGACCGGCATGCCGGCGACGCCGTTCTCTTTGAGGAGCGACTTGATCTCCTTGACCGCGCTCTCGATGAGGCCGTGGTCGGGTGGCACCGTGCCGCGGAGCCCCAGCATGCCCGCGCGGCAGTGATCCTGCGGCAGCCAAGGTGCATAGAGCCGGTGATGCTTCGCCGCCGAGCCGAAGTCCCAGACATAGGGCTCGGCGCTGCCGCAGAGCAGCGCGTAGCGGGTCATCTTGTCCCGCGACCATTCGCCGATCGCGGTGCTGCTGATGTAGCGGATGTTGTTGTTGTCGAAGCAGAGCAGGGCACCGAGGCCCGAGCGTGCCAGCGCGCCGCGGGCCCGCGCCAGGCGATAGTCGTGCAAGCGCCGGAAATTGACCCGCTCCTCGAAGTCGACGGCGCCGTGGCCCGGTGCCGCCAGCGGCCGCTTCCAGTCGTATTTCGGTTGGATCATCTCCGGCTTGACGATCTTCGGCTCGCGGTCGTTCTTGGGCATGGCCTCTTCCCGGGTGCTTGCGACGAGAGCGATGGTGCGACGGCGGCGGGGCAGGGGTCAAATACCCGCGAGAGCAGGACTGCCGCAGCTGAGTTCCTCTCCCCTTCGGGGAGAGGTTAGGTGAGGGGGAGCAGCCGCTCTGACCCAGACCAATCCTGATGCACCGAGAGCATGCCCCCTCACCCCGACCCTCTCCCCGCTGGGGAGAGGGAGCAAGTATGTCGCCATATGCGATTGCCCGCCCACAACAGTGCCCGGGGCTGGCCCGTTTCGGAGCCTTCCGATAGGGTCCGCGGCTCGTCCGTTTAGGGATCACCGAGAACCATGATCATTGTGGTGGCGATGGGAGTGTCGGGCTCCGGTAAGACCACGATCGGCCGCGCGATCGCGGCCGCGCTGGGCGCCGAGTTCCTCGAGGGCGACAAGTTCCACCCCGCCGCCAACATCGCGAAGATGAGCCGCGGCGAGCCCCTCGACGACGCCGATCGCTGGCCCTGGCTCGATCGGATGGCCGATGCGCTCGCCCGCGCGAAGGCGGAAGGGCGGAGCGTCGTGCTGGCGTCCTCGGCGCTCAAGCGGTCCTATCGCGACCGCCTGCGCCGTGGCGCACCGGACCTGCGCATCGTCTACTTGAAGGGCGACAAGGAGCTGATCCGCCGCCGGATCGAGGCGCGCAAGCACCACTTCATGCCGCCTGGGCTGCTGGACAGCCAGTTCGCGGCCCTCGAGGAGCCGGGTTCCGACGAGTCGCCGGTCGTCATCGACGTGACACCGCCGCTCGACATACTGATGGGCCAACTCCCACGGATTGTAGAGGCATTGCTCTCGTCAGCACGGCCGGTACCGTACTAAAATTGCGGCAACGCGCGATATCCGGGAGATTGCTCATGGCCCGCCGCACTCAACCGCCGTTCCGAGCCGACCATGTGGGGAGCCTGCTTCGACCTCAGAAGCTGTTGGACGCGCGCGACAAGAAGAAGCGCGGCGAGATCGACGCCGCGGCCCTCCGCAAGGTCGAGGATGACTGCATCCGTGAGGTCGTGAAGCTGCAGGAGAACGTAGGCCTGCAATGCGCGACCGACGGCGAGTTCCGCCGCACCTTCTGGCACCTCGATTTCCTGGAGCAGTTCACCAACATCACTGTGGTGCCGCCGAGCGTGAAGGCGAGCTTCCACACCGAGGAAGGCGACCTCGAATTCATGCCGCCGGGCCTGCGCGTCGACGGCAAGCTCGGCCATCCCAAGGGCATCATGACCGAGGACTACGCCTTCCTGAAGACGGCGGTGGGGAAGGCCGTGCCAAAGGTCTGCATCCCCTCACCCAGCACCGTGCATTTCCGCGGCGGGCGCAAGGCGATCAACGAGAAGACCTATCCCGATATGGCCGAGTTCTACGCCGATCTGGGCCGGGTCTACAGCGAGGAGGTGACGGCGCTCGCCAAGCGGGGCCTCACCTATCTGCAGCTCGACGAGGTCAACTTCGCCTATCTCTGCGATCCCAAGCTCCGCGAGCAGGTGCGCGGCATCGGCGAGGATCCCGAGCAGCTGCCGCATACCTACGCGCGCCTGATCAACAGCGCGATCGCGAGCCGGCCCAAGGAGATGACCATCACCATGCATCTCTGTCGCGGTAATTTCAAAAGCGGCTGGGTCGCCGAGGGCGGCTATGACCCCGTGGCCGAGGTGCTCTTCAACGAGATCGAGGTCGATGGCTACTTCCTCGAATACGACACGCCGCGCGCCGGCAGCTTCGCGCCGCTCCGTTTCGTGCCTAAGGGCAAGACGGTGGTGCTCGGCCTGGTCACATCGAAAAAGGGCCAGCTCGAGAGCGCCGACGAGCTCAAGCGACGGATCGACGAGGCCGCGAAATACGTGCCGCTCGATCAGCTGGCGCTCAGCCCGCAATGCGGCTTCTCCTCGACCGTCGAAGGGAACCGCATTACCGTCGAGGAGGAGGTCCACAAGCTCGAGCGCATCGTCGAGGTCGCTCGGGTGGTCTGGGGCTGAAGATCGGGATATCGCAATTCGAGATCCTAGGGGGAACTCCTGTGCTACCGCGGGGGTTATGTGATCGTGGAAGATTGCACGCCATGATTTGGGCCTACGGCAACATGCGTCGGCGCGCTGCCGCGGCCGGGATCGCGGGGGCCGTGCTGACGCTCGGTTTCCTGGTGCTGGCGCCCGAGGTTCAGGCGGCTCCCGGCGCCAGTGAAATCAAGGATGCGCTGGAGGACAACGCCCACCCGCTCGACAGCGCGGGCTTGAGCCTCAATCGCGACGTATTGACTGCGGCCTACAAGGGCCGCGACTTCGAGCCGGTTTGGACCGCTCCCGAGATGACCGAGGCGTTCGAGGCGGCGCTCGGGAACTCCGGGCGCGAGGGTCTCGATCCCGAGAGCTTCGATCTATCGAAGCTGAAGGCGGCGCTGGCCGGATCCTCGCTGACGCCGGTCGACCGTGAGCTTCTCCTCAGCGATCGCTTTCTCGCCTATGCACAGGTGTTGGCCCAGGGCGCCGTGCCGCCGTCGGCCATCGAGGACGACTGGCTGCTGGCGCGGCCGGGCTTCGATCCCGATGCCGTGCTGGGCGCGCTCGCGCGATCGAGAGACGCCGGCGCGACGCTGACGGCGTTGCTGCCGACTGTGCCCGATTACGACCGCCTCCGCCAGATGCTCGAGCACTACGCGCTGCTGGCGAAAGCGGGCGGATGGCAGACCATCGTATCCGACCAGAAGATCGAGCCCGGCGCGAAGGGCGACGTAGTCAAGGCTCTGCGCGCGCGGCTCGCGGTCGAGGGCGATCTCGATCCCGCCCAGGCGCGCGGAGATACCTACGATCCGGCCGTCGTCGCGGCCATGAAGCATTTCCAGCTCCGCCACGGCCTCGAGGCCGATGGCCGCGTGGGCGTGAGCACGCTTACCACCCTCAACGTCAGCGCGGCCGATCGCGTCGAGCAGATCAAGCTGACGCTCGAGCGCTGGCGCGAGATGCCACGGAATTTCCCGGCGAGCCGCGTCGTGGTCAACATCCCGTCCGCCGAGTTGACCCTCTATCGCGACGGCGAGACGGCGCTCACCAGCCGCGTCGTGGTGGGCGACGTCGATCACCCGACGCCCGTACTGTCGGCGCGGATCATCTCGGCGCTCTTCAATCCACCTTGGAACGTGCCGGCCTCGATTACCAAGAAAGAGCTCGTGCCCAAGATCAAGCACGACCCCGGCTATCTCGAGCGGAACCACTACGTCTATGTCGGGAGCCGGATCCAGCAGACGCCGGGGCCCTGGAACGCGCTCGGCGGCGTCAAGTTCGAGCTGCCGAACCCGCTCGACGTCTATCTACACGACACGCCGGCGAAGCCGCTGTTCAACAGGCCGGTGCGCGCGGCGAGCCACGGGTGCGTCCGCGTGCAGCAGGCGCGTCCGCTCGCTTCCACCCTGCTGGGCGATGCCTGGCCCGCGGAGGCTGTCGACGGGGCGATCGCCGCCGGCCAGACCAAGCGCGTCTATCTGAAGGTGGTGATGCCCGTCTACCTGCTTTACCTCACGGCCTTCACAGATGAGGACGGCACCGCCGAGTTCCGCGACGACATCTATGGCCGCGACCACGACCTCGCCGACGCGCTCGAGGATCGCGATATCAGGCGCCGCTTTCCCGGTGCTCCCGCCGGCTGACCCCGAAAGCGCTCGGGCTTAGTCCGGGCTGGTGTCCTGCGGCAGGCTGAAGCGGAAGACGGTGCCGCCGCCGGGATTCGCTTCCACCCAGATCCGGCCGCGGTGCGCCTCGATGATCGACTGGCAGATCGAGAGTCCGACGCCCATGCCGTGGGATTTCGTCGTGACGAAGGGCTTGAAGAGGCGCGCCGAGACCTCGGGCGCGAGCCCGGGTCCGGTATCCGCGATCTCGAACTCGATCCCGCCGTCGTCGAGCGCTCGCGTGGAGATCGAGAGCTCGCGGCGCGGGGTGTCGGACATCGCCTCGACCGCGTTGCGCACGAGATTGACCAGCACCTGCTGAATCTGGACGCGGTTGATCACGGCGACGCTGGCCTTCGGATCGAGCCGCAGGCCGAGCTGGACGCCCTGATGCCGCGAGCCGATCATCGCGAGGGTGGTCGACTCCTCGACGACGGTGCCGATGTCCTCGGGCCGCCGCTCGGTCTCGCCTTTGGCGACGAAGGAGCGGAGCTGGCGGATGATATCGCCGGCGCGCACGGCCTGCTCGGCGGCCTTCTCGATGATCTCGCGCATCTTCTCCATGGCTTGCGGGCTCGGACGCTGCAGCAGGTGCCGGCCGGCGCCCAGATAGTTGGCGATCGCGGCGAGCGGCTGGTTGATCTCGTGAGCCAGCGACGAGCCCATCTGGCCCATGGCGCTGAAGCGCGAGACGTGCAGCAGCTCGGTCTGCAGCTCCTGCAGGCGCGCCTCGGCGGCCCGCTGATCGGTAACATCGCGGATGAAGCCGTTGAACACGTAGCCGTGGTGGCGTGGATGCGCGGTCAGCGCGAGCTCGACCTTGATCTCCTTCCCGTCGCGCCGGAGCGCAGTCATCTCCTTGCGTTGGCCCAAGAGCGACTTGCTCACGCCGGTCTCCAGGAAGCGCGAGAGGCCGGACTTGTGCGCCGCGCGGTCGCCGGGCGGAATGATCAGCTCGGCGAACGTCCGGCCGACCGCCTCCTGGCGCGGCCAACCGAAGGTGATCTCGGCCTGCGGGTTCCACTCGAGGATCCGGCCCTCCTCGTCCATCTGCACGAAGGAGTCGAGGGCGGTGTCGATCATGCCGCGCGCCATCTGCTCGCTCTCGCGCAGCGCGTCGGTACGCTCCGCGACCTGGCGCTCGAGCTGCTCGTTCATCCCCCGCAGCCGCTCGACCATCTCGCGCCAGCCGCGATTGATCATCTCGAACGGCGCGACCGCCTGGCTCAGGAACTCCTCGGTCCTCTCGAAGCGCCGCCGGAGCTCGGCGCCGCGCGATGATTTCACCAGCTCGGGCACCGCCGCCTGATGTACCGCCATCACGTCGAGCAGGCTGCGGCCTTCGGCGAGCGCGGAGCGGCCGAGGTCGAGCGCCTCCTCGTCGTTGCTGCCCTCGACATGCGCGGCGAGGGACCGGCGATATCGATTCTCGAAGCTCGAGCGAGTGGCCATCACGACCGCCTCGCGGCGGGCTGCCCGTGCCACCGGCCGGCCAGCACCAATGCGTCATCATTGGAGCGGCCGAACCGGGCGAGGATATGGTCCGCAATCTCCTGAAGCGGAGCATCGGGGCGGAAGCTTTCGGCGAAGCCTTCGCGCACGCCGTCGGTGGCGAGCACGAGGAGATCCCCGGCAGCGAGGGGCAAGGTCGCGGCTCGGAGCGGCGGCAGGCGGTGGCCGACGATGCCGCCGCGCATGAGGATCGACTCGCGCTTGGCGGTGCCCATGCGGATCAGCACGCCCTCGACATTGCCGACGGCGGCCCAAGTCATCTGCTGGCGCTCGGCATCGAGCGAGGCGATGCTCATGACCACGCCTCTCGACCGATTGAGCACGGTGTGGCAGCGGTGGACCAATCCGAGGATCTCCGGATTGGGCTCGGATTCGATCGTGGCGATCGCCATCCTAGCGGCGGATTCGGCGTCGAAACCGTGGCCGAGACCGTCCACCACGGCGACCAGCACCCGCTGGCCGAGCCGGCGCACCACATGCATGTCGCCCGATACCCCGCCGCCGTCCTGAGCGCGGCTCGCAACGGCGTGGTCGAAGGGCGATGGACCGGCGTCGGGCATCGCACCTCAGCGCTCCCACTTGGTCATCGTGATCCTCGTCCCCTTGCCGAGCTCGGAGACAATGTCGAACTCATCCATGAGCCGCCTCGAGCCCGGCAGGCCGAGCCCCAGGCTGGAGGACGTCGAGTAGCCGTCCTGCATGGCTCGCGAGATATCGGCGATCCCGGGGCCCTGGTCCTGCGCCACCACCCGGATGCCGCGCCGGCGGCCCTGGGTCACCAGGCGGAGCAGGATCTCGCCTTGCTTGGCATAGGCCACGATGTTGCGCGCGACCTCCGAGATCGCGGTCGCGATCAGCGTGAGCTCGCTCGCGGAGAACCTCAGCGACTTCGCGAGCTCGCGCGCCTTCTGCCGCGCCAGCAGCACGTCGGCATCGGCCCGTATCGGCACCAGGAGATCACCGCTCATGCACGGCGATCCCGGGTGGCTTCAGGAGTGCGAGCCCCTCTTCCAGGTCGAGGGCAGTATTGATGCCCTCGAGTGTAAGACCGAGCTGCACCATCGAGAACGCCACCTCGGGCTGGATACCCACGATGATCGCGGTGGCACCCAGGAGCTTGATCATCTGCGCGATCCCGCGCAGCGTGCGGGCAGCAAAGGAATCCATGACATCGAGCAAGGTCACGTCGATGATGACGCCGGTGGAGCGATAGCGCCGCACGTTCGCGACCAGCTCATCCCGCATCTGCGCGAGGTCGGCGTCGGTCATGGAGCCCTGGACCGACGCAATCAGGACGGTGCCCTGCTTGAGGATGGAGGCGCGCATAGCTCGGCGGGTCCGTGCTTACCCACCCACGGCTTCAGCAGCTCCGGACCGGGTGACCGTGTATCCGAGCATCTGCTCGGCCCGCTCGATGCCGCTTTGCAGATCACCCACGGTCAAAACGCGGGCGAGATCGATGCCCAAGGTCACCATGGTCTGGGCTATCTCAGGCGAGATGCCGGCAATGATCACGCGTGCGCCCATGAGGCGAGCAGCCTCGACGGTCTGCACGATGTGATTCGCCACCTTGGAATCGATCGACTGAACCCCGGTGATGTCGATCACCACCATCTTCGCGCGGTTGCTCCGGATCGAGCTCAGGAGCTGCTCGGTCAGTTGGCGTGCCCGTTGGGAATCGATGATGCCGATGATCGGGACGATCAGCATGCCCTCGCGGAACGGCAACACCGGCGTCGGCAGCTCCTGAAAGGCTTCCTGCTGAGTCCGGATCGTGCGCTCCCTCGACTCAATATAGGTGTCGATGGCGATGCCGATATCCAGGAAGGTCAGCTTCATCAGCGACAGGAACGCCGCCCACCCATCGTCGGGTTTTTTCTTGAAGGCATCCGCCAGCCGCTGGGCGACCGCGCGCAGATAGAAATTGTACATCCCCAGGTACGATTTGACCGGGAGTTGGACGCGCTCGTGGATCGCGCCGATCCTCAAACGGTCCCGCACATAGTCGAGGTCGTAGTTGCCCTGGGTCAGGCGCAGAAAATACTCCTTCTGCATGTTCTTGACCCGGGCCAGCACTTGCGGATCGGCGAAGAAGCCGCGCGTCTCTCCGAACGACATCAGGTGGCGATAAAAATCGTCGATGACCCCGTTGGCATAGCGGCGGGCGAGATCGTTGATCCCCGTCAGCCGCCCGACGTCGTCCTCGCCGAGTTCGAGGAACCGCTTGCGCAGGTCCAGCTCTTGCTGGCTGATCTCGATGCGCCCTCCGGCCTGGTCGATGCCGACCGCCGCCGTCTCTTGCTCAGCCATGAACACTCCCTCGCATTGCGCTCCCACAGAGCCCTTGGCGATCGCTCGCCGGTCCCAGGCGCGTGTTTGCGCCACGCTCTAGTATGACGTGCAACCCAATCGCGCGTAGCACCAAAGTAACTTGTTGCGCAATCCGCAGGATGGCAAGCGTACGCGACAGGTAATGAAGTCTTCACCGAGAAATGGGATACAGTCTCAAGTCGTGGAGGGTTCCGGTGGAATTTTCGCGTATCTGCCGGAATTTGTTGCGGTATCTGCGGCGACGATGGTAAAGCAATTGAGCGGTGCGGGAGCGTAGTGGGGACGTGGGGATGGTGCAGGGGACTTCGACCAATCGTCGGCGATTCCTGGCCTTGGGATTAGGGGTGATCACCTCGGCAGCCATATGGCGGCCCGCCGAAGCCCGTGTGATCGATCGACGCCGGTTATCGTTTGAAAACCTGCACACGGGCGAGCGCCTGGACACCGTCTACTGGGTGAACGGCGTCTATCAGCCCGGCGCGCTCAAGGCGATCAACTTGCTGTTGCGGGATTTCCGCAACGGCGAGGTCTATCCCATCGACCGCAAGCTCCTCGACCTGCTGGTTCGCCTGCGGGCGCGGCTCCATACGACGGCGCCGATCCAGGTGATCTCCGGCTATCGCTCCCCCGAGACCAACGCCATGCTCGTGGCCTTCTCCGATGGCGTCGCCGCCGGCTCGCTCCATATGGAGGGCATGGCGATCGACATCCGCGTTCCCGGGCGGTCGCTTCGACAGGTGCACAAGGTCGCGCTCGCCATGGACGCCGGTGGCGTCGGCTATTATCCCCGCTCGGATTTCGTCCACGTCGACACGGGCCGCGTCCGCCGCTGGGGCTGATCCCAGCCGCCGCTGGCCCTTCCGCAAAGCTCGGTTACACTCCCGGCTCGAGAGCCCTCCAAGGGCCGAGGCTGGGGAGTTGACGCATGGCCGCATCACGCGCCGACGCGACACGGGCGCGCTGGCTCGAGGTACTCGCGACCCACAAGCGAGAGGGTGGTCCGCCTGATGCGCGCGGCATGTGGTGCCCGAGCCTCGACGCCGCGTCGCGCAACGAGATCCGCGCGATCCAGGATGCGAAGCTCGCGGCGCTGACGCCGTTCCTCTACGAGAATAGCGGCTTCTATCGTCGGCGCTTCGATCGGCTGGGTTTGGCTCCGACCGACATCCGCGGCGTCGACGACCTCGCGAAGTGGCCGGTGGTCGACAAGCGCGAGATGATGGAGGACGCGCTCGCGCACCCGCCCTACGGCACCTACAGCACCATGACGGAGCAGGTCTGGGCCGAGCACGGCTGGATGATGTTCTCCTCCTCGGGCTCGACTGGCGCCCCTCGGGTGTTTCGTTACTCCCAGCGCGATCGCGCGCTCTGGGCCTGGGCCAATGCCCGCGCGCTCGCCGCGATGGGGATCGGCAAGGGCGACACCGTGTTCCTGATCACCGGCTTCGGTCCGCACGTCTTCGCCTGGGGCGTCGAGGCGGCGCTCGTCGAGATGGGTGTGCCGATCATTCCCGGCGGCGGCATGGACGCGCGCGGCCGCGCCAACATCGTGACCCGCTTCAAGCCCAGCGTGATCGTGTGCACGCCCTCCTACATGCTCCGCCTCGGCCGCGTGCTGCAGGAGCTGGGCCATGACCCCGCGGCGCAAGGCGTGCGCACGCTCTTCGTGGGCGGCGAGCCCGCCATGGGCATCGACGAGACGCGCCAGCGCATCCAATCGCTCTGGGGCGCGCGCCTCGTGGAGTTCTACGGTTGCACCGAGGCCGCGCCCCACGTCGGCGGATTCACCTGTCCCATGGCGCAGGCGCCCGGCCGGCCGGTGGCCTCGCACCTCCTCGAGGACGTCCAGGTCTGGGAGACCGTCGATGCCGCGACCCTGACGCCCGTCGCCGACGGCGCCCGCGGTCTCACGGTCTGCACCTCGCTCAACTCCGAGAGCTCGCCGCAGCTGCGCTTCCTCGTGGGCGACTACACCGTGCTCGACCGGAGCCCGTGCCCCTGCGGGCGCAATCACGTGCGGGCGATCGGCGCCTTCGTCGGGCGCGCCGACGATCTGATCAATCTCCGCGGCATCAAGATGTTCCCGGCGGAGATCGAGGAGATCGTGCGCGCCATTCCCGAGACCGGCGACGAGTTCGAGATCGTGCTGACGACCTCGCTCGACGCCCTCGACGTCATGACCGTCCGGATCGAGCATCCCGAGCACGCCGCGCCCGACGCGCTCCGCAAGCGGCTGCAGGACGACATCCGCGCCCGCTGCGAGGTGCGCGTCGAGGCCGAGGTGCTGGCGCCGGGCACGCTGCCCAAGACCGAGTTCAAGGCGAAGCGCGTCAAGGACCTCCGCCGAAAGTCGTGAGGCATCTCGAGGGTTCGAGCATGGCCGTGCCATTTTTCCACGCGGATCACGTCGGCAGCCTGCTCCGGCCGCGGACGCTCACGCTCGCATTCCGCCGCGTCGCCGCGGGAGAGATGGGCCGCGAGGAGTTCCGCGCGCTCCAGGATGCCGCCATCAGCGGCATGGTCGATCTGCAGGCCGAGGTCGGACTCGAGGTCGCCACCGACGGCGAATTCCGACGTTCGTCCTATTGGTCGCATTTCGTCGAGGCCGTGGAGGGACTGACGGTCAAGGAATCGTTGTTCACGTTCCGCGACGAGCACGGCCACGAGCAGCACTTCACCGCACCGCACGTCACCGCCAAGGTGCGCCGCGCGAAGCCGATCGCGTCAACCGAATTCGCCTATCTCTCGCCGGTCGCGAAGGCGCGCGGTCTCACGCCCAAGGTCACCTTGCCGTCGCCGCCCACCATGCATTTCTGGCGCGGCCGTGCCGGTATCGAGCCCAGCGCTTACGACGGCGCCGATGCCTTCTTCGCTGACCTAGCCCAAGTCTTCCGCGAAGAGATCGCGGCGCTCGCTCGTCTCGGCTGCACCTATGTGCAGGTCGACGAGGTGCCGCTCGCCATGCTCTGCGATCCCGCCGTGCGCGAGCAGGTGGCGGCGCGGGGCGACGATCCCATGGCGCTGGTCGGACTCTATATCCGCGCTCTCAACGACGCGCTCCGCGACAAGCCCGCCGGCATGACCGCTGCCATGCATATGTGCCGCGGCAACTACAAGGGCCAGTGGCTTTCCGAGGGCGGCTACGAATCCGTCGCCGAGTGGGTCTTCTCGGAGACCGACGTCGACAGCTTCCTGCTGGAATACGACACGCCACGCGCCGGCGATTTCGCCCCGCTGCGCTTCCTCGGACCGAGGAAGGCGGCCGTGCTTGGGCTGGTCTCCACGAAGACACCCAGGCTCGAGAGCATCGCCGCGCTTTGCCGGCGCATCGAGGAAGCGGCGAAGGTGGTGCCGATGGAGCGCCTCGCCATCAGTCCGCAATGCGGTTTCGCGAGCACCGTCGCCGGCAATCCCGTCTCCGCCGCCGATCAGCGCCGGAAGCTCGGGCTCGTGGTCGAGACCGCGCGTCGGATGTGGAGCTGATCCGCGCTCAGTGCGACATCAGCACCGGCACGGTCATGTGGCGGAGCACCTCGCGGGTGGCGCCGCCGAGGATCAGCTCGCGCATGCGCGAGTGGCCGTAGCAGCCCATGACGATGAGGTCGACCCCGAGATCGGCGGCGCGCGAGAGCAGCGCGTTCCCGACGTCGATGTCTTCGGCGACCGTCGAGGCCGCCTCGGCCTTGACGCCGTGCCGCGCGAGGTGGAGCGCGATGTCGGCGCCCGGCAGGTCGTTGGCCTCCTCGCCGCGCCGCGGGTTGATCGAGAGCACGGTCACGTGGCTCGCGCGCTCCAGGATCGGCAAGGCGTCGTTGATGGCGCGCGCGGATTCGCGGGTGCGGCTCCACGCCACCAGCACGCGTCGGCCCGCCGTCTCGAACCGGCCGGCATAAGGCAGGATCAGAACTGGCCGGCCGCTGGCCAATGCGAGTTGCTCGGGGAGCCGCGCCCAACCGCCCGGCAGCGGCTTTCCGGGATCGATCTGACTGGTGATCGCGAGGTCCGCATAGTGGGCGTGGAGGACGCCCACCTCCGCCGCGTTGCCCTCGGCGAGCCGCCACTCGTGCGAGATGCCGGCGCGCGAGCAGGCGGCGCGGAACGTCGCCTCGACTTTGACTGCGGCCGCCTTGACGGTGTCGCGGTGCTTCTCCTCGATCTCCTGGATGATCTGCACGGAGGTGAAGCCCGAGTCCGGCGCGTAGTAGGCTGAGAGATCGAGCGGCTCCAGGACCGAGAGCCCGACCAGATGGGCGCCGTGGGCGCGAGCCAGCTCCACCGCGAGACCGATACCGGATTCACTCGCCGTGGCGCCGGCGAGGGTAACCAGGATGTCTTTGAAGCCCATGGCTTTCTCCGTTTAGGAGGGAAGCGCCTAGTCCCGTAGGCGAGGCTCAGGCCGGTCGTGCGTCGTACTGATATGGGGATTGGCGCGGAGCGAGGGCAGGTGCGTCGGTCCGCCGCGGTCCTACATCATTCCGCCGCCGCCGTGATCGCCGCCACCGCGCTCGGGCGTGTCGTGTTGCGGCGCGGGCTGCGGCGCTCCGACAGGGGTGCACGCCGTCAGCGCGAGGACTGCCCCGATGATCGCGGCGATGAGCGGTGCGCGAACTCTCATGCCGTCAGCTCAGCACGAGGGCGCCCATGACTCCGCCTCAATTCTCGGTGAGGGTCCCGCGCCCTGCCATTCCGGGGGCCGAGGTTGTATTGTAAGGGTTGCAAGGGGACGAAGCCGTCGGCCGCTCATGAATGATGTAGAGACCGCGAAGGCGGTGACGGCCGCGGCGCCTACCGAGGCCGACGAGCGGCCGCTCGCCGCGATCGGTCTTGTTCTGGCCTCGCTCGTGCTGTTCAGCGGCCTCGATGCCTGCTCGAAGGTTCTGGTGGCGGACTACTCGCCGGTGCTGATCACCTGGGGCCGGTACGCCGCGAACCTGGTGCTGCTCCTGCCCTTCGTCCTGCGTGGGGGGCCGCGCCCATTTGCCACCGCCGGCATCGGCTTGCAGATCGGTCGCGGCGTCGCCATGGGCGGATCCTCCGTCCTCTACATCGCGGGCCTCGCCAGCATGGCGATGGCCGATGCGACCGCGGTCGCTTTCGCGGCGCCGCTCATCGTCGCCGCCCTCTCGATCCCGTTCCTGGGAGAGCGTGTCGGCATCCGCCGGTGGTCCGCGGTCGGCATGGGCTTCGTCGGCGTGATGATCGTCGTGCAGCCCGGCAGCTCGACCTTTCATCCGGCCTCGCTCTTTCCGCTGGCCTCCGCCGCCTGCTGGGCCGCGGGCCTGGTCATCACCCGGCGTATCAAGACCCGCGACGCCACGCTGACTACGCTGCTCTATACGACCGTGGTCGCCTTCCTGATCGCCTCGATCTTTCTGCCGTGGGTCTGGGAGCCGCTGAGCTGGCGCGCGCTGGGCTTGATTGCGGTGATGGGCGTGCTGAGCACGGCCGGACAGTATTTCCTCCTGCTTGGCTACCAACGCGGGCCTGCCTCGCTGCTGGCGCCGTTTTCCTACATGCAGATCATCACCTCGACTTTCTGGGGCGCTGTGCTGTTCAGCGCCTGGCCCGGCGCCAATACGTTGATCGGGGCCTCGATCGTCGTGGCGAGCGGACTTTATATTCTTCATCGAGAGCGCATGCGCCGCAGCGAAAGATCATAGCGCCACCATTCCGATTCAGCTCAGTGCGTTAATATTAATTAACAATTATTAATAGAATCTTAACAAACATTAAAGGGGGTCAACTAATTATTGGGCACACCTACTAATCAGTATTTCTCGGTTTCTGTGGGAATCAAATGATCCATCCAACCATAGCTTGATGAAAGCACCGAGGGGATCGACGTGAATTTGTAGGCTGGCGCTTACTTTCTGGCAGGGGCTTTGTGCACCCCAGGGGCAGCGCGGTCGTGCGGCCCGATGCCGGCCTGCCATATGGGCGCCGGTGGAATCGAGCCGCGGACATTCTGTGGCTCCCCATTCGATCCACGGGCGGGGCGCCGCGAGGAAGGACCCTATGGAAACCAGTCGATCTGTCCGACAACGCAAGAATGCCGGTCGCGATCCGTCGCGCGCTCGAGCGCCATCGCGGAAATTCGCTCGTATGCTGCTTGCTGGCACGGCTCTCGCCCTTGCCCTCTCGGTTGGTCTAGCTCCGGCGCAACGCGGGCTTGTCGGCCTGGCTCACGCTGACGAGGGTGGCGGTCGCGGCAGCGGATCTGGCAGCGGCAGTGGCGGTGCCGGTCTCGGTCTTGGTGCCGGTCTCGGCGCCGGATTGGGAGGGCTCGGGATCGGCGTTGGAGCCGGTCTCGGCCTCGGGGGGTCGGGAAGCGGCACCGGCTCGGGCACGGGTGCAAGCGGCACCGGTACGGGCAGTGGCGGCGTGTCGGCTGGCGTTGGCGCGGGGGTTGGCGTCGGCGGTGGCACCGGGACCGGAACCGGCGGTAGCGGCAGCGGTACGGGCTCGGGCACCAGCGGCGGCACCGGCATCGGGGTGGGCGCCGGTCTTGGCATCGGTCTGGGCGGCGACGCCGGGAGTTCTTCGACGGGTACCGGGAGCGGCAGTTCGGGCACCGGCACGGGTACGGGCACGAGCGGCGGCACTGGTATCGGTGCGGGCGCCGG
>DATEGF010000396.1:0-18493 GCA_035280245.1 Allostellaceae bacterium
CCGGACGACCGATGTCACCGGCACGATCAAGCTCCCTGAGGGCACGGAGATGGTGATGCCGGGCGACAACATCTCGATGGAGGTGGAGCTGATCGCGCCCATCGCGATGGAGAAGGGCCTGCGCTTCGCGATCCGCGAGGGCGGCAAGACCGTCGGCGCCGGCGTCGTCGCCGACATCATCAAGTGAGTAAGCACATTGCACGCGCCCGCATCTGTACCGATCCTGCCGTGATGATGGGCAAACCGTGCATCAGGGGCACCCGCATCAGCGTGGAGCTGATCTTGCGCAAGCTCGGTGCGGGGCGATCGTTTTCGGATTTGCTGGAGGCATACCCGAAGCTGACCGAGGACGACTTGCGCGCGGCCTTGGCGTTCGCGGCGGACTACATGCAGCATGAGACCGTGCTCGCCGCCGAGTGATGCGCTTTCTGGCGGATGAGAGCGTCTCGCGCCTCGGGTGCCCCGGATACTCAGGTCCTCAACGCCGCTAGCAGCGCCAGTCGCATCCTGATCACGGAAGATCGAGATTTCGGCGAGTTGGTCATCCGCCAGCGCGTCGCCGTCTACGGCGTCATTTTGCTGGAGCTTGATCGTGTCTCGAACGAGCTCGAGGCTGCCACGGTGGCCGAAATTGTTTCGAGCCACGCCGACAAGTTCGTGGGCAATCTCGTTATTGTCGAGCCCGGGCGAATTCGCGTGAGGCCCCTTCGACGCTAGGCGGTGATTGACGTTGGCCCTTGAAGGCCTCTAGAACCGATTTCGGGCGCCGGTCGAGCGCTCGATAGGAGTGTAGCTCAATTGGTAGAGCACCGGTCTCCAAAACCGGGGGTTGGGGGTTCGAGCCCCTCCACTCCTGCCACTTTCCGCCGAGGCCAATCAGGGGTGTAGCCAAACTCAATTGAGGCTGCTATACACGCGGCCGTCCGAGGGTGGCGTATGGGTCCGAGCGGGGGCCCTGGCGTGCCGATACAGGGCAGATTCCTTCAAACCGACGAGATGCTGGAAAGGTCAGCCTTGGGGCGTTATAGTCGCGCCCCCTAAGCGAAAATCCCCTATGGCACGGACCAGCCCCGCAGAATTTCTCCGGCAGGTGCGACAGGAAGTGGCGCGCGTCACTTGGCCCACGCGCAAAGAGCTGACTCAGACCACGCTGATGGTGTTCTTGATGGCGTTGACGGTGGCGGTGTTCTTCTTCCTGGTCGACGAGGCGCTCGGCTATTTCGTGCGCTTCGTGCTGGGCATCGGAGCCTGAGCGATGGCGATGCGCTGGTACGTCGTGCACGTCTATTCCGGCTTCGAGAAGAAGGTCGCGCAATCGATCCGCGAGCAGTCGGAGACCAAGGGCCTCGCCGACCAGTTCGAGCAGGTGCTGGTGCCGACCGAGGAAGTCGTGGAGGTGAAGCGCGGCGCCAAGGTGAGCTCGGAGCGGAAATTCTTCCCGGGCTACGTGCTGGTGAAGATGGAGCTGACCGACGAGACCTGGCACCTCGTGAAGAACACTCCGAAGGTCACGAATTTCCTGGGCGGTGGCGGCCGCGGCCGGCCGGTGCCGATCACCGAGACCGAGGCGCAGCGCATCATCCGCCAGGTCCAGGAAGGGATCGAGCGGCCGAAGCCCTCGATCACCTTCGAGGTGGGCGAGCAGGTGCGCGTCTCCGACGGCCCCTTCACCTCGTTCAACGGCGTGGTCGAGGAGGTCGACGAGGAGAAGGCGCGCATCAAGGTCGCCGTCTCGATCTTCGGTCGCGCGACGCCGGTCGAGCTTGAGTATTCGCAGGTGGAGAAGGTCTGAGTAGGTAGGCAAGCAACGTGCGTCCGTCGTGGTTCGACTACGCTCACCATGAGGGCGCGCCCCAATGGGGCGCTTGCTCAGGATGAGGCCGAATGGAGCGGAGACACATCATGCTCCTCATCCTGAGCAAGCGAACGGAGTGAGCGCGTCGAAGGACGCACGGCGGTCAGGCGGAGAGCAGTAGATGGCTAAGAAAGTTGTTGGTTATATCAAGCTCGAGGTCCCGGCCGGGAAGGCAAACCCCTCGCCGCCTATCGGGCCGGCGCTGGGTCAGCGCGGCCTCAACATCATGGAGTTCTGCAAGGCGTTCAACGCGCAGACCCAGGGTCTGGAGCCGGGCATGCCGATCCCGGTGGTGATCACGGCCTATGCCGACCGCAGCTTCACCTTCATCACCAAGACTCCGCCCGCGAGCTACTTCCTCAAGAAGGCGGCGGGCGTCGAGAAGGGCTCGCAGACGCCGAGCAAGGGCTTCGTCGGCAAGGTCACCATGAAGCAGGTGCGCGAGATCGCCGAGAAGAAGATGAAGGACCTCAACGCGAAGGACCTCGAGGGTGCCGCCCGCATGATCGCGGGCTCCGCGCGCTCGATGGGCCTCGAGGTAGTGGAGTAAGCCATGCCGATCGGAAAGCGCTTCAAGAAGGCGAAAGAGGGTCTCAATCCCGAGGCCTATTACACGCTGCCGGACGCAGTGAAGCTGGTGAAGTCGCGGGCGACGGCGAAGTTCGACGAGACCATCGAGGTCTCGTTGAACCTCAACATCGACCCGAAGAAGTCCGAGCAGAACCTGCGCGGCACCGTGATGCTGCCGAGCGGCACCGGCAAGACGCTCCGGATCGCCGTCTTCGCCAAGGGGGCGCGCGCCGAGGAGGCGAAAGCCGCCGGCGCCGACATCGTCGGCGCCGAGGACCTTGCAGAAAAGGTCCAGGGTGGCCAAATAGACTTCGATCGTGCGATCGCGACTCCCGACATGATGGGCATCGTCGGCCGGCTCGGCAAAGTCCTGGGCCCGCGCGGACTGATGCCGAACCCGAAGCTCGGCACCGTGACCCCGAACGTCACCGAGGCCGTGAAGGCCGCCAAGGGCGGTCAGGTCGAGTACCGGACCGAGAAGGCGGGGATCATCCACGCCGGCGTCGGCAAGGCGAGCTTCACCGAGGACGCGATCGCCGCCAACGTGAAGGCCTTCGTGGGCGCGATCTCGCGCCAGCGGCCGACCGGCATCAAGGGCGCTTTCATCAAGCGCATGAGCCTGTCCTCCACGATGGGGCCAGGCGTGAAGTTGGAATTGACGAGCCTCGCCTGAGCGGCTGAGGCCAAAAGCTTCCGTCGCGGCGCCTTTCGAGGTGCCGAGGCGGTCGACGGAGTGGGACGCGGCCTTCGGGCCGAGACCGCTCCGGTCCTGTCCGAGACTGCTGGTGCCGGCTCGCCGGCTTAAGGCCTCCCTCGGGAGGCGCCCGCAAGAGACAGGGGTTCCCGACCGCGACGCGGATTTCCGCAAGCGGCCAGGACTTCTGGGACAGGCGGACGGGTGCGGCGCCCCGCAAGGGGCCGGCATCCTCGTGCAACCGATCCAGGACCAAGGCCCTCGGGCCCGAAGCCGGGATCATCAAGATCGGAGACGAGCAAGTGGACCGGTCACAGAAAGCGAAGCTGGTCGAAGGGCTCCACCAAGCGCTGTCTGACACCACATGCGTCGTGATCACTCACCAAAGCGGCATGACCGTCGAGGAAGTGACCACGTTGCGGCGTCAGATGCGGGCGGTGGGCGCCGGCTTCAAGGTGACGAAGAACCGGCTCGCCCGCCGCGCTCTTGAAGGCACGAAATTCGAGCGACTGTCGCCGCTGTTCAAGGGGCCCACTGCGATCGCTTTTTCGCGCGATCCCGTGGCAGCGGCCAAGGTAGCCGTCGAGTTCGCCAAGAAGAACGAAAAGCTGCTGATCATCGGGGGTGGCCTCGGTGCCCAGCAGCTCGACGCAAAGGGTGTCAACGCCCTCGCTACCATGCCGTCACTCGATCAGCTCCGCGGCAAGATCTTGGGAATGCTGCAGACCCCGGCGACACGGATCGCCGGCGTCCTGCAAGCAC
Source organism: Allostellaceae bacterium (assembly GCA_035280245.1). GTDB lineage: Bacteria > Pseudomonadota > Alphaproteobacteria > ATCC43930 > CGMCC-115725 > DASZHJ01. Next base: position 3,882 of record DATEGF010000396.1, read on the forward strand.
CTGGGAGCAAGCTCGCGCGGGTGTTCGCTGCCTATGGCAAGGGTGCGTAGGCTCCCGAGTCGTTGAAAAACCTGTATTTTTCTCCATCCCAGAGGTGCTAAAATGGCTGATCTTGCGAAGTTGGTAGACGATCTCTCGAGCTTGACCGTCCTGGAGGCGGCAGAGCTCTCGAAGCTGCTTGAGGAGAAGTGGGGCGTGTCGGCGGCGGCTCCTGTGGCAGTTGCCGCTGCCGGCGGCGGTGCCGCTGCCCCGGCCGCGGAAGCCGCGGCGGAGAAGACCGAATTCTCCGTCGTCCTGGCCGCCGCGGGCGAGAAGAAGATCAACGTGATCAAGGAGGTGCGCGCGATCACCGGTCTCGGCCTCAAGGAGGCGAAGGACCTGGTCGAGGGCGCACCCAAGCCGGTCAAGGAAGGGATCAACAAGGACGAAGCCGCGAAGCTCAAGAAGCAGCTCGAGGACGCCGGCGCGACCGTCGAGGTCAAGTAGGCGGCTTGAGCGCGAGGTCGCAGATCGGGATCGGGGGCCAAGGCGCGCCCTCGATTCCATCCGCGGCTTGATAGAGCCGGGGCGTGCCTCAGGAGGCGCGCAGGCCGGCTTTTTGCATTGGTGATTGGTACGAGTGAGTGATGAGGCGAGCGGTGGGCGCCGAGCCGCTTCGCAAACTCCGAGAGATCGCTCCCGGAACAGGTTTGACTGACGAGGGACATACATGACGAAGTCGTTCACGGGCCGCAAGCGCATCCGCAAGAGCTTTGGACGCATCCCCGAGGTGGCGCCGATGCCGAACCTCATCGAGGTGCAGAAGAGCTCTTACGATCATTTCCTGCAGATGGGCGTGTCCGCGGAGCGTCGGACCAGCGTCGGGCTCCAAGAGGTCTTCAAGTCGGTGTTCCCGATCCGCGACTTCGCGGACCGCGCGCGGCTGGAGTTCGTGCGCTACGAGCTCGAGGAGCCGAAGTACGACGTCGAGGAGTGCCAGCAGCGCGGCATCACCTTCGCGGCACCCCTCAAGGTCACACTGCGCCTCGTGGTCTGGGACGTGGACGAGGAGACCGGCTCCCGCTCCATCCGCGACATCAAGGAGCAGGACGTCTACATGGGCGACATGCCGCTCATGACCAAGAACGGCACCTTCATCATCAACGGGACCGAGCGCGTCATCGTCTCGCAGATGCACCGCTCGCCCGGCGTGTTCTTCGACCACGACAAGGGCAAGACGCATTCGTCGGGCAAGTACCTGTTCGCGGCGCGCGTGATCCCTTATCGCGGCTCCTGGCTCGACTTCGAATTCGACGCCAAGGATCACCTCTATGTCCGCATCGACCGCCGGCGCAAGCTGCCGGTGACGACGCTCCTGATGGCGCTTGACGGCAAGGCGACGGAGATCCTGCGCCAGGAGCGCGCCGCCGAGGGCAAGGCGATGCAGCCCTACGAGGCCCAGGGCATGGCGAAGGAGGAGATCCTCGGCTATTTCTACGGCCACACCGTGTTCCATCACGGCAAGAAGGGCTGGACGGCGACGTTCAACCCGGACGCCTATCGCGGCGGCGTGAAGCTCACCCATGACCTCGTCGACGCCAAGACCGGCAAGGTGCGGGTCGAGGCGGGCGAGAAGCTCGCTCCGCGCGGCGCGCGCAAGCTCCACGAGGACGGGCTCCGCGAGATTCAAGTCACCAAGGAGGAGCTGGTCGGGCGCTTCCTCGCGATCGACATCGTCAACGAGGAGACCGGCGAGGTCCTGGCCGAGGCCGGCGACGAGATCACCGACGCGCTCCTGATCGCGCTCGAGGAGAGCAAGGCGAAAGAGCTGCCGGTGCTCGCGATCGACAACGTCGCGGTCGGCCCCTACATGCGCAACACGCTCGCGATCGACAAGAACGCGACCCGCGAGGACGCGCTCATCGACATCTATCGCGTGATGCGCCCGGGCGAGCCGCCGACGCTCGAGACCGCGGAGGCGCTGTTCCAGGGGTTGTTCTTCGACCAGGAGCGGTACGACCTCTCGGCCGTTGGCCGCGTGAAGATGAACTCGCGCCTGAGCCTCGCCACCGACGATCAGATGCGCGTGCTGCGCAAGGACGACATCCTCGCGATCCTCAAGGTGCTGGTCGAGCTCAAGGACGGGCGCGGCGAGATCGACGACATCGACCACCTCGGCAATCGCCGGGTGCGCTCGGTGGGCGAGCTCATGGAGAACCAGTACCGGATCGGGCTCCTGCGCATGGAGCGGGCGATCCGCGAGCGCATGAGCTCGGTCGAGATCGACACCGTAATGCCACACGACCTCATCAATGCGAAGCCGGCGGCGGCGGCGGTGCGAGAGTTCTTCGGCTCCTCGCAGCTCTCGCAGTTCATGGACCAGACCAATCCGCTCTCGGAGATCACCCACAAGCGCCGGCTCTCGGCGCTGGGTCCGGGCGGTCTCACGCGAGAGCGCGCGGGCTTCGAGGTGCGCGACGTGCACCCGACACACTACGGCCGCATCTGCCCGATCGAGACGCCGGAAGGCCCGAACATCGGCCTGATCAACAGCCTCGCGACCTACGCGCGCGTCAACCAGTACGGCTTCATCGAGAGCCCGTACCGAAAGGTTGTCAACGGCAAGGTGACCGACGAGGCGGTCTATCTCTCGGCGATGGACGAGGGCAAGTACACGATCGCCCAGGCGAACGTGAAGGTCGACGACAAGGACCGGCTGGTGGACGACCTCATCTCTTGCCGCAAGGGCGGCGAGTTCGTGATGTCGCGCCCGCAGGATATCGAGTTCGTCGACGTGTCGCCGAAGCAGCTGGTATCCGTGGCGGCGGCGCTGATCCCGTTTCTCGAGAACGACGACGCCAACCGCGCGCTCATGGGCTCCAACATGCAGCGGCAGGCGGTGCCGCTCATCCAGGCCGAGGCGCCGCTGGTCGGCACCGGCATGGAGGAGACGGTGGCACGCGACAGCGGCGTCACCATCATCGCGCGCCGCTCGGGCATCGTCGACCAGGTGGACGGCATGCGCATCGTGATCCGCGCGACCGCGGAGACCGAGGCGAGTGCCTCGGGCGTCGACATCTACAACCTGCTCAAGTTCCAGCGCTCGAACCAGAACACCTGCATCACCCAGCGGCCGCTGGTGCGCGTGGGTGACGCGGTGAACGCCGGCGACGTGATCGGTGACGGTCCGTCGACGCAGCTCGGCGAGCTCGCGCTCGGCCGGAACGTGCTCTGCGCGTTCATGCCATGGAACGGCTACAACTTCGAGGACTCGATCCTGATCTCCGAGCGGATCGTGTCGGACGACGTCTTCACCTCGATCCACATCGAGGAATTCGAGGTGATGGCGCGCGACACCAAGCTCGGCCAGGAGGAGATCACCCGCGACATCCCGAACGTCGGCGAGGAAGCGCTCAAGAACCTCGACGAGGCCGGCATCGTCTATATCGGCGCCGAGGTGAAGCCGACCGACATCCTCGTCGGCAAGGTGACGCCGAAGGGCGAATCGCCGATGACGCCGGAGGAGAAGCTGCTCCGTGCGATCTTCGGCGAGAAGGCCTCCGACGTGCGCGACACGTCGCTCCGCCTGCCGCCGGGCGTCTCCGGCACCGTGGTCGAGGTGCGCGTGTTCTCGCGCCGCGGCGTCGACAAGGACGAGCGTGCGCTCGCGATCGAGCGGGCGGAGATCGAGCGTCTCGCAAAGGATCGCGACGACGAGCGCGCGATCCTCGAGCGGAGCTTCCAGGGCCGGCTCAAGGAGCTGTTGATGGGCCAGACGGCCCAGACCGGCCCCAAGGGCTTCAAGGGCCCGGCCAAGGTCACCGAGGCGGTGCTGGCGGAGTTCACGCCGGGCCAATGGCGGCACTTCGCCGTCAAGGCCGACGACCAGCAGGCCGTGATCGAGGCGCTCAAGAAGCAGATGGACGAAGCGACCGAGGAGCTGCAGAAGCGCTTCGAGAGCAAGGTCGAGAAGCTGCAGCGCGGCGACGAGCTGCCGCCTGGCGTCATGAAGATGGTGAAGGTCTTCGTGGCGGTGAAGCGCAAGCTGCAGCCCGGCGACAAGATGGCGGGTCGGCACGGCAACAAGGGCGTGATCTCAAAGATCGTGCCTTCGGAGGACATGCCGTATCTCGATGACGGCACGCCGGTCGACATCGTGCTCAACCCGCTGGGCGTGCCAAGCCGCATGAACGTCGGCCAGATCCTGGAGACGCATCTCGGCTGGGCCTCGGCGGGTCTCGGGCGCCAGATCGGCGATCTCGTGGACAAGGTGCGCAAGACCGCGAAGACCGCGGACCTCCGCAAGTTCCTGGGCCATGTCTACACCGACGCGACCGACAAGAAGGACATCGCGGCGCTCGAGGACCACGCGGTCCTGGAGCTCGCGACCAACTTGCAGCACGGCATCCCCGTATCGAGCCCGGTGTTCGACGGCGCCCGCGAGGAGGACATCGTCGAGATGCTGAAGGAGGCAGGTCTCGACGCGTCGGGCCAGGTGACGCTCACCGACGGCCGGACCGGCGAGGCTTTCCACCGCAAGGTGACCGTCGGCTACATCTACATGATGAAACTGCATCACCTGGTGGACGACAAGATCCACGCGCGCTCGATCGGCCCCTACAGCCTGGTCACCCAGCAGCCGCTGGGCGGCAAGGCGCAGTTCGGCGGCCAGCGCTTCGGCGAAATGGAGGTGTGGGCGCTCGAGGCGTATGGCTCCGCCTACACGCTGCAGGAGATGCTGACGGTGAAGTCCGACGACGTCTCCGGCCGCACCAAGGTCTACGAGGCGATCGTGCGCGGCGACGACAACTTCGAGGCGGGCGTGCCCGAGTCCTTCAACGTGCTGGTGAAGGAGCTCCGCTCGCTCGGCCTCAATGTCGAGCTGGAGCAGCGCAGCTTCTGATGCAATCGAGCGAGACCACCCTATCAGTCAAGTCAGAGAGGGATCGTTCATGAACGAGTTGATGAACATCTTCGGCCAGGTGACGGGGCCCCAGAGCTTCGACCAGATCAAGATCTCGATCGCGAGCCCGGAGCGCATTCGCTCCTGGTCCTTCGGCGAGATCAAGAAGCCGGAGACGATCAACTACCGGACCTTCAAGCCCGAGCGCGACGGCTTGTTCTGCGCGCGCATCTTCGGGCCGATCAAGGACTACGAGTGCTTGTGCGGCAAGTACAAGCGCATGAAGTACCGCGGCATCATCTGCGAGAAATGCGGCGTCGAGGTGACGCTCTCGAAGGTGCGGCGCGACCGCATGGGCCACATCGAGCTGGCCTCGCCGGTGGCGCACATCTGGTTCCTGAAGTCGCTGCCGAGCCGCATCGGCCTGCTGCTCGACATGACGCTCAAGGATCTCGAGAAGATCCTCTACTTCGAGAGCTACGTGGTGATCGAGCCCGGCCTCTCGCCGCTCAAGCTGCGCCAGCTCCTCAACGAGGAGGAGTTCATCAAGGCGCAGGAGGAGTTCGGCGAGGAGGCGTTTACCGCCTCGATCGGCGCCGAGGCGCTCCGCACCATGCTCACGGCGATCAAGCTGCCGGAGGAGCGAGAGCGGCTGCGCGTCGAGCTCAAGGAGACCAACTCCGAGGCGAAGCGCAAGAAGCTGGTGAAGCGGCTGAAGCTCGTCGAGGCGTTCCTGCAGTCGCAGAGCCGGCCGGAGTGGATGATCCTCGAGGTGGTGCCGGTGATTCCGCCCGAGCTTCGCCCGCTGGTTCCGCTCGACGGCGGCCGGTTCGCGACCTCCGACCTCAACGACCTCTATCGCCGCGTCATCAACCGGAACAACCGGTTGAAGCGGCTCATCGAGCTGCGCGCGCCCGACATCATTGTGCGCAACGAGAAGCGCATGCTGCAGGAGGCGGTGGACGCGCTCTTCGACAACGGCCGCCGCGGCCGGATCATCACGGGCGCCAACAAGCGGCCGCTCAAGTCGCTCTCCGACATGCTCAAGGGCAAGCAGGGCCGGTTCCGGCAGAACCTGCTCGGCAAGCGCGTCGACTACTCCGGCCGCTCCGTGATCGTCGTGGGTCCGGAGCTCAAGCTGCACCAGTGCGGCTTGCCGAAGAAGATGGCGCTCGAGCTCTTCAAGCCCTTCATTTATTCGAAGCTCGAGCTCTACGGCATGGCGAGCACCATCAAGGCCGCCAAGCGCATGGTGGAGAAAGAGCGTCCGGAGGTGTGGGACATCCTCGAGGAGGTGATCCGCGAGCATCCGGTGCTGCTGAACCGCGCGCCCACGCTGCATCGCCTGGGCATCCAGGCCTTCGAGCCGACCTTGATCGAAGGCAAGGCGATCCAGCTGCATCCGCTGGTCTGCACCGCCTTCAACGCGGACTTCGACGGTGACCAGATGGCCGTGCACGTGCCGCTCTCGCTCGAGGCGCAGCTCGAGGCGCGCGTCCTCATGATGTCGACCAACAACATCCTGTCGCCCGCGAACGGCAAGCCGATCATCGTGCCCTCCCAGGACATCGTGCTCGGCCTCTACTACATCAGCATGGAGCGCCCGAAGGAGCCGGGCGAGAACATGGCGTTCTCCGATATGGGCGAGATCGAGCACGCGCTCGACGAGGGCGCGGTGTCGCTGCACGCCCGCGTCAAGGCGCGGCTCGACACCGTGGACAAGGAAGGCAAGCCGATCGTGCAGCGCGTCACCACGACGCCCGGCCGTATGCTGCTTTCCGAGATCCTGCCGCGTAACCCGAACGTCGGCTTCGATCTGGTGAACCGTCTCCTCACCAAGAAGGAGATCAGCAATCTGATCGACACCGTCTATCGGCACTGCGGCCAGAAGGAGACCGTGATCTTCTGCGACCGGCTGATGACGCTGGGCTTCACCCACGCCTGCCGCGCCGGCATCTCCTTCGGCAAGGATGACCTGATCATCCCGGCCGCCAAGGAGAAGCTCGTCGCCAGCGCCCAGGAGAAGGTGAAGGAGTACGAGCAGCAATACCTCGACGGCCTGATCACCCAGGGCGAGAAGTACAACAAGGTGGTCGACGTCTGGTCGAGCTGCACCGAGAAGGTCGCCGAGGAGATGATGAAGGTCATCAAGTCGATGAAGCCCGGCGTGCCCATCAACTCCGTCTGGATGATGTCGGACTCCGGCGCCCGCGGCTCGGCGGCGCAGATCAAGCAGCTCGCGGGCATGCGCGGCCTGATGGCCAAGCCCTCGGGCGAGATCATCGAGACGCCGATCATCTCGAACTTCAAGGAAGGCCTGACCGTGCTCGAGTACTTCAACTCGACGCACGGCGCCCGCAAGGGTCTCGCCGACACAGCGCTCAAGACCGCCAACTCCGGCTATCTGACGCGGCGTCTGGTCGACGTGGCGCAGGACGCGATCATCACCGAGGAGGACTGCGGCACCACCCGCGGCCTCACCATGCGCGCCGTCGTGGATGGCGGCGAGGTGATCTCGCCGCTCGCCGACCGCATCCTCGGCCGCTCCGCGGCGGTGGACGTGGTCGATCCCGTCAGCGGCGACCTCCTGGTCAAGGCCGGCGATCTCGTCGACGAGGAGGCGGTGGAGCGGATCGAGCGCTCGGGCATCGACAGCGTGTCAATCCGCTCGGTGCTGACCTGCGAGAACCGCTTCGGCGTTTGCGGCAAGTGCTACGGGCGTGACCTCGCGCGCGGCACCATGGTGAACATCGGCGAGGCCGTGGGCGTGATCGCGGCGCAGTCGATTGGCGAGCCCGGCACGCAGCTCACTATGCGCACCTTCCACATCGGCGGCGCGGTGCAACGCGGCGCCGAGCAGTCCTCGGTCGAGGCGACCATCGATGCCACGGTCAAGATCCGCAACCGCAACGTCGTCATCAACTCGGCCAAGGTGCCGGTGGTGATGGGGCGGAACTGCGAGGTCGTGCTGATCGACGAGTCTAACCGCGAGCGCGCGCGGCACCGCGTGCCCTATGGCGCCCGCCTGCTGGCGGACGACAAGGCCAAGGTGCAGAAGGGTCAGAAGCTCGCGGAGTGGGATCCCTATACGATCCCCATCATCACCGACAAGGACGGCGTCGCGAAGTACGCCGACCTGACCGAGGGCGTCTCCATGCGCGAGGTCGTCGACGAGGCGACCGGCATCTCGTCCAAGGTCGTGATCGACTGGAAGCAGCAGCAGCGCGGCAGCGAGCTCAAGCCGCGGATCGTGCTGCACGACAAGCAGGGCCGGGCGCTCACGCTCGCGAACGGCCTCGAGGCCCGCTACTTCATGTCGGTCGACGCGATCCTCTCGATCGAGAACGGCGCCGAGGTCAAAGCCGGCGACGTACTCGCGCGTATCCCGAGGGAGTCCTCCAAGACCCGTGACATCACCGGCGGTCTGCCGCGCGTCGCGGAGCTCTTCGAGGCGCGCAAGCCCAAGGATTTCGCGATCATCAGCGAGATCGACGGCCGCGTCGAGTTCGGCAAGGACTACAAGACCAAGCGCCGTATCGTCGTGACGCCCGGCGAGGAGGGCAAGGAAGCGGTCGAGTACCTGATCCCCAAGGGCAAGCACATCAGCGTGCAGGAGGGCGACTTCGTCACCAAGGGCGACCTCCTGATGGACGGCAACCCGGTGCCGCACGACATCCTGCGCGTGCTCGGCGTCGAGGCGCTCGCCTCCTATCTCATCAACGAGATCCAGGAGGTCTATCGCCTCCAGGGCGTGCGCATCAACGACAAGCACATCGAGGTGATCGTCCGGCAGATGCTGCAGAAGGTGGAGATCGAGGACGCCGGCGACAGCACCTTCCTGGTCGGCGAGCAGATCGATCGCGCCGAGTTCGAGGAGGAGAACGCCAAGGTGGAGCGTGAGGGCGGCAAGCCCGCGATCGCGCATCCGGTGCTCCAGGGCATCACCAAGGCGAGCCTGCAGACGGGCTCCTTCATCTCGGCGGCGTCCTTCCAGGAGACGACGCGTGTCCTCACCGAGGCGGCGGTCTCGGGCCGCGTCGACGGCCTCGCGGGCCTCAAGGAGAACGTGATCGTGGGCCGGCTCATCCCCGCTGGCACCGGCAGCGTGATGGCGCGTTGGCGCCAGCTCGCCGCCGAGCGCGATCGCGAGCTCGCGGCGCTTGCCGCGGCCGAGAGCCCCGGCACGCCCGCCGTCGAGGCCGAGCAGAAGGTCGCTTCCTGATCTTCTCGCCGTGCGGAGAAACGAAGGGGCCGGCTCGTCCGGCCCCTTCGCATTTGAGGATCCCGCGGCGGCGCGTTCTCGTCGGCATGGCCGCGGCCTCGGTGCCGCTGCTCTCGTCCGTACCTGCGCGGGCCGAGGATTACGCCGAGATCTCCTATCCCAGCGGCAATCTCCGGCTCTCGGGATATCTTTATCGGCCGTCGGGAACCGGCCCATTCCCGACGATCATCTACAATCACGGCTCGCGCGCTGGCCACGAGCGGCAGCCGGTGCCGTGGGTGCGGCTTGCAGGCCTCTACCTCTCGGCCGGATACGCCGTGCTCGTGCTCGAGCGTCGCGGCTATGGCAAATCCGACGGGCCGACTTGGACCGATGCCGTCGGCCGCGACACCACGTCTCGATTCATCGACCGGTGTGAGGCGGAGGCCGACGACGTTCTGGCTGCGGTGGATTTCGTCGGCACCGTGCCGTTCGCCGATCGAAGCCGGCTCGGGATCGTCGGATGGTCGCTCGGCGGGATCGTGACGCTGTTCACGATCGCCCGGTCCAAAGCATTCCGGGCGGCCGTCGATCAGGCGGGTGGCGTGCTGACGTGGCGATCCAGCACCGCGCTTCAGGCCGCGCTGACCGACGCCGTGCGCATAGCGACCTGTCCCGTCCTGTTGTTGGATGCCGAGAACGACGCGGCGCCAGAGGCCATCCCGACGTTGGCGCGAACGATGGAAGCGGCCGCGCGGCCCCACAAGATGGTGATCTATCCGCCATATATGCCCGCCCGTCCAACGGGCGGCGTCGCGCCGGGACATGCGATCTTCGAGGCGGACGGCATCCCGATCTGGGGCCGAGACGCGGTGTCCTTCCTCGACAGCCATCTGAAAGCCTGACCGATCCGGTCGTGGCTCAAGCGGATAGTCCTGGGGCGATATGTCGTGGGCATCGGAAACCTCGCCTTGCGGAGCCCTCCGCAAAGGCCTACCGAAAAATCCCTGACTAGTCTAAACTAGTCATGACTGGGAGGCGGCGACGATGGACGTCTGGAAACTGCAGGATGCAAAGGCCCGATTCAGCGAGGTTGTCGACCGTGCTCTGCGCGACGGCCCGCAAGTGGTCACGCGGTACGGCGAAAACGCAGTTGTCGTCTTAGCCTATCGCGACTTCGCCGCGGCGGGAGAGGACCAGGATTTCAAGACCTTCCTATTGGCAGCTCCAAAAGTCGATTTGACCATGCGGCGCTCTGGACGGCCGCCGCGGAAGGTCGATTTGTGAGGTTCCTCCTCGACACGAATGTTGTGTCGGAGTTGTTCCGGACTCGTGCCAATCAGAACGTGCTGAAGTGGTTCCAGTCGGTAGCTTCGGCCGACCTCTATCTCAGCGTAATTACGTTGGGCGAGATCAGGAAAGGCGTCGAGTTGAAGCGCGCAACCAGCGGAGAGCAGGCTGCCCTCCTTGAGGCATGGTTGCAAAGTCTCGCGCTCCGATACCGCTCGCGGATATTACCACTCGACGAGGAAGTCGCGGATGTCTGGGGGCGCATCATGGCATCCCACGTGGGTCTTCCGGTCGAGGACAGCCAGCTTGCCGCCACGGCGCTACACCATGGGCTTACGCTTGTAACGCGCAACGTGCGACATGTTGCACGAACGGGGGTGGCTCACCTGGACCCATTCCGGGGCTGAGTGCGGCCAGCAACATTGTCATCGGCACAAGAAAACGCTCCGCTTCGCTGGTCGGCCGCCCTAGGCTCTTGCGGCCCGACAAACGGAGGCTCCCATGCCGGCCCACCGCACCAAAACCGTGATCTCGCTTGGAGAAGGACGGACCGCCCCGATCCCGCCGGGCCGGCGCTCCTCGGAGCTCCTGACTCACGGCACCCTCGAGCTCCGCTACTATGCGCCACGGGGGCGCGACGAGCAGACGCCGCATACCCGGGACGAGGTCTATTTCGTCATCCATGGCCGGGGTCGGTTCTTTCGGGACGGCGAGCGTACCCCCTTCGGACCGGGTGACCTGATCTTCGTCCCGGCCCACGCCGAGCATCGGTTCGAGGATTTCACCGACGATCTCGAGACCTGGGTCGCCTTCTATGGGCCCGAGGGCGGCGAGCGCCCCAAGGGCTGAGGCCAGCCGCCCACCAAGGCGAACTTCCCTGGAATCTCGGGGGGTTCCCATGCGGGATAGCGCTTGACCGGTTGGGGGTCGACTACTAGTATCCGCGCACTTTCGAAGGGCTGGCGGTAGCAGGTCATCCTAGACGCAGCCCGGTAGTCAGAATTCGGTGGCCCGGCGCCCTGTAAGACGGCGCATTATTTTTGGGATCATCCCAGCAAACCGTGGCGGCGGTGCCCAAGGCACGTCGCGCGGCGTTGCTGCTTGAACGAGGTTCTCGAGCGATGCCGACGATCAACCAGCTCATCCGCAGCCCGCGCCGGCCGCAAGCCGCGCGCAACAAGGTGCCGGCGCTGGAATCGAGTCCGCAGAAGCGCGGCGTGTGCACGCGCGTCTACATCACGACGCCGAAGAAGCCGAACTCTGCGCTGCGCAAGGTCGCGCGTGTGCGGCTCACCAACGGCTTCGAGGTGACGAGCTACATTCCCGGCATCGGACACAATCTGCAGGAGCATTCGGTGGTGATGATCCGCGGCGGCCGCGTGAAGGACCTGCCGGGCGTCCGCTATCACATCATCCGCGGCACCCTCGACACCCAAGGCGTCAAGGACCGGCATCAGCGGCGCTCGAAGTACGGCGCCAAGCGGCCGAAGTAAGGAGGCGAGCCCATGTCGCGTCGTCGCGCTGCGATCAAGCGGGAAGTCCTTCCGGATGCCAAGTTCGGCGACCCCGTCGTCACCAAGTTCATGAATTGCCTGATGTACGAGGGCAAGAAGTCGGTGACCGAGGGCATCGTCTACGGCGCCTTCGAGCGCATCTCCAAGCGCTCGGGCCAGGATCCGATCCGGATCTTCCACGACGCGCTCACCAACGTGCGGCCGGCCGTCGAGGTGCGCTCTCGCCGCGTCGGTGGCGCGACATATCAGGTGCCGGTCGAGGTTCGGCCGGAGCGCGGCCAGGCGCTCGCGATCCGCTGGCTCATCGGCGCGGCGCGCGACCGCTCCGAGCACACCATGCAGGAAAGACTGTCGGGGGAACTGCTCGATGCCGCGAACAATCGCGGCACCGCCGTCAAGAAGCGGGAAGACACCCATCGTATGGCCGACGCGAACAAGGCCTTCTCGCATTACCGCTGGTAAGGCCCGCGTCCTCCGGAGTTCCCCATGCCCCGCACTACACCCCTCGAGCGATACCGCAACATTGGCATCATGGCCCACATCGATGCCGGCAAGACCACGACCACCGAGCGGGTCCTCTATTACACGGGCCGCACCTACAAGATCGGCGAGGTCCATGAGGGCGCCGCCACCATGGACTGGATGGAGCAGGAGCAAGAGCGCGGCATTACCATCACTTCCGCCGCGACGACCTGCTTCTGGCGCGACCACCGCGTCAACATCATCGATACGCCCGGCCACGTCGACTTCACCATCGAGGTGGAGCGCAGCCTGCGGGTGCTCGACGGCGCGGTGACAGTGTTCGACGCGGTCGCGGGCGTCGAGCCGCAATCCGAGACCGTCTGGCGCCAAGCCGACAAATACGGCGTGCCGCGCATCTGCTTCGTCAACAAGATGGACCGCATCGGCGCCAACTTCGAGCGCTGCGTCGACATGATAAAGGATCGCCTGGGCGCGGTGCCGCTGGTCATTCAGCTGCCGATCGGCGTCGAGAGCGATTTCGTGGGCGTGGTCGATCTCGTCGCCATGAAGGAAGTGCGCTGGAAAGAGGACACCCTCGGCGCGCAGTTCGACGTGGTCGACATTTCCGATGAGCTCCGCGCGAAGGTGGACGAGTACTGGCACATGCTGGTCGAGACTGCCGTCGAGCAGGACGATGCCGCGCTCGAGGCCTATCTTGCCGGCACCGAGCCCGATGCCGAAACCCTCAAGAAGTGCATCCGCAAGGGCACGATCTCCTACGCCTTCGTGCCCGTCCTCTGCGGCGCCGCGTTCAAGAACAAGGGCGTGCAGCCGTTGCTCGACGGGGTGGTCGACTTCCTGCCCTCGCCGCTCGAGGTCCCCGCGATCAAGGGCGTGAAGATGGGCACCGACGAGGCGGTGACGCGCAAGGCCTCGGATGACGAGCCCTTCGCGGCGCTCGCCTTCAAGATCATGACCGATCCCTTCGTGGGCTCGCTCACCTTCGCGCGTGTCTACTCGGGCGTGCTCAACACCGGCACCTCGGTGCTGAACTCGGTCAAGGACAACCGCGAGCGGATCGGTCGCATGCTGCAGATGCATGCGAACCACCGCGAGGACATCAAGGAAGCCCGCGCCGGCGACATCGTGGCGCTCGCAGGCCTCAAGAACACCACGACCGGCGACACGCTCTGCGACGCCAGCAACGCCGTGGTGCTCGAGAAGATGGAGTTCCCGGATCCCGTCATCGAGATCGCGGTCGAGCCCAAGACCAAGGCCGATCAGGAGAAGATGGGCCAGGCGCTGGCCCGGCTCGCGACCGAGGATCCCTCGTTCCGCGTCGCCGTCGACCACGAGAGCGGCCAGACCATCATCAAGGGGATGGGCGAGCTCCATCTCGAGATCATCGTCGACCGCATGAAGCGCGAGTTCAAGGTCGAGGCAAATATCGGCGCGCCGCAGGTCGCCTACCGTGAGACCATCTCGCGCAAGGCGGACATCGATTACACGCACAAGAAGCAGACGGGCGGCTCGGGCCAGTTCGCGCGCGTGAAGATCACGTTCGAGCCGCTGCCGCCGGGCTCGGGCTATCAGTTCGAGAACGACGTGGTCGGCGGCACCGTGCCGAAGGAATACATCCCCGGCGTCGAGAAGGGTCTCAAGGGCTCGCTCGATAGCGGTGTCCTCGCGGGCTTCCCGGTGATCGACTTCAAGGCGACGCTCTACGACGGCGCCTATCACGACGTGGACTCGAGCGCGCTCGCCTTCGAGATCGCGGCGCGGGCCGCCTTCAAGGAAGGCATGCAGAAGGCGGGGCCGAGGCTCCTCGAGCCGGTGATGCGCGTCGAGGTGGTGACGCCGCGCGACTACATGGGCGACGTGATCGGCGACCTCAACAGCCGCCGCGGCCGGATCACCGGCCAGGATCAGCGCGGCAATGCCGAGGTGATCAGCGCGATGGTGCCGCTCGCGAACATGTTCGGCTACGTGAATAACCTGCGCTCCATGAGCCAGGGGCGCGCGCAGTACACCATGCATTTCGACCACTACGAGCAGGTACCGCCGGCGATCGCGGACGAAGTCCGCGCCAAGATGGCGTGACCGAGCGAATCCAGAAGGACCAAGCGGGAGACTGACCCATGGCGAAGGCGAAATTCGAGCGGACGAAGCCGCACTGCAACATCGGGACGATTGGTCACGTGGACCATGGGAAGACGTCGCTGACGGCGGCGATCACAAAGGTGCTGGCGGAGACGGGCGGGGC
>DATEGF010000397.1:0-2781 GCA_035280245.1 Allostellaceae bacterium
CGAGGCAGCGGTCGAAGGCGTGTGGACAGCGTGCCGCAAAGACGCAATGCGTCCGTGCCTCACCGAGATCCGGCAGCCGGCCCGGGATGGTCGGGAAGGTGTGTGCGTCGTCCGCGAGGCGGCCGGGGTCGCAGTCGAGGAGCGCCTTCGTGTAAGGGTGCCGCGGATTGGCGAAGAGCTCCTTGACCGGCGCCTGCTCGACGAGCTCACCCGCATAGAACACCACCACCTCGTCGCAAATCTCGGCGACCACGCCCAGGTGATGCGAGACCAGCAGGATCGCGCCCGCGAAGTCGCGGCGGAGATCGCGGAGGAGATCGAGGATCTGCGCCTCGAGCGTCACGTCAAGCGCCGTGGTGGGCTCGTCGGCGATGAGCAGATCGGGCCGGCCCAGCAACGCCATGGCGATCGAGATGCGTTGGCGCATACCGCCCGAGAACTGGTGCGGATACTGGTCGATCCGCCGCTCGGGATCGGGAATGCCGACCCGCTTCAACAGCGCGACCGCGCGCGCCCGCTTCTCCGCGCGGCCGAGATCGGCGTGACGGAATTGCACGTCGACCATTTGCGCGCCGACGGTGAGCACGGGGTTGAGCGTGCTCATGGGATCCTGGAACACCATGGAAATGCGCTCACCGCGGAGCGCACGCATTGCTTCCTCCGGCAACGAGAAGAGATCCATGCCGTCGAAGCGGATCGTCCCCGCGACGATACGGGCGGTGGGCGCGAGCAGTCGCAGGATCGCGAGGCTCAGGGTCGACTTGCCGGAGCCGCTCTCGCCGACCAGGCCGACGATGCGGCCGCGCTCGATCGCGAAGCGGATGTCGCGGAGCGCGTGGATCGGCCGCTGCGCACCCGCGAAATCCACGGAGAGGCCGTCGACTTCGAGGAGCGCCGCCACCTCAAATCTCCTTGCGGAGCCGCGGGTCGATCGCGTCCCGCAGCGCTTCGCCCAGGAAGGTGAACCCGAGGGTCGACAGCACCAGCGGCAAGCCGCCCGCGAGGATGATCCACGGCGTGTTGCCGATGAAGGCATAGCCGTCGTTGAGCACCGTGCCCCAGCTCGGTGTCGGCGGCCGCACGCCGAAGCCGAGGAAACTCAGCCCAGCCTCGATGGTGATCACCACGGGAATGTCCATGCTGGCGAGGATGAAGAGCGGCCCGACGATGTTCGGCACGACGTGGAACCCGAGGATGCGCGCCGCGCCGGCGCCCAGCGACTGCTCCGCGATGATGAACTCGGCGTGCTTCAGCGATTGCGTCTGCGCGCGGACGATCCGGCCGTAGCTCGGCGCGAAGGTCACGACCACGATCACGATCACCGTCTGCAGGCTCGGCCCGATCAGTGTCACCAGCGCGAGGGCGAACATGATGGTCGGGAAGGAGCGGATGGTGTCGAACACCAGCACCATGAGGCCATCGAGCCAGCGCGGCCCGTAGCCCGCGGCGAGCCCGAGCGCGCCGCCCAGCGCCAGCGCGAGCGAGATCGCGATCAGCGCCACCTCGAGCGCGATCCGCGCGCCCAGCACGACGCGCGAGAACACGTCGCGGCCGAGCTGGTCGGTGCCGAAGAGATGGGCGAGCGACGGCGGCTGCAGCCGATCCGGGATGGCGATCGCCGCGGGATTGTAGGGCGCGATCACGTTGGCGAAGATCGCCGTGAGCAGGATCAGCAGGACCAGCGCGAGGCCGAAGCGTCCCAGCGGGTCCGCGAGCAGATGGCGGAGTGCCGAGGCGCGCGCAGGCGCCGGCGCTGTTTCCTCAAAGGCTGGCGCGGACACGGGGGTCGAGCCAGGCGATCAGGAGGTCGGCCGCGAGCGTGCAAAGCGCGAAGAGCGCCGTGGTGACCAGCACCGCGCCGCTCGCCACCGGAAAATTGCGCGTGACCACCGCGTCGAACACGAGCTTGCCGGCACCGGGCCGCGCGAAGACGATCTCGGCGAAGACCGCGCCCGAGAGCAGGTTGCCGATGCCGACGCCGAGGAGCGCCACGGTCGGCAGCACCGCGAGCCGAAGCGCATAGCGGAATACGATCCGGCGCTCGGGCAGCCCATAGGCGCGCGCGGTGCGGATATGGTTCTCGCCGAGCACCTCGAGCATCGAGGCTCGCACCAGCCGCGCGAGGTAGCCCACCCAACCGAGCCCGATCGCGAAGGAGGGTAGCACCAGGTGCAGCAGTTGGTCGCCGAAGTTGCCGCGCTCGCCGGCGCCGATCGCCGGGAGCCAGTTGAGCTCGACCGCGAACAGCAGCAGCGCGTAGAGCGCCACCACGAAGGACGGCACCGCGATCGCCGCCACCGCCAGCACGCCCGTGATCCGGTCGAGCCAGGTGTCGCGCCGGATCGCCGACCAGCATCCCAGCGGTATCCCCAACGCGATCGCCCAGCCGATGCCGCAGGCCGCGAGCGCCACGGTGTAGGGCAACGCCTCGAACACGATGTCCGTGACCCGCCGACTCGAGAACAGGTCGATGCCGAGATCGCCCGTGAAGACGTGGCTCAGGAACAGGAAGAACTGCGTGGTGACGGGCTTGTCGAGGCCCATCTGCGCGCGGAAGGCGGCCTTGATCTCCGGCGTTGCCAGCGGCCCCAGCGCCACGCTCGCGGGGTCGCCGGGCACGATGTAGATCATGCCGAAGAGCAGCGCGATCGCGCAGAAGATGATGGCGCAGGCGAGGCCGGACCGGCGCAGCGCGAAAAGCAGCATCACTCCATCGCGGCGAGCCGCGTCGGCACGCCGGTCACGCCTTGGGCGCGAATCCCGGCAGGATCACGCGTCCAT
>DATEGF010000398.1:0-22583 GCA_035280245.1 Allostellaceae bacterium
TAGTCCAGGAACAGCTTCAGGTCCGGCGCCACGTTGTTCGAGATCCCGACGCCCGCGATCACGCTCTCGCGCGAGAACTTCGAGCCCTGCTCGTTGAACAGCGGCCCGCCACCGAAGGCCGCGTTCATCTCCTGGTTGGCATCCAGGAACTCGTGCTCCCACACCACCCGAACCTCCGGCACCAGCGGCGCCGCGGTCCCGATGTTGATCGCGGTCTGCGCGCGCGCCCCCAAGGCCGTATAGAGGTTGTTGGTGGTCGCCGCTTGCACATGCAGCGCCGAGGGCGAGCCCGTCTCCTGGAACCCGTCGTAGCGCAGCCAGTTGTAGCCAACCCCCACCAGCGGCGTGAGCTTCAGGTTGCTCATGGGGTAGAGATCCCACCCGGCCTCGGCATAGGCCATGATGCTCTCGCCACTGTAGCTGGCGCTCACCGGCGCCACCTTCGGGATCAATACCGTGCGCGACTCGTCGTTGTCGGTGAAGCCGCCGCCCACCACCGCGTTCACGTACCACGGGCCTTGCTGATACTTCCCGTAGGCCGCGAACTGGTAGGCGTCCTGCTTGTTCTTCGCCGGCGTCGGCGGGGCGAGTTTCACCTCGCCGTGCGCGTAGTTGAAGATGCCGCCGATCAGCAGGTTGTCGCTCAGGTGGTAGTCGATACCGCCGATCCCGCCGTAGCGCGTCTCGTCGATCGCGGTCGCGTTGATCGTCGCGGGCCCGCTGGCGGTCACGCCGTAGCCCCTGACCCACACGCTCCACGGCTGCACGTAGCCCGTCGGACCCGGCATCGGCGTCGTCTGCGCCACCAGCCCGTCGTTGTCGCTCCAGCCCGCGGACGCCACCTGCACCGGCCCATGGTTCAGCATCGCGCTCGCGAAGCCCTGGCCGTTGAAGCCCTCGCCCTGGCTCAAGCGGTGCAGGATCGAGTCCAGCACCGTCTGCCACAGATCAGGACGCTCCAGGATCGTCTCGCCGTCGAGTGACTTCAGCACCGCCGCGTATTGCGGCCCGGTGAGCCCGAACAGCGGCGGGATGATCGTCAGCGCGGTGCTGTTGCCCGTGCCATAGAGACCCTCGATCCCGTTCGCTGCCTGCTTCTCATTCGGCGTCAACCCACCACCCAGCGGGTTGTTGAAGTTCCGCCGCGTCAGCACCAGCGTGTCCTGACCGGGGGCACCCGAGCTGCTACCGTTCTCCACCATGAACGCGTTGAGCAACGGCGAGTTCGACAGTACGTGGGTCCCGTCGTTGAGGTAGTTGCCGTTCATCGAGGTGAGAGCCACCACCACGTTCGGGTAGATGTTCTTGTCCGCGTAGAAGTCCGGCTCCTCGTAGGCCTTGAACGTCGCACCCGAGCTGATGAAGATCGTGTTCGCCAACACCGCGCCGATCGGGCCCGCCGGGCCCGCCGACATCGTGATGGTCTTCACCGTCGGCGGCGTGCCTGGCCCAAGGGTCGTGAAGTGGCCCACGTCCACCACCAGGCCAAGGGTCGAGCCCGCCGTCTGGTTGTAGACGCCCACCGGGTCGATGTTGCCCGGGCCCAGCGTCACCGTCCCCACGATGTCCTGGTCATCCAGGATCAGCGTGCCGCTGAGCAGGTTCACCGTGTCCACGTCGTTGATCTTGTACTGGTAGACCGAGATCGCCTGCGAGGGCGACAGCGTCCCGCCCGACCCGTCATTGGTCAGGTCGAAGTTCACGACGTCGGCATTGCCGATGCCGTGCGGGCCGCCGCCGGGGAAGGCGATCACGTTCCCGGAGATGTTGCCCATCACCGTGCTGCCGCCGAACACGTTGAGCGTGTCCGCGGTCGCCGACAGGCGCACGTCGCCCTTCAACAGGCCCTGCGACTTGTTGTTGATCGTCGTGCCGGGGCCGGTCTCCTGGTCCGTGTCGATCGAGGCGAAGCCGCCCTGGATCGTACCGCTGTTGTTGATCCCGTCCGTGATCGACGGACCGATCACCCGGATGCCGCGATCCGTCGCGCCGCCCTGCCCGATGATCGTGCCGGTGTTGTTGATCGCGCCGACGAACGTCGCCGGGAACGAGTAGATGCCCGTCGCGTCTCCGGTCGCCACGATCAAGCCGGCGTTGTTGATGTTGCCGATGAACGTGTTGCCGAACCCGACCAAGACGCCGATCGCGGAGAGCCCTGGCCCATGGGACGACGCCGAGATGGTGCCGGTGTTGTTCACATTGCCAAGGAAGGTCGTGGCAAACACGCCGATACCTTCCGCTAGCCCGGACGAGTTCGACGGCCCGTTGATCTGGGCCATGATCACGCCGCCGTTGTTCGAGATATTCCCGACGAAGGTGCTGGCACCGGTCACGATGCCGCCGGCGAACATCTCCTGATTTCCCAAGCCGCCGGTCTGCGCATTCGCGGTCGCGAAAGCGCTAATGGTGCCGGTGTTCGTGATGTTGCCGATGTAGGTCAAGGGCGAGACCAGGATGCCCGTCGCCGCGGCGAAGGCCGAGTGGTTCGGGCTGATCGCGGTGGCACCCGCCGCGATGACGCCGCTATTGCTGATATCGCCCAGGAAGGTGATCACGCCAAAGGGCGGGGCGCCGCCGAAGGCGGTAATGTAGATGCCCGCGGCCTCCGCAACGGCCGTGTGGCCGGAGGCGCTCGCCGAGGCCATGATCGTGCCTTCGTTCGTGACAGCACCAACGAACGAGATGCCCTGCAGATAGATGCCGTGCGCAATGGCGGTCGCCGTCTGGGTGCCGTCGACGGAGGCCGCGGCGCTCGCGGAGAGCACCGCCTTGGCCGCGTTGTCGATGGTCCCGATCATGCCCGAGAACGTGTCGACCTGGATGCCGGCGGCGTAGGCTTCCCCAGCGTTGCTCGACGTCGCGAACGCGATGACCGTGCCGGTGTTGTTGATGTCCCCGATGAAGGTCGAGACCTGCGCGAAGTTGCCCAAATCTCCCGTCACGCCACCGATGTGGATACCCGCGGCGAATACATCGGCGCCAAACTCGTGGCTCCTGCCGGGCTCGAGGAAGGCGCTGCTGTTGACGCCGGTCGCCGTGGCAACGATCAAGCCGTTGTTGGTCACGTTGCCGATGACCGCGCTGGCGAACACACGGATGCCCGTGGCGCCCGCCTCGATCGTGCCGAGGCCGTCGATCCTGGCATTGGCATGGGCGCTCGCGTTCGCCATGATGGTGCCGCTGCTCACGATCTCGCCGACGAAGACGCCCTCGCGGAAGAGGTTGTCGCCCTCCAAGCCGGCATCGGTCCCGTTGACCGCGATGCCCGCGGCCAGCGCCTTGGCGATGGCGCCGAACTTTCCACTCGCGTCCGCGGTGGCCTGGGCGATGATGAGACCGCTCTGGGTCACGCCGCCCTCGAACAATGCGACGTTGACCCGGATGCCGGTCGCGGGGTCGTAGGCGGTGGCGACCGCCGTATTGCTGAACGCGATCGCGGTGCCGACCGCGATGATCGTCCCCGCGTTCCGCACGTTGCCGACGAAGGTCGAGACGTGCACCAGCGTCCCGGTATTCGCGATCGTGGCAATGGCTTCGATCGCTTCGAGGTTGATGCCCGCGGCGTTTGCGATCGCGGTCGCATTCCCCGAACTATTCCCGATGGTGCCATTGCCGGTGGCGCTTGCCGTCGAGAACGCCGTGATCAGCCCGCTCGCGTTCGTGATGTTGCCCTCGAAGAACTCGGTCTGGACGAGAATTCCGTTGGCGGATGCAAAGGCCCGCCCACCCTCGCCGCTCTGCACCGCCAAGGCGTGGGCCGCGATCGTCCCGGAATTCGCGACGTTGCCAAAGAAGTCGACGCTCTTAACGGCGATGCCGTCGGCGAACACCGAGCCGAAGCTGCGGACGAACGAATCCGAGTGGATATTCAAGGAGGCGTCCGCGATGATCAGGCCGCCGCTGGTGTTGGTGACGGTGCCGAAGATCGCGCTGGAGTCGATCAAGATGCCGATGCCGGTCCCGGTGCCGTGGGTCGGGCCGGAACCGATCACGATCGCCTGGACGACTCCGCTGTTGGTGACGTTGCCGGAGAAGAGGCTCGCGAACTCGGTGAAGCCAGACCGGTTGTCAGTGCCGGCGAGGACGATACCGCCTGCGGTCGCTTGGAGGCTGCCGTCGACCACCGTAGCAAGGGCCGTCGAGAGCACGGTTCCGCTGTTGCTCACGTTGCCGGCGAAGGTGCTGAACAGCGCCTCGATGCCATAGCTGACCGCGATCGCCGTACGCGCGGCGTGCGCCGACGCCGTCGACATGATGAGGCCTTGATTGATCACGGCCCCCGAGATGGTCGAAATCCCGAACAGGCTGAAGTTGCTGGTGCCGAGGGACATCGCGATGCCCGCGGCGCGCGCCCGTGCGACGCCCTCAAACTCGTCGGAGACCGCGCTCGAGGTCGCAGTGATGACGCCCGAGCTGCTGTTCGTGACGTTGCCCAGGAAGAAGGAGCCGGAACCGTCATCGTGGGTGCCGCCGATGATCCCGATACCGAAGGCCTGAGCGGTCGCCGTCGGGGAGCCGAAGATGGTCGCGCCCCCGGCCTCCGCCCCCGCCTGCGCGAAGATCGTGCCGCCGTTGCTGACGTTGCCGATGAAGTCGGATGCCGCGATGAACATACCGGCCGCGAGCGCGCCGGCGTTGGCGGAGGTGCCGGTCTTCGTCCGCGAGAAGGCCTGCGCCTGGATGTTGCCGGAGTTGATGATATTGCCCTCAACGTCCGGGACGATCGTCAGATGGCCGCTGCCATCGAACGTGTTCGCGACCAATATGCCCTCGGCCCCCGCGAAGGCGGTGCTCGACGACACGGCCGTCGCAAAGGCGAGCATCGTGCCGGTGTTGGCGATGTTGCCGCTGAAGAAGGCCTGGAACGGTCCGCCAGCATCGCCGACATGGATGCCGGCGGCCTGAGCGGTCGCCGTGCTCGTGATCCCATTGAGGGCGGTCGCGGACGCCTTCGCCACGATCATGCCATTGTTGATGACGTCGCCGAATACCCCGCTGGCGTCGACGGCGATACCGGTCGCGGTCGCGTTCGCGCCGGTGTTACCGACCGCGATCGCGCCCACCATGATGAGCCCGCCAGCCCCATTGCTGACGGTGCCTGTGACTTCCTCGCCGCCCGTGAGGCTGATGCCGCCCGCCGTCGCGACCGCGGTAGCGCCGGCCGAGATCCCCGTCGCGTTCGCCTGCACGAAGATCGAGCCGGTGTTGCCGATGTTCCCTGTGAAGGTATTGCCGAAGCCGAAGCTGGCGTAGATGCCGTTCGCGTCGGCCAGGGCCATCGCGGCCCCGGTGCCATTGGTCTGCGCGCTCGCGAAGGCGCGAATGACGCCCAGTGAATTGCCGATGCTGCCCGTGAAGGTCGAGACGCGGACGTCGATGCCGTCGGCAAACGCCAATGCGCTCGTGCCGCCGAGGGTGGTCCCGGCCGTGTTGGTCGCGATGCCGACGACCGTTATTGCGCGGCTATTGGTGACGTTGCCGTTGAAATTGTTCACCACCGCCAGGATGCCGTCGGCGTGCGCGTCGGCCGTCCCGAAGGGGTTGCTGATCGTCGGAAGATTCGCTTCGATGTTCGCCGAAGCGAACGCGAAGATGACCCCGGAATTCGCGATGTTGCCGGTGAAGGTGCCCGTCATGGACGCCTCGCCGGTGAAAACCGCCCCGAGCACCGCGATGCCCCGGGCATCGGCGCGCGCCTCGAAGGTATCGAGGGTCGCGGTCCCGCCGCCCGAGCTCAGGGATAGGCTCGAGAGTGCGGTCGCCTGGATCGTGCCGGCGTTGGTCACGCTCCCGGTGAGGAAGACGCCGGCCACATTGTTGACGAAGTTCCCGGTGTTGTTGGGCGTATCGATGACCGCACCGATCAGCCGGATGCCGCCGGCGCTCGCGTGGACGCTGCCGGAGAGGTGCCCGTTTGTGCCGCGATCGACCTCGCCGAACGCGGTATCGGTCACCTGGATCACGCCGCTCGCCGAGTTGGCGATGTTGCCGTTGAACGTGAAGGTGCTCACGTTGGAGATGGAGCCGATTCCACCGGCGAAGAAGCTGCCGCGGACATCGCTCCCGATCACGGAGATGCCGGCGTCGTTGCTGTTGATGACGACGGACGAGAGTCCGGTGCCAGCGACGACGTCGGCCGTACCGCGAGCCGTGCCTTGTACGACGATCGCGCCGGCGTTCGTGATGTTGCCGAGGAACGTCGCATTGAGGTTGTTGACGATGTCGCCGCCGCCGGAACCCATCTGGGTGCCCGAGACATTCGCCCCGATCACCTGGATGCCCACGCCGTCCTGCGTCACGTTCACCAAGGCCGCCTGGCCGAGACCGGTCGTGCCGGCGACCGCCGTCGCGCTGCTGGCGATCCTGATCCCGCCGGTGTTGGTGATGTTCCCCGTGAAGGTGGCGTTGAAGGTGTCGGTGGTGTCGGCGAGCGAGGTCGACAGGATATTCGCATTCTCGATGGAGACGCCGACCACGTCGATGCCGACGGCGTGCGCGATAGCCGTCGCGATCGCGGTGCCGCTCGACGAGAACGCGGTCGCGCGCGACAAGGCGGTGGCGGTGATGGTGTCGGTGTTGGAGATATTCGCCGCGAGGTCGGCGAT
Source organism: Allostellaceae bacterium (assembly GCA_035280245.1). Classification (GTDB taxonomy): domain Bacteria; phylum Pseudomonadota; class Alphaproteobacteria; order ATCC43930; family CGMCC-115725; genus DASZHJ01. The sequence goes on from DATEGF010000398.1 coordinate 6,606, forward strand.
GGCCGTCAACGACATGCTGCCGGTCGAGGTGCTCGCCGCGTTCGTGATGTTGCCCGAGAAGATGTCACCCACGAGGCGGATGCCGAAAGCGTTCGCGTCGGTGAGCGCAGTGGCCGCGCCTGCGACCGGTGTCAGTTGTGTGCCGTTGGTCGCAAAGGCCGTGGCGTTCGACTGGATCGTGTCGCCGTTGTGGATGTTGCCGATGAAGACATCGGTGAGCGTGGCCGCGAGGGTGCCGCTGCCGGTGTTCGTGAAGATTCCGTGGACGCTCGGGCCGGTGATCAGCATGCCGTCGGCCGTCGCCTGCGCGGTGGCGCCCGCGCCGGCGGTGCCTGCGAGCGCCGTCGACACCGCCGTGATCGTGATCACGCCGGAGTTCGTGACGTTGCCCAGGAACGTCGCCGCGACCGATGGGGAGGCATTACTCCCCCCGGAAATCGTGATCGTGTCGTCGGCGGTGGGGCCGCTGACAAACACGCCGCGGACGCGCGAGCGCGCAAACGCCGAGGTCGAGCCGGCGCTGCCGGCATCCGCGACCGCCGTCAGGCTGATCGCATTGGTATTGATCACGTTGCCGGAGAAGGACCCCGTGACGACGGCCATGCCGGTCGCTTCCGCGATCGCCGTGTTCACGGGATCGGCGAACACGGACACGTTGATGGCGCCGTTGTTCGCGACAGTCCCGGTGAAGCTCTCCGAGAGAACCACGATGCCGGCGCCGAAAGCGGAGGCCGTACTTCCGCCGAGGAAGTCGGTGACGTTGATGTTGATGTGCCCGGTCGAGGAGTTCGTGATGCCGTTGCCGATCTTGGACGTAAAGTCGTCGATCCCGATCTGGACGTGCTGGCCGCCCGTGACGTTGAGGATCCCCTGGACCGTGCCGTTGTTGATCACCCCACCGGTGACCGTCGCATCGAAGAGCTCGACTGCGTCGAGGATAATCCCCCCAGGGCTGCCGATGACCGCGCTCGGCCCGATCGTGACGTCGCCGGTGACGGTGGTGGCATCGATCAGGATGCAGTTCACGCTGGTGTTCTGCGCGACCCCCGCCGGCTGGGGCGTGTCGATGAAGGTCCCGCATCCCACAGCGCGCGCTTCCTCGCTGCCGGCAGCGACCAGCGCCACCACAGACGTCGTCATCAGCAGGTTTTTGATCGTGCTGCGATCCATCGTCATTCCCCCAACAGGCCGGTCTTCGCGTTGCCGGCGAGAAACTCGGGCGCAGGACAAGCGACGCGAGCGCTCACGTCATCGCGATGTGTTGGCGATCGGGTCTGCGGCTCAGACCTATTTTCCCACCGCGCCGCACGAACCCGTGCCACACACCGCCCACCTTGCCAGAGGCGACCACGCAGTCGCACCGGCAGGGCGGCTACCCTACTGGTCAGTTGAGGAGTACCACGCTGTAGAGAAATCCCCCAACAGCCAAAATCACTTGTGTCGATTAATGATGGCGAGTGTTGCCGCCGCGCCACAGAGTGTCAGTCGGACCAACTCGTCAACCGAGATGGGGTCCGTTGGTGGACGATATTTGGAGCCAGGATCCGTCCAAAAGTGACGAGATTGTCACAAAAGACTCGGTCCTTAATAGCTACGATAATAACCCTCTTGGACGAAATAGAGTCACGCCCATTGCGATCATCGCCCGCGAGTGTTCACGCTCACCAAGACCAGTTTGGCTGACCCAGCGCAAAGACTCGCGTAGAGTCCACCGGCGAGCACAGTCACCCGTCATGAGCGAGCCGGCCCCCAGCATGTCCGAGGAGAGATCGAGATCGGCTGCACAACAGCTCGGGGCGGCGGAGCAGCATCGTCTGGCGGGCCGGCCGCTCGCCGCCGAGGACATCTGTCGCGGCCTCCTGCGGGACATGCCGAGCCATGGGGGTGCCCTGCATCTCCTGGGCATCATCGCGCACAATGCCGGCAATGCCGCCGTCGCCATCGATCTGTTGCGCCGCGCGATCGCCGCCGATGCGACCGAGCCTCTCTACTTCGCCAATCTCGGCGAGATGTGCCGACTGAGCGGCCGGCTCGACGAGGCGGTGGCCGCAGGCCGCCGGGCGACCGCGATGAGCCCCGATCACGCCCATGCCTGGAACAACCTCGGCATTGCGCACTACGACCGCGGCGAGTTCGAGGAGGCCGAGGCCTGCTACCGCCAGGCGCTTCGCGTGATGCCCAGCCTCGCCGAGGCCTACAGCAACCTCGGGAATGCGCTCCGCGCCCAGCGCAAGCTGGGCCCGGCCGTCGAAGCCTACGCCATGGCGCTGTCCCTCAAGCCCGACTCGACCTTCTCGTACCAGAATCTCGGGACGACGCTGCGGGAGCAGCGGCGCTTCGCCGAGGCCGAGGCCGTGAGCCGCAAGGGCCTCGAGCTGCGACCCGACGACGGCGCCCTGCTCATCAACCTCGCCCTCGCGCTGTCGCCGCAGGGCAAGGGCGCAGAAGCCGTAACTGTGCTGACGCGCTCAACCGCAGTCGATCCCGAGAACGGCAGGACCTTCTACTATCTGGCGAGCACGCTCCTCGACCTCGGCAGGATCGAGGAAGCGTGGGCCGCGGGCGAGAAGGCTTTCGAGCTGTTGCCGACTGATCTGGAGATCATGCGGCTGACGCAGTGGATTGGCGCACGGCGCGCGGCCGCGGGTCCGGTCCAGGCCGCGCCCACGGCCGCTCAGAGCAGCGGGCTCACCACCCCGTAGAGCTCGCGGATCTGGCGCTCCCAGGTCAGCGCGCGCATCGCTTGCGCCGCGGCGGCGGCTCGCGACAAGGCGGCGTCGCCGTGCGTGTAGACCCACTCGAGGAACTCGACGAGCTCATCGATGTCGCTTTCGCCCCAGCCGGCCGTCGAGCGAATGTTGGGCGGCGTCGCGGTGACGGGCCGCTGCCGCTCCGCCGCGAAGGTTCCGGTTCGTCGGATCATGTCGAGGTGGCCGGTGTTGGCCGAGAGAATGGTGGGAACTCCCGAGGCCAGGCACTCCATGGCGAGGAGGTTCGTGCCGCCCTCCGCCCGATTGGGAAACAGCGCGGCATTCGCCTCTGCGAGCACAAGCGGCATCTCGCAATTCGGGACGCTCCCGAGATCGAGGAACTGGTCCGCCGGGATGCCGGCCTGGCGTGCCCAGCCGGCGGGGTCGACCCTGCCGTCCGCGCGCATCGGCGGCGGCAGCGCGGAGATGCCTGAATAGCTCTGCGCGCGCTCGGGCCACGGCGAATGCCAGGCCGTGATCAAGAGCGCGTCGCGATGGCGCTGCGCGAAGGCCCGGAAGGCGAGCAGGACCAAGTCCTGGGCCTTGCGAAAGGACGATTGGCCGCCGGAGAACACGACAAATCGGCCCGCGAAGCGGCCCGTGCTCGGGCGCGGTCGGAACAGGTCACCATCGACGCCCTGCAGCACGACAGTGACGTTCCGCAGGCCCGCCGCCCGCAGCACATCCGCGTTCCAGCTGGAGCCCGCGACCATCAGCGCGAGCTGATTGGCGCCGTTGACATTGTACGGATCGATCGCGGCGTCCTCCAGAAAGACCACGCCGATGCTCGGCGTTCCCATGATGTCGATCTGATGGACCCCGAAGTAACGCTCGAGGTCATTGCCGTAGGACACCAGGACCGGCAGCTCCCACACGATGGCGCGACCGGCGTAAGGCTTCAGCTTTTCGTGGAATTGCTCGGACGCCCGCAGCAGGTCGCTCACGCGCCGGCGCTGGTCCTCGCGTGCCACGACGATGCGATCGAGCCGCTGGGCCGTGAGCGCGGGCCCGGGCCAGTGCAGCATGAGATTGAGGCCGTAGATGCCCCAGCCGAAGAAGCTGGAGGGGGCCCAGCGGAAAACGATCGGACGGTCTGCGCTCATCTCGCGGGAACCGGAAATTCGCCGAACCACGACGCGAGGAAGGAGCCGCTATTCGTCCCGCCGTCAAGCCCGGACCGAGCGCCGCGCTCTCCCTATGCTAGAGTGCCGCGCCGATTTCCCCAGCAACGCGCGGCCGGTGGTGCAACCCGCAACATATTTTCACTACAGCAACCCGGTTCAGAAGCCGTTCGATGCGGCGGTGGTCATCCCGACGACCTGCCGGGCCTCGCTGGCGCGCGCCGTGCGATCGGTGTTTCGCCAGACCGGCGTGCAGCGGATCCACACGCTGATCGGCATCGACGCCGTGCGCGGCGACGACGCGGTCATCGACGAGATCCTGGACATGCGTCCCGCGCTGCACGCGGTGACGGTGCTCAATCTCGGCTACTCCACGTCGATCCGCCACGGCGGCTTCTATGGCACCATCGATGGCGGCGCGCTGCGCACCATCCTCACCTACGCCGCCAATAGCCGCCACGTCTGCTACCTCGATGACGACAACTGGATCGCCGAGAACCACGTCGCGAGCCTGCTGAGCGCGATCCAGGGCAAGGACTGGGCCTACACGCTGCGCTGGTTCGTGGATCCCGATACCGAGGAGCCGCTCTGCGTCGATCGGTGGGAGTCCACCGGTCCCGGCCACGGTGCCTTCCGGGACAAGTTCGGCGGATTCGTGGACCCCAATTGCTTGATGATCGACAAACTGCGCTGCCCCGGCGTGCCGCCGCTCTGGTCCGTGCCGCTGATGCCGGGTACGCCCACGGCCGACCGCACCGTGTTCGATGGGCTCCGCAAATCGAACGCCTTTGGCGCGACGGGCGCCGCGACCGCCTACTACATCACGAACACGCACGACGAGAACCACTTCATCCGGCTCCGCTGGATCAAGGCGCTCGAGCACGAGCAGGGCAAAGCCGCGCTCAAGGAGACGCGCCCGTTCGGACCGGAATGGGTGATCACGCACCCGACCCACTGAATGAAAAGCCCGGGCACTCATTGGCCCGGATGTGCCGCAATCCTGGCGCGAGAGGGTCCCCACGGGTATGCAGAGCGGCATGCCACCCGCCAACAACCGGACCCTCCGCTGCGCCGCGATCACGACCGGACCCCACCCGCGGCGGTGGGAGATGCGGGTGCTCGCCACACTGGCGCGATCGGGGTTGGCCCAGCCGATCGGGATCTGGACCGCGGACCGCGCGTCGGACCGAACGCAGCTCGAGCGGCTCTGCCGTCGGCATACCGAGCGCCGGGCGATGTCGCTGGCTCCGATGGCGGCACCCGACGCGACCTTCGGCCTTCCCGTGTTTCCGATCGGCAATCTCCAGGCGAGTGTCGCGGGCGAGCTCGATGCCGTGCTCGACTTCCGTGGCGATGGCGCGGACGATGGGCTCTCGCCCGCGAGCGCGCGCCTCGGCCGCTGGGTCCTGCGAATTGGCGGCGGGAAATCTCCCAACATCGCCGCCGCGCTGCTGGCGGCTTACTGCTCGGCGGAACCCGCGATCGACGTGACGCTGGTGCAAATCGACGCCGGCGGCGTGGAGCGCGTTCTCTTTGCGGGCCGGCTTCCGAAGCGCGCGAGCCTCGTGCACACCGTCGACGCCGTGCTGCTCAATCTCCCCGACTGGTACGAGATCGCCTGCCGGAAACTCCTGGCGGGACAGGCCGCGCCGGTGGCGGATGCAGCCCGGCCGCTGCCGCCGCCGTCACTTGCCGCCTTCGGCTCGGCATGGCTCGCGGCGCGGCTCCGGGCGTTCCGCGCACGACGGACGCTCGAGATCTGGAACATCGGAATCGCGCCGCGCCCGCCGCTCGAGGCCCTGGCCAGGGGCGGCACCGTCGCCGGCGTGACGTGGCTGCCGCACCCGCCGGCGCTGACGTTCCGAGCGGATCCCTTCGGCTGGGTCGACGCCGAGGGCCGCACGGCCATCGCTCACGAGCGCTTCGACTATCGCGTCGGCAAGGGCACGCTCGAGATCGCGCGCGTGCGATCCGCAACGATGGAGCCGTCGTTCGAGCCGCTCGCCGACCTTCCCGCGCACGCCTCTTATCCCTACCTGATACCCGTAGAGGGAATGCTGCTCTGCCTGCCGGAGGTCAACGAGAGCGGCCGCACGCTCCTCTTCAAGATCGAGACGGCGCCCACGCGACTCACCCCCGTCGCCACGCTGCTCGGCGACGTGCCGATGAGCGACGGCACGATCTTCCGCTTCGGCGAGCACCATTGGCTCTTCGGCACACGCGCGGACCGGGATTCCCAGCTCCGCCTCTATGCCTGGTTCGCCCGCTCGGTCGACGGACCGTGGACGCCGCACGCCCTCAATCCCATCAAGTGCGACATCACCAGCGCGCGCCCCGCGGGCACGCCCTTCTGGGCCGACGGCTCGCTGATCCGCCCGGCGCAGGACTGCTCGCGCTCCTATGGCGGCGCCATCGCGCTCAATCGCATCATCGAGCTCACGCCCTCGACGTTCCGCGAGGAGACTGTGGCCCGCCTCCTGCCGGACCCGAAGGGACCCTATCCCGACGGGATCCATACCCTGTCGTTCGTCGGCGACTCGATCCTGATCGACGGCAAGCGGCATGTGTTCCGATGGAACGCCCCCGCGCTCAACCGTAACTTTCCGCTGCGCCGACTGGAGCGGCAGGCAAAGCTTCGCGCCGCGGCGCCGAAGCGGTAGGCACCTCGCTCAGGCGCAGGCGGCCGCCAGCACACGGTCGACGTTGGCGAAGAGCCGCTCCTCCGTGAACTCCGATGCCGTCACGGCGGCCGCATCGGCGAGGTGCCGCCGCAACGGCACGTCGTCGGCGAGCCGCGCAATGGCGTGCGCCAGCGCCTCGACGTCGCCGATCGGGTGCAGCAGCGCGTTCTCACCATTCTTCCAGATGCCGCGAAAGGACGGGAGATCCGTGGCGACGAGCGCGTTTCCGGTGAGCGCCGCCTCGAAGAGGATGTTCGACTGGGATTCGCTCCGCGAGGGCAAACAACAGATGTCGGACGATCTTAGCCAAGTGAGCGTCTCGTCGAACGACAGTTGACCCAGGAGCCTGTACTGGTCGGGCGCGGCCTGGGCGATGCGCTGCGCCTCCTCGTCGAGCTGGATCTGGTTCCCGATGATCAAGCACTCGATATCGGGCCGGCCAAGCCGCTCGATGGCGCGGATCAGATCGCCCTGGCGCTTCAGCGGATAGACGCTGCCGACGGCGATCACCCGGATCGGACGCATCTTTGCTGCCGTGGGCCCTGCACGCGCGATCCGGAAGCCGTTGGGCACGACGAAGACCGTGGCGGGGTCCCGTGGATAGAGGAACGAGCGGTAGACATTGTCGCGCTGGTGCTCATGCTGCACCACGATGATGCTGGCCTCGCGGAAGGCCGTCGCAATCGACGGCCGGGCCAAGAGGTACTCGAGACCGGACTCAGACTCGCGAAGCCACCAGATGGTCCGCGCGTGAGGCGCCGCCATGGTGACGAGGGGCCCGGCGTGGATCGTGTTGCAGATCACCGCGGCGAACTCGGGGAAGGCCGCTCTCTGCAAGATGGGGATGCCGCGCCGGGCGTATTCCGCCTCGATCGGACCGGTGCTCGGCCGGCCCGGGAACACGGCGCACTCGTGACCCGAGCGCGTCAGATGGTCGGCAATCTTCAGGAGATTGACCGCGGCCCCGCTCATGGAGAACTCGTGATTGACCAACAGAACCCGCATCGTCGCCTCCGGCGGCGATGCTATCCCAAGCCGACAACGATGCGAATCCCGGCTTCGAGCGCGGCCCCGCCGGCAATCACGCGTCTAGTGGCGGTGCTTGCCGCCGAAGAGCGTGTAGTTGGTGCCGGTATTGTTGGTCGTGGATGTATTGCTGGTCGTCTTGATGATCGGAGCGAGCGGCGGTGGAGGTGGGGGCGAGACGCCACCGGTGACCGAAATGCCAACGGCGCTGCCGGAGGAATTGTTGACGACGATCACCCCACTGTTCGTGATCCCGCCGGAGTACGAGGATTGGCTGACCTTGATGCCGGCCGCGCTCGGGCCGCTCGCGTTAACGTTGATCGTCCCTGTACTGTTGTTGATAATCCCGCCGCCAACAACTGAGCCGCCAGTGACGACGATTCCATTGGGCGTCCCGCCGCTCGCGTTGATCTGACCGCTGTTCGAGAGGGACCCGCCGATGGTCGAGCTGTTGACGACCAGGGAGCCGGGAGCGGGCGAGCTCGGCGGGCCAATCGTGCCGGTCGAGGTGTTGCTGAGATTGCCGGTCACGGTCGCGTTGTTGAAGTTAAAACAGTCGACTGATCCGGTGTTGGTGAAGAAGGCGAAGGTACCCGACGTCGGACTGCATGCCCAGGCATTGCCGCCGAGTCCAACGATGATCGCCAGCGCCGAGGTTGCCGAAAGGATGGCGCGCCTCTGAGACCGCGATTTCCTAGACATTTGCCCTTAATCCTCCCCTTCGGCACGGACAACTCACCTGAGCGGTGCACCTTATCAGGTCTCAAACTCAAAGTCGCGAGACTTTGGCAAGCTGCAACCTTTGTTACCTTGTGATGACGAGCCCCGGGTCTACGCCCTCTGGCACAATCCTGTGCGAGCTTTGCATCCGGAGGACAATGGAATGACCAAACGCTCGGCTCCCATCCGCGTGGCGCTCGCCGGCGCCGGCATGATCAGCCACTACCAACTGATCGGCTGGCGGAATGCGGGCGCCGACCGCGCCAAAATCGTCGCGGTCTATGACCTCGATCGCGCACGCGCCGAGGCACGCGCCCGCGAGTTCGGCATTCCCAAGGTCTACGACATGCCCGAGGCGATGCTCGACCAGGAGAAGATCGACGCACTCGACGTGGCCTCGCCGCGCGAGACCCACGCCTTCTGGGTCGAGGCAGCGGCCGCGCGCGGCATCGACGTGCTCTGTCAGAAGCCGATGACGCCGACGTTGGTCGAGTCCGAGGCGCTTGCGCGCAGGGTCGCCGGCAAGATCCGGCTGATGGTGCACGAGAACTGGCGCTTCCGGCCCTGGTACCGCGAGATCAAGAAATGGATCGAGGCCGGCGAGATCGGCGACATCGCGGCCTGCCAGATGGCGCTCCTCTCCTCGGGCCTGCTGCCGGACGCGAGCGGCAAGCGGCCGGCGCTGGTGCGCCAGCCCTTCATGGCCGACGAGCCGCGCATGCTGATCGCGGAGACCTTGATCCACCACATCGACACCGTGCGCTGGCTGGTGGGGCCGCTCCGAATCGTGAGCGCGCGCGCCTCGCGCGCGGTGCCGGAGATCAAGGGCGAGAGCCTCGCCACGATCCTGATGGAGACAGCGCAGGGCGTGCCCGTAACGGTCATGGGCACCATGGCGGCGCCGGGTTTTCCATCACGCACCGGCGATCGCCTGGACCTGATCGGCCGCAAGGCCAGCGCCACGCTCGAGACGACGGAGCTGCACTTGCGCGGCCCCAAGCCGCGGCATCAGAGCTACGACCACGACACCGGCTACCAGGCGAGCTTCGACGGCGTGATCGCGCATTTCGTCGAGTGCCTCCTGACCGGCGTGCCCTTCGAGACCGATCCCGCCGACAACTTGGAGACGCTCCGCCTCGTCGAGCACGCCTATTGGGCCGCTGGCATCCACGGGCCCACGGTCCGGCAATAGGCTCGACACACCATGGCTCGTCGTCGCTGTGCGCGGCGAAAACGAGTAGCGGAACTTGCGCAAAAACGCCTGCCGAAGGCCGCCGCGAGGGCTGGTCATGCGGCTCCCACAGTGGAAGACTGCGCGCGGAATTTGGCGTGTGGCGAAAAGGCGGGGCGATGAAGACACAGGCGCGCGTGGTGGTGATCGGCGGCGGCGTGGTGGGCGTGAGCACGCTCTATCACCTCACGAAAAAAGGCTGGTCCGATGTGGTGCTGATCGAGCGGAAGGAGCTCACCTCGGGCTCGACCTGGCATGCCGCGGGCCTGTTGCCGCTCTTCAACGTCAGCTACTCCGTCGGTCAGATCCACAAATACTCGGTGAAGCTCTACCGGAGCCTCGAGCCGGAGACCGGGCAGCATGTCGGTTTCAAGAAAGTCTCCAACATCCGCCTCGCCTGCACCGCCGACCGCATGGACGAGTACCGCTATTACGCCGGCGTCGCCGCGACGATCGGCGTCGACGTGCGGTTCCTGACCGCGGCGCAGGTCAAGGAGATCTGGCCGCTCTACAACGCCGACGGCATCATCGGCGCGATCCAGCACCCCGAGGACGGCTACATCCAGCCCGCCGATTTGACGCAAGCGCTCGCGAAAGGCGCGCGCGCCGGCGGCGCGGAGATCAATCGCAATACGACCGTCACCGGCGTCGTCGCGCGGCCGAGCGGCGAGTGGGTGGTGCAGACCGACAAGGGCGAGATCGTCTGCGAGCACGTGGTATCCGCCACCGGCAACTTCGCGCGCCGGACCGGCGCCATGGTCGGGCTCGACGTGCCCGTGCTGCCGGTGCAGCACCAATATCTCCTGACCGAGCCGCATCCCGCGATCCAGGAGCGCCATCGCAAGGGCCTGCCGGAAATGGGCGTGCTCCGCGAGTCCGATGCCTCCTATTACATGCGCGAGGAGAACATGGGGCTCCTGCTCGGCCCCTACGAGGTTGGCGCGCCCGCCTGTTACCTCGACGGGCCCGCGGATGATTCCGAGTACGAGCTCTTCCCGGAAGACCTCGACCGCCTGGCGCCGCACATCGAAGCCGCCATCCACCGCGTGCCGGCCTTCGGCGAGGTCGGGGTCAAGAAGGTCTACAACGGCGCCATCGCCTATACGCCCGACGGCAGCCCGATCATCGGCCCGGCCTGGGACGTGCGGAATTTCTGGCTCAACGAGGGCCACAGCTTCGGCGTGACCGCGGCGGGCGGTGCCGGCTGGCAGCTCGCCGAGTGGATCGTCGAGGGCGAGCCCAGCATCGACATGATGGGCGTCGATCCCCGCCGCTTCGGCCCCTACGCCTCGCGGGGGTATCTCAAAGAGAAGAACGAGGAGGCTTACGCCAAGGTCTTCACCGTGCATTACCCCGACGAGGAACGCCCAGCGGCGCGGCCGCTGAAGCAGTCGCCCTGCTACGAGCGCATGAAGGCGTTGGGCGCGGTCTTCGGCTCGGTCTATGGCTGGGAGCGGCCCAACTGGTTCGCGCCCGCGAGTTATGGGCTGAGCGAGAAAGAGCTCGCGAAGCCCGACGTGCTCCTCAACGAGAACCATGCGCCGGTACCGGCGGGCGGGCGGCCGCGGGAGAAGTGGAGCTTCCGGCGCTCGAATTATTTCGAGCACGTGGGGCGCGAGTGCAAGCACGTCCACGAGAAGGTCGGCCTCCTCGACATGACCGCCTTCTCGAAGTTCGAGGTCACGGGACCCGGCGCCGAGGCCTGGCTCGACCACCTGCTCTCGAACCGCGTTCCCAAGCGGATCGGCCGGATCGCGCTGACGTATCTGCTCACCAGGATCGGCGGCGTGCGCTCGGAGTTCACGGTGTATCGCGAGGGACCGGAGCAATTCTATCTCGTCTCCGCGGGCGCCCTCGAGCGGCATGACTTCGACTACTTGACCAAACTCCTTCCCGGCGACGGCAGCGTGAAGCTCCAACGCGTCACGCAGATGAACGGTGTGCTGGTACTTGCGGGCCCGCGCTCGCGCGACCTTCTCCAGAAGCTCACCGACACCGACCTAACGACCGCCGCATTCCCCTGGCTCAGCGGCAAATGGATCAGCGTCGGCACTGCCCGAACCCGCGCGCTGCGAGTCAACTTCGTGGGCGAGCTTGGCTGGGAGCTGCATCACCCCATCGAGACGCAGAACTACATCTTCGATCGCTTGATGGAGGCGGGTCGCGACTTCGGCCTCAAGCCATTCGGGATTCGCGCCATGGACTCCCTCCGCCTGGAGAAGTCCTATCGGCTCATCCCACGCGAGCTCTCGATCGAGTACGCGGCGCTGGAGTCGGGATTGCAGCGCTTCGTACAGCTCGACAATCGCGATTTTGTCGGACGCGAAGGGCTACTGGAGTGGCAGCGCCGTGGCTTCAAGAACCAGCTCGTGACCATGGAGGTGCATGGTGTCGCCGACGCAGATGCGCGCGGCTCCGAGCCGATCTATCGCGGCACCGAGCTTGTGGGCCGCGCGACCTCCGGCGGATTCGGTTGGCGGGTCGGCAAGTCCTTGGCGCTCGCCATGGTGCCGCCGGCGCTCGCCACGAACGGCACCGAGCTCGAGATCTCGATCCTCGGCAAGCGCCACCGCGCCACCATCATCTCGGAATCGCCGTTCGACCCGAAGAACGAGCGTCTCAGGGCGTAGAGTCCGGCGATGAAACCCCAAGGCATCGGCGCTCGGGTTCGGCGCAAGGAGGATCCTCGCTTCCTGCACGGACGCGGCAACTACGTCTCCGACATGATCCTGCCGGGCCAGCAGGAGATCGCGTTCCTGAGGAGCCCGGTCGCGCACGGCCGGCTCACGCGCGTCGGCAAGCCGCAGGGGCTCGAGCACAGCGTTTTCACCTGGGCGGACCTCGAGGGCGTGAAGCCGATCGTCGCGACCTCGACACTGCCGGGCTACCGCGTCTCCGCGCAGCACCCGTTGGCGCACGAGAAGGTGCGCTTCGTGGGCGACCTCATCGCCATGGTGACGGCATCCACGCGGGCGCAGGCCGAGGATCTCGCGGAGCAGATCGAGCTCGAGATCGAGGACCTGCCGCCGCTCGCCGACGTCCATAGGGCGCGGGCGGAGACCGGCGTGCGCGTCCACGAGGAGTGGCCGGACAATCTCTTCATCACCATGAACTACGAGAGCGGTTTCGATGCCAAGGCGCAGGGTGCGCCGGTGGTGGTGAAGCGCGAGGTCGCTCTCTCGCGCCAGGCCATGGTGCCCATGGAAGGCAAGGCCGTGCTGGCGCTCTGGGATGAGCGCGCGGATCAGCTGATCGTCTACTCCTCGACGCAGACGCCGCACATGGTGCGCATCGGCCTCGCGGAGACGCTGGGGATCGACGATGCGCGTCTTCGCGTGATCTCGCCCGACGTCGGCGGCGCCTTTGGCTACAAATGCATCCTGCAGCCCGAGGAGATCTGCGTCGCCTGGCTCGCCCTCAAATTCAAGCGGCCGTTCCGCTACATCGAGGACCGGCGCGAGCACCTGATCGCGGGCGCCGTCGCGCGACAGCATCATTACCGCATGACCGCTTACGCCGACCGCACGGGCCGGCTGCTGGCACTCGACGCCGAGATCACCATCGACGGCGGCGCCTATTCCATGTGGCCTTATACGGTGGGCCTCGAGACTGGCCAGGCCACCGGCAATCTGCCGGGCCCTTATGACTTCCGCGGCTATCGCTGCAAGACCCACTGCGTCGCCACCAACAAGCCGGGCTTCATGCCCTATCGCGGCGTCGCGCGCACCGGCGTCTGCTTCGCCATGGAGCTGGTGATGGATGCGATCGCCCGCGAGGTCGGCCGCGAGCCCTGGGAAGTCCGGCGCGACAACCTCGTCGCCGCGGAGTCGATGCCCTACGACAACGTCGCGAAGAAGCACTACGACAGCGGCGACTATCGCAAGGCTCTGACAATGGCGCGCGAGAAGATCGATCTCGATAAATGGCGCGCGCGGCAGCGCAAGGGCGAGCCCGACGGTCGTCTGATTGGCGTGGGCTTCGCGAGCTACTGCGAGCAGTCCGCCCACGGCACCAGCGTGTTCGCGGCCTGGGGCCTCTCGCTGGTGCCGGGCTACGACCAGGCGACCGCGCGGGTGACGCCCGCGGGCGGCCTCGAGGTGCGCGCGGGCGTGCATTCGCATGGGCAAGGCATGGAGACCACCTTCGCGCAAGTCGCCCACGAGGTGCTCGGCATCGACGTCGCCAAGGTGCATGTCGTGCTCGGCGACACCGGTCTCACCCCATACTCCACCGGCACCTACGCCTCGCGCAGCATGGTGATGGCGGGCGGCGCCGTGTCGCTCGCCTGCGAGACGCTGGTGCCGCGGCTGATCGCGATCGGCGCCCATCTCATGCAGTGCGCCACGAACACCGCGCGCCTCGAGGGCGGCAAAGTCGTGGGTCCACAGGCGTCCGTAACCCTCGCGGAGATCGCGGACGCCTGGTACCGACGGCCCTATCGCTTGCCGCCCGACGTGGACCTCGGCGGCCTCGAGGCCACCATGGCCTATCGCCCGAAGGTCGACACCGGCGCCTTCAGCTATGCCTCGCACGCGGCGGTCGTGGCGGTCGATCCCGAACTCGGCCATGTCGAGATCCTCGACTACGTCATCGTCGAGGACTGCGGCACGCTGGTAAATCCGATGGTGGCGGACGGACAGATGCTCGGCGGCGCCGCGCAGGGGATCGGCACCGCGCTCTATGAGGAGAGCCCTTACGACGCCAACGGCCAGCCACTCGCCTCCACGTTCGCCGACTATCTGGTGCCGGGCCCAACCGAAGTTCCGGCGATGCGGATTTTCCACCTGGAAACACCCTCGCCCTACACCGCCTACGGCATCAAGGGCATGGGCGAAGGCGGCGCGATCGCGCCGCCGGCCGCGATCTTCAACGCCGTCAACGACGCGATCCGGCATCTCGGCACCGAGGTGACGGAGACACCGCTGACGCCGCGGCGGCTGCTCGCGGCGCTCGCCGGCGCCAAGAAGCCGGTTCCCGCATGAAAGCGGCGGCGTTCGACTACGCGCGCCCGCGCGATCTGGGCGAGGCGATCCGGTTGCTCGCGCAGGCCAAGGGCAACGGCAAGGTGCTCGCGGGTGGGCAGTCGCTCGGGCCCATGCTCAACCTGCGCCTCGCGCGGCCGGGCCTCCTGGTGGACATCTCGCGGCTCGACGAATTGCGCGCGATCGAGGATGCCGGCGACGTCTGGCGCATCGGTGCGGCCGTGACGCACTCGGCCATCGAGGATGCAAACGGCGCGCTGAAAGGCGGCGAGATGCTGGTTGAGGTCGCCGGCGGCATCGCCTACCGCGCCGTCCGCAACCGCGGCACGATCGGTGGCAGCCTCGCGCACGCCGATCCCGCCGCCGACTGGCCGCTGGCTCTGGCGGCGCTCGGCGCCGACGTGGAGCTGCGCGGGCCCGCGGGAGAGCGAACGGTACCCGCGGCACAATTGATGTCCGCGGCCTTCACGACCGAGATCAAAGAGCACGAGATCGTGACGGCGGTGCTCGTGCCCAAACTCTCGAGTACCGCGCGGTTCGGCTATTTCAAATTCTGCCGCAAGACCGGCGAGTTCCCCGAAGCCAGCGCCGCTGTGGTGATCGACCCCGAGCGGAGCGCCGCACGCATCTTTCTGGGCGCGCTCTCGGGTGCGCCTCAGGCACTGCGGGAGCTCGCAGAGCGGCTCATGGCTGGGAAGCCGGCGACTCCAAGCCGCGACGCCGCGGATGCGGCGGTCGCCAGCATCGCGGGTCTCGATCCCATCGAGCAGCGCATGCACGCGGGCGCGCTCCTGCGCGCGCTCGAGCAGGCCCTCGCGCCATGACCACGATCTCGGTCACCGTGAATGGGCGTGCCGTCTCGGCCGAGGTCGAGCCGCGCACGCATCTCGCGGATTTCCTGCGCGACCAGCTGCGACTCACCGGCACGCATCTGGGCTGCGAGCACGGCGTCTGCGGCGCCTGTACGGTGCTGATCGACGGCGTGCCCGCGCGCTCCTGTATCACCTATGCTGTCGCCTGCGACGGGCTCGAGGTCCGCACCATCGAGGGGTTCGAGGACGACGCCGTCATGGCGGAGCTGCGCGAGGCCTTCTCGCGGGAGCACGGCCTCCAATGCGGTTTCTGCACCGCGGGCATGCTGATCTCCGCGCGCGATATTGTGCAGCGGCTGCCGGGCGCCGACGAACGCCGCATCCGGACGGAGCTCTCCGGCAATCTCTGCCGATGCACCGGCTATGTCGGGATCGTGAACGCGGTCAAGAGTGTGACGGCTCGGGCCCGGCCGAACGCGGCGCCGTCACCCTCACCCTCCCAGCGCTCCGCGCCGGGTCCCTCCCTCTCCCACTCCGTGGGCGAGGGGCGTAAGAGCCCCTCTCCCGCACTTGGGTGGGAGAGGGAGGGACCCGCTGCAAAGCAGCGGGAGAGTGAGGGCGAGCGGGCGTCCGAGCCCACGCGCGAGGGCTGGAC
>DATEGF010000399.1:0-18600 GCA_035280245.1 Allostellaceae bacterium
ACCGCGAGGGCCTCGAGATCGCCGCGACGTCGCTCGACAGCGGCAAGGCCGCCGCGGCGCTCGCGGCGATGGTGATGATCACCAACACGCCGCCGCCTCCCCCGCCCGCGTCATGAGCGATGTGCTCGCGCGGATCTGCGAGACCAAGCGGGAGGAGATTGCGCGCGCCAAGGCGGCGCGGCCCCTCGCCGAGGTCGAGCGCGCCGCCCGCGGCGCTCTTGCTCCCCGCGGTTTCATCGCGGCGCTCCGTCGCGCCTCGGCGGGTGGTTATGGCCTCATCGCCGAGATCAAGCGCGCAAGCCCGAGCGCGGGGCTGATCCGCCCGGATTTCGATCCCGCGGCGCTGGCATTGGCCTATGCGCGCGGCGGTGCCACCTGTCTTTCAGTCCTGACGGACGCATCCTACTTCCAGGGGAAGCCTGAGTATCTGGTCGAGGCCCGCGCGGCCACGGTGCTTCCGGTACTGCGGAAGGACTTCATGCTGGACCCCTATCAAATCGCCGAGAGCCGAGCGATGGGTGCCGATTGCGTGCTGCTGATCATGGCGGCTCTGGAGGATGGCCAAGCCGCCGCGCTCGAGGATGTGGCGGTGTCCCTCGGCATGGACGTGCTCGCCGAAGTACACAATCGCGTAGAGCTCGATCGCGCACTGCGGTTGAAAACGCCCCTCATCGGCATCAACAACCGCGATCTCAAGACCTTGAAGGTCGATCTCACCACGAGCGAAGAGCTCGCGCGTGAAATCGGCTCCGAGCGGCTTCCGGTGAGCGAAAGTGGCCTCCACGGCCCCAAAGACCTCGCCAGAATGGCCTCCAAGGGCATTCATTGTTTCCTGGTGGGCGAGTCGCTCATGCGCCAGCCCGATGTCGAAGGGGCGACTCGGGCCCTGCTCGCCCCAATCGCGGCCTCTGCCCCGGCCTGACCCATGGCGACCCTCAGTCATTTCGACACCAAGGGTGCCGCGCGCATGGTCGACGTCTCCGAGAAGCCCGAGACCGAGCGCGTCGCCACCGCGACCGCCACCGTAATCATGGCCAAGGAGACCCTCGACCTCGTGCTCAAGGGCGGCGCCAAGAAGGGCGATGTGCTCTCGGTGGCGCGGCTCGCGGGCATCATGGGCGCCAAACGAACACCGGATCTGATCCCGCTCTGCCATCCGCTGGCGCTCGACTCCGTCTCGGTCGAGCTGACGCCCGATCCGAGCCGAAACGCCATCGATATCGCCGCCACCTGCAAGGTCACGGGACGAACGGGCGTCGAAATGGAAGCATTGACAGCGGCTTCCGTGGCGGCGCTCACCATCTATGACATGTTGAAATCGGTCGATCGCGCGATGCTCATAACCGACTTGAAGTTGACCCATAAGTCTGGCGGCAAGTCAGGTACTTACGAGGCAAAGCGGTGATTTCTGTCGAAGAAGCATTGATGCGCCTGTTGGAGCCGCTGAAGCCGCTCGCGGCCGAGCAGGTGGCGCTTGCCGACGCCTTCGGTCGCGTGCTGGCGGAGCCCGTGATTGCCCGCCGCACTCAGCCACCCGCGGCCCTCTCGGCCATGGATGGCTACGCGGTGCGTGCCGCCGACGTGAAGCAGGTCCCTGCCCGGCTCCGCGTCGTGGGCGCGGTCCCCGCCGGCAAATCCTATGACCGTCCGCTGAGCGCCGGCGAGGCCGTCCGCATCTTCACGGGCGCGCCACTCCCGCGAGGCGCCGACGCGATCGTGATCCAGGAGGACACCGACCGCGACGGCGAGACCGTGGTGGTGCGCGAGGGCGCACCCAGCGGCCGCTATGTCCGCCCCGCCGGACTCGATTTCGAGACGGGCGCCGTCGGCATTCCCGCGCGCCGGCGGCTCACCGCGCGCGACATCGGCCTTGCCGCTGGCATGGACCGGCCCTGGCTGATGGTGCATCGCCGGCCCCGGGTCGCGATCCTCTCAACCGGCGACGAGATCGTGATGCCCGGCGATCCCGTCGGGCCGAACCAGATCGTGAGCTCCAACAGCCTCGCGCTCGGCGCCTTCGTCGAGTCCTGCGGCGCGGTCCCGCTGCAGCTCGGCATTGCTGCCGACACGCCGGACTCGGTGCAGCGCCTCGCCGAGGGCGCGCGCGGCGCCGATCTCCTGATCACGACCGGCGGCGCCTCCGTCGGTGACCACGATCTCGTGAAAGATGCGCTCCGCGTCTCCGGCCTCGAGCTCGATTTCTGGCAGATCGCCATGCGGCCGGGAAAGCCGCTGATGGTCGGGCGCTACCGGGATGCCGTGATGGTGGGGCTGCCGGGCAATCCCGTCTCGACGATGGTCTGCGCGCTCATCTTCCTGAAACCCGCGATCGAGCGGCTCTCGGGCCTCGATCCCGTCGCGGAGCCGGCAGTCACGGCGCGGCTCGCGGTGCCGCTCGCGGCCAATGACCGTCGGCAGGATTATCTCCGTGCGACGCTCGCGCGCGCCGCCGACGGCGAGCTCGAGGCGAAGCCTTTCGAGAAACAGGACAGCTCCATGATGTCGCTGCTCGCGCGCGCGGATTGTCTGGTGGTGCGCCCGCCCCATGCACCTGCCGCCAAAGCGGGTGAGCGCGTCACCATCATTCAG
Source organism: Allostellaceae bacterium (assembly GCA_035280245.1). Taxonomy (GTDB): domain Bacteria; phylum Pseudomonadota; class Alphaproteobacteria; order ATCC43930; family CGMCC-115725; genus DASZHJ01. The sequence goes on from DATEGF010000399.1 coordinate 2,590, forward strand.
CTGGGCGGCGGACCGCTCGCGCTTTAAGCCGCGGGCGCGATCGGGGGATCCGTGGAGACGCTTGCGCTCAAGCTCGTGCTGACGCCGGCGCTGATCGGCATCAGCACGCTGGTCGGTCGTCGCTGGGGGCAGGCGGTCGGTGGCTGGCTCGTGGGCCTGCCGCTGACCTCCGGCCCGGTGGTGTTGTTCCTGGCGCTCGAGCACGGGCCCGCGTTTGGGGCGAGCGCGGCGCAAGGCTCGCTCCGCGGCCTCGTGGCCGAAAGCGCCTTCGCGCTTTGCTACGCCTGGGTTTCTCAGCGAAACGCATGGCCCGCCGCGCTCCTCGGGGGAACGCTGAGCTTCGCCGCCGCGGGTTTCGTCATGCAGTGGCTGGCGCCCTCGCCGCTCCTCCTGGTCGCGATCGTGCTCGCGTCGCTCGCGCTGACCTTGCGGCTGTTGCCGAGCTTCACTGGCACCGTCGCGTCGGTGCGGCCGCAATCATGGGATTTGCCGGCGCGCATGGTCACAGCGACGCTCCTGGTCCTCGCGCTCACCTCCGCCGCCGGTTGGCTCGGGCCCCAGTTGAGTGGATTGATCTCGACCTTCCCGCTCCTCGCGGGCGTATTGACGGTGTTCGGCCACCATGCGCAAGGCAAGGGCGCTGCGGTCAATGTGCTCCGCGGTTTGCTGCTCGGATTGTTCTCCTTCGCCGCGTTCTTCGTGGCCCTTGGCGCCACCATGGAACGGTTCGGCATCGCCGCGGGATTCAGCGCGGCACTCGTGTCTGCGCTCGCGGTTCAGACCGTGTCCCTGCTCGCAGCGCGACACACGATGCGCCGTCCCTAACGCGTCACGCGAGGATCGATTCGCGCGAATCCACGCGGATTTCTTGCGGTTAGCGCTTGACCTTCCGAGAGAACTAAACTAGAACGCGGCCCAGTTGTTGTTTTGTTCCTCGATTTTTCGCCCGCGACTCGACTGGCTACGGAGACCACGACCCATGCTGACCAAGAAGCAACACGAGCTCCTTCTCTTCATCAACCGGCGCCTGAGCGACACCGGCGTCTCGCCCTCCTTCGAGGAGATGAAGGAGGCGCTGCAGCTCAAGTCGAAGTCCGGTATCCACCGGTTGATCAGCGGGCTCGAGGAGCGCGGCTTCATAAAGCGCCTCGCCCATCGCGCGCGCGCCCTCGAGGTCGTCAAGCTGCCGGAAGAGACCGCGGTCGCACCGCCGCGCGCCGAGCGCGGCCGCTTCTCGCCCACGGTGATCCGCGGCGATTTCAAGGCCGCCTTCTCGGGCGCGCCCACGACGCCGAGCGGCGAGGCCATGCAGCTGCCGCTTTACGGCCGGATCGCCGCCGGCACACCGATCGAGGCACTGCGCGATCCCTCCAACACCGTGGGCGTTCCCGCGAGCCTGCTTGGCGCCGGCGAGCATTACGCGCTCGAGATCGCCGGCGACAGCATGGTCGACGCCGGCATCTTCGACGGTGATACCATCGTCGTGCAGCGCTGCGACACCGCCGAGAATGGCAGCATCGTGGTGGCGCTGATCGACGACGAGGAGGTGACCCTGAAGCGCCTGCGCCGGCGCGGCGCCTCGATCGCGCTCGAGCCCGCCAACAAGACCTACGAGACCCGCATCTTCGGTCCCGACCGCATCAAGGTGCAGGGCCGGCTGGTTGGGCTCTTGCGGCGCTACTGAGCGCCGCCCGGTCGGGACCCCGCGTCGGAACCCACGGGCGCTCGCCGCGCCAATCGCGGACGCTTTCGATCGTGATACCGTGGGTGCCGAGCCAGACGGCGTAGCTGCCATTGCGCCAAGTGTCGAAGGAGTCGATCACCGGCTTGGCGCGGCATTCGCCGCGGTTGGGGACCGGCACCACGACCAGATCCGCGCGGGCGCAGTCCTCAGCGAGCGCGCTGGCGCCGCGCTCGAGGGCGACCGAGCGGCCGCTCGTCTTGTAGAGGCAACCCTCGCGATCGCAGGCGAGCGTGCCGTCGGCGCTGGCGCCCGTCTGCGGCCAGAGCGCACCGCGGCCGACGGCACCGCGGCGCGCCCAGGTATCCTCGGTGTAGCGCGAGTGCTCGTGGCCGGAGACGAGATAGCTGCCGTCCGCACCGCGCACGGCCACCAGGTGAGACTCTCCGTCGATCAGCACGTCCGGCGGTCGCGGCAGCAGCAGCGTGAGATAGCCCACGAGGATCGGCGCGAGCCCGAGAAGTCGCCAGCGGCGTCGCCACACGCAGAGCCAGAATCCTCCGAAGCCCAGGAGCATCAGGCCCCAGACCGGCATCGACGGCACCAACTGCGCGGCACCGGGCCATGACGTCACGATGTGCGCGACGTCCGCAATGACGTCGATGCCCCAGCCCATCGGGACGAGCGCCACCCGCTCGAGGCCGAATGGCATGAGCGCGCAGGCGAGCATCGCCCACGGCAAGACCCAAAGGCCCGTGATCGGCACCGCCACGATGTTCGCGGCGACAGAATAGATCGCGTAGCGATTGAAGTGGAACACCGTGAAGGGCGTGGTGGCGATCGTCGTCACCACCGTCGTGAAGACGATCGCCAGCAGGTGCAGGCCCCAGCGGCGCGCGAGCCCGGCGTCGCGATACCAGCCGCCGATCCGCTCACGGAAAGTCTCGTAGAACGCCACCAGCCCCGCGACAGCCGCGAAGGACATCTGAAAGGCTGCTGTCGTCACCGAGTAGGGGCTCGCCAGCATGATCGCGAGCCCCGCCCAGGCGAGCGCCCGCGCCGAGATGCTCAAGCGGTCGACGAGGATCGCGAGCAGCACCAGCGTGGTCATGACGAACGAGCGCCGCGACGAGACCGTGGCGCCCGAGAGCAAGAGGTAACCGAAGGTCACCATGAGCGCCGCCACCGCCGCAGCCTTCTTGGTACTGATGCGGAGCGCGATCCACGGCACGAGCGCAAGCCCCGCGCGCACCGCGAAGAATGCGAGGCCCGCGACCAGCCCCATATGGAGGCCGGCGATCACCAGGATGTGCGCGAGGCCGGCGTCGCGGAACGCCTGGTCGTCCGCCTCGGGGATCGCGTGGGTCTCGCCGGTGATGATGGCGGCGGCGATGCCACCCGTCGTCCCCGGCAGCGCCGCCATGATGCGCGCACTCATGCTGACGCGCAGCGAGGCAACCCACGCGCGCCAGGTCGGGGGCGCTTCGGCCGGAAGCGGGCGGAGCGGGCCTTGCGCGTATCCGACCGCGCCCAGCCGATCGAAATAAGCCCGGCGCTGGAAGTCGTAGGCGCCGGGCATCGCGGGGCCCGACGGAGGAAAAAGCTGCGCCGGCACGGAGATGCCTTCGCCCGGGATTGCGGCGCCCTCGATGTCGCGGAGCGTGATCCGGACGCGCGCCGGCAGCATCGGGCGCGGCAGCTCGCCGATGCGGCGCGGCTCGAGCGTGATGCGTCGTCCCTCCGGCAGCGGCTCGACCTCGACGACGCGGCCCTCGACGAGCACGCGCGGGGTTGTCGGACGCTCGAGCACGGGCGCTGCCACCGCCCAGGTCTCGATCTCCGCCGCCGCGAACCCAATCGCGATGGCCGCGAGCGCGAGCACGGCCGCGATCCCCCGCTCGCGCCATCGCGCGAGGGCGACGGCGATAACCGCAAGCGCCGCCAGCGCCAGCCCGAGCCAGAGCGGCGGCTCCACCGTCAGCGAGAAGTAGATCCCGATGCCCGTGCCGAGGAAGGCGGGCAGCCACAGAAACCAGCGGTCGCGCTCGATCGCGACCGCGTGCCCGAGCACATCAATGAGCCCGCCCAGCGCCTCGGAGAGCGTCCGCTCTGGGCGCACGGCGCCCGCGACCTCCGTTTCTCCCGCGGCTCCCGACATGCCCCAAACTGTAGCGGGGAACCCCGGCGAACCCAACCGTGCGGGCGTCGCCCTTAGAGGCTCCGCGCGAGGTCGGCAATCATGTCCATATGGCTGGTCGAGCCAAATGGACATCCCAGCAATACATCGTCGAAACCCAGTTGCTCGAGCCGCTTCAGGCGCTCGCGCGCGACCGGCCCGGGGCAGACGAGCGAGATGGCGTCACTCTCCATCGTCGCACTCGCGGTGAGGTCCATCGGCAGGTTCGCAAGAATGGCGCGCTTCCCCTGCGCCGCGCGGAAGACGCGCATCCCCTCCTCGACGTCGCGCCATTTGCTTTTCATGCCGGACGCGATCCAGCCGTCGCACTGCCGCGCGGCGAAGGTGATCCAGGCGGGCTTGCGCCACGCGCCAACAAAGACCGGCGGCCCCTTCTCGATCCCGGGCCACGGTGACAGGGCCGCATTGGCGGGCCCCACAGGCTTGCCTCGCCAGGCCGCGCGCAGGCTCTCGATCGTGCCCTCCAGCCGCTCGAAGCGATGCTCGAACTCCGCGCCCACCACCTCGAAATCCGCCCGCGTCGATCCGACGCCGACACCGAGCCGCAATCGTCCCCGCGACAGCACGTTGAGCGTCTGAACCCGGTGCGCCAGCTCAGCCGGCGGGCGCAATGTGACCTGCAGAACACAGGTGCCGATCTCGATGCGCTGAGTGACACCGCAGAGCGCCGCGAGCGCGACCAGCGGATCCAGCGTCGGCTTGCCGCGGCCGAGCGAGTCCGTCGCCCAGACGCCGCTCAGGCCCGCCTGCTCGGCTGTGCCGCCAACGGCGAGCACATGCTCGAGCGCACGATCGGTGTCGGCATGGGTCTCCGCCGACAGAAACATCGAGACGCCGATCCTCATGGGAACTCCGCCTGCAGCCGAGAACTGTCGGAGAGACCATACACCGGCTACCCCGACGGGTTGAGGGCCACCATCCCGCATCGGTGACGGCCTGCGGGAGACATGCTAAAGAGCCGGCGCTTTTCCGCCCGTTTGGAGCCCATCTTTATCGCCATGAGTGTCGTCGTCCGTTTCGCCCCCTCGCCCACCGGCTACCTCCACATCGGAGGCGCCCGGACGGCACTCTTCAATTGGCTCTTCGCCAGGCATCACAAGGGCAAATTCCTCCTCCGGATCGAGGACACCGACCGCGCGCGCTCGACCCAGGCAGCGGTGGACGCGATCATCGATGGCATGAAATGGCTCGGCCTCGACTGGGACGGCGAGGTCGTCATGCAGTCGGCGCGCATGGCCCGGCACGCCGAGGTCGCGCGCGAGCTCCTGGCGCAGGGCCGCGCCTATCATTGCTACTGCACGCCCGAGGAGCTCGAGCAAATGCGCGAGCGCGCGCGCAAGGAGGGCCGTCCCGTTCGCTACGACGGCACCTGGCGCGATCGCGTGCCCGACGGCCCCCTGCCCAACGTGCCCCCGGTGATCCGCCTCAAGGCGGAGCAAGAAGGCGAGACGGTGATCGAGGATCGCGTCCAAGGCCGCGTTGTGGTCTCGAACCAGCAGCTCGACGATCTCATCATCCTGCGGAGCGACGGCACGCCCACCTACAACTTCTCGGTCGTGGTGGACGACCACGACATGGGGATCACGCATGTGATCCGCGGCGCCGATCACCTCACCAATGCATTCCGCCAGACCCAGATCTATCGGGCGCTCGGCTGGGCGGAGCCGGTCTTCGCCCACGTGCCGCTGATCCACGGGCCCGATGGCGCCAAGCTCTCCAAGCGCCACGGTGCGCTGGGTGTCGAAGCCTATCGCGACATGGGCTATCTGCCGGAGGCGCTGCGGAACTATCTGCTGCGCCTCGGCTGGGGTCATGGCGATGCCGAGATCATCTCGACCGAGCAGGCGATCGAGTGGTTCGACATCGATGCCGTCGGCCAGGCGGCCGCGCGCTTCGACTTCGTGAAGCTCGCGAATCTCAACGGGCACTACATTCGCGAGGCGAGCAACGGGCGCCTCGTCGAGCTGGTGACGCCGCGCCTGGAGGCCGCACTCGGCCGCGCTCTCGACGGTGCAGAGCGCACGCGGCTGCTCGCGGCCATGCCCGGTCTCAAGCCGCGCGCGAAGACCCTGGTCGAGCTCTCGGAGAACGCGCGTTTCTACATCGAGCGCCGCCCAATTCCGGTCGACGCCAAGGCCCAGACGCTCCTCACCCCCGACGCCCGCCGGTTGCTGAGCGAGCTGCGTCCCCGGCTATCGGCCGCGAGCTGGGAGGCGCAGGTCCTCGAGGAGACCGTGCGGACCATCGCGGAGCAGCAGGGCCTCAAGCTCGGCGCCCTGGCGCAGCCGCTTCGCGCGGCGCTCGCGGGCGGCACCACCTCACCCCCGATCTTCGAGGTGATGGCCGTGCTTGGACGCGAAGAAACCCTTGGCCGGCTCGGGGATATCGCGGGTACCACGGGCGCTCATACAAATCCTTAATGCCGGGCATTTGATAATAAAGGGGCCCCGTCCTATGCTTATTGCACTGCACAACGGGTGAGTCAGGGATCCGCTCCATGAATGCACAGAGCTCCACCGCCAAGCCCGCGGCGAAGACCAACCAGAATGTCACGCTGACCGACAACAGCAGCGGCAAGCAGGTCGTGCTGCCGCTGATGTCGGGCACCGTCGGGCCGAAGGTGATCGACATCCGGCATCTCTATACGGAGACCGGGCACTTCACCTACGACCCCGGCTACATGGCGACGGGCTCCTGCGAGTCCAAGATCACCTATATCGACGGCGACGTGGGCGAGCTGCTCTACCGCGGCTATCCGATCGAGGAACTCGCCGAGCACAGCGACTTCATGGAGGTCGCCTATCTCCTCACCAAGGGCGAGCTCCCGACCGCCACCGAGAAGAAGCAGTTCGAGCGCGACATCACCATGCACACCATGGTGCACGAGCAGCTCAATGCGTTTTTCCGCGGCTTCCGGCGCGACGCGCACCCGATGGCGGTGCTGTGCGGCGTGGTGGGCGCGCTCTCGGCCTTCTATCACGACTCCACGGACATCTCCGATCCGCGCCAGCGGCTCGTCGCCTCCTATCGGCTGATCGCGAAGATGCCGACCATCGCGGCCATGGCCTACAAATATTCGGTCGGCCAGCCGTTCATGTATCCAAAGAACGACCTCCATTATGCCGCCAACTTCCTGCATATGACCTTCGCGGTGCCCTGCGAGCCCTACCAGGTCAATCCGGTGGTGGCGAAGGCGCTCGACAAGATCTTCCTCCTGCACGCCGACCACGAGCAGAACGCGTCCACCTCGACGGTGCGGCTCGCGGGCTCCTCGGGCGCCAATCCCTTCGCCTGCGTCGCCGCCGGCATCGCCTCGCTCTGGGGTCCGGCGCATGGCGGCGCCAACGAGGCCGTGCTCAAGATGCTGGGCGAGATCGGCGACCGCAAGCGCATCCCCGAGTTCATCAAGCGCGCCAAGGATCCGAACGACTCCTTCCGCCTGATGGGCTTCGGCCATCGCGTCTACAAGAACTACGATCCGCGCGCGAAGGTGCTGCAGCGCGCCTGCCACGACGTGCTCGACGAGCTCGGCATCCGCGACGAGCCGCTGCTCGACCTCGCGATGGAGCTGGAGCGGATCGCGCTCGAGGACGACTACTTCGTCCAGCGCAAGCTCTATCCCAACGTCGACTTCTACTCGGGCATCATCCTGCGCGCGATCGGCTTCCCGACCGCGATGTTCACCGCGCTCTTCGCGATCGCCCGCACGGTGGGCTGGGTCGCGCAGTGGAACGAGATGATCGAGGATCCCAGCCAAAAGATCGGCCGCCCGCGCCAGCTCTACACCGGCGCCACGCGGCGGCCTTATGTGCCGGTGGAGAATCGTGGATAGGGCGCGCCGCAGTCCGCGCCCGGGCGACGACGAGCGCGACGGGACGCGCTTCGCCGCGACCCGCAGCCGTCTCTCCCAAGGCAAGCCCGCCAACGACAACCGCCTTGGTCTCAGAGGCTGGGCCGAGCGCATCGTTGCGCTGGCAGCGCTGATCGGCCTCGCGGCGCTGCTGGCGTGGAAGGTCGCGGGATAGCGCGCGCTCAGCGCGGAGGCTTCGTTTTCTTACCCAGGAATGCCGCCATTCGCGCACCTGGCTCTGGCGACGCGTAGGCTTCGGCGAACGTATCGATGCCGCGGGCGATCGCCTCGTTCAAACCCAACCCTTCCCATTCCTGGATGAGCCGCTTCTGCAGCCGGATGGCCCGCGGGCCGGCGGCCAGGATGGCCAAGACACTCGCGTCGATGGCGGCGTCGAGATCGGCGGGTCGTGCCATGCGCTCGACCAAGCCCCAGCGCTCAGCCTCCTCGGCGCCGATCATCTCGCCCGTGTAGAGCAGCCATCTTGCGCGACCCCAGCCGATGAGCCGCGGCAACAAGGCAGCCTCGATGACCGAGGGGATGCCGACCTTGACCTCGGGCATGCCGAAGCGCGCGCTGTCGGCGGCGACGCGAAAATCGCAGGACGCCGCGATCTCGAGCCCAGCCCCCAGCGCATAGCCCTCGATGCGCGCGATCACGGGAACCGGGAGCTTGCGGATCGCATCGCAGGCGCGATGGAGACCCGCGATGAAAGCCCGGGCGCTCTCGCGATCGAGTTTCGCCATGGCGCGAATATCGGCGCCGCCGATGAAGGCGCGGCTGCCGGCGCCGCGGAGGATTACGGCACGGAGAGTGTCGTCCGCCGCAAGCCCGCGGAACATCCGCTCGAGCGCGGCGATGCCGTCGGGATCGAGGATGTTGAGCTTCGTGGGATTGTCGACCGTGACGGTGGCCACGTGGTCACCGTCGCCGCGCTCCTCGATCACCAGTCGAACCTCGGTCACCGCCGCCGCTCCGCGATCAGGCCGAGCACACAGTCGGCCGCGCGCAAGCCCGGCGAGATGTCGCCGCGTCCCAGACGCTGCAGTCCCTCTCGGTAGGCCGCAATCTCGCGCTCGCGGGCGAGCCGGTCGTCGATCAAGCGCGTGAGCTCGCGCGCGAGCGGCTCCGGCGCGCAGTCGTGCTGCAGCATCTCCGGGATGGCCGGACGATCGAGGATGAGGTTCAGCAGATTCACGAACTTCACCTTCACGAGGCGCCGCAGGATCGCGTGCGTGATCGGATTGACCCGGTACGCCACGACCATCGGCAGGTCCGCGAGCGCCACCTCGAGCGTGACCGTGCCGGAGGCGGCGAGCGCCACCTGACTCGCGGCGAAAGCATCGTATTTGATGCCCGCACCGCGCACGGCAATGGTCGGGACCGGCCACGTCTTGGCCTCGCTCGCGACCAGCTCGTGCACCGTGCCGACCGTGGGGATCACGACGCGGAGGCCGGGATAGCGGGAGCGCAGGCGGTCGATCGTCGCGCGGAAGACCGGCAGCAGGCGGTGCACCTCGCCGCGCCGGCTCCCCGGCAGGACCGTGATCAGCGTCGCGTCCGCCGCGATGCCATGGCGGCGGCGAAATGCCGGCCCGTCGCCACGATCGGCGCCACTCTCGACCGCGGGATGGCCGACGTAAGTGCAGCCAAGCCCGACTGCCTGGAAATAGGGCGGCTCGAATGGCAGCAGGGCCATCAGGTGATCGTACCAACGCGCCATGCGCCGCGCGCGGCCCGCCCGCCAGGCCCACACCATCGGCGCCACATAGTGGATGAGCAGGAGGCGCTCGCCGTGCCCGCGCAGCCGCTCCGCGACGCGCCAGGTGAAGCCGGAGCTGTCGATGGTGACGACGGCGTCGGGCCGCGCCGCCCGAACGGCCGCGACGGTCTCTCTGACCCGGCGGAAGATCCGGCGCGCCCGCGGCAGCACTTCGGCGACCCCCATGACCGCGAGGTCCTGGATCGGCACCAGGCTCTTGAGGCCCGCGGCCTCCATGGCCTCGCCGCCCACGCCGACAAACCGGACCGCGCCGCCCGTGCGCTCGCGGAGCGCCGCCATGAGCCGCGCGCCCAAGGCATCGCCCGAGGGCTCGCCGGCGATCACGAAGACGAGCGGACCCGCGGCTGCCGCCGCCTCGCTCATGCGCGCTTGATGCCGACGACGAAGAGGCCGGCGCGGTCGGCGGCCGCGGCCACGGCAGGCCGATCGATGACCAGTGCCATGCCCGCCTCGACTGCGACGCCGCGAAGTCCCGACCGGGCGCAGGCCTCGACCGTCGCGACACCGATGGTCGGCAAGTCCGCGCGCCGCTCCTGGCCCGGTTTCACCGTCTTGACCAGCACCCCGCCGGCGCCCTCGCCCTGAAGCCCGCCCGCGCGCTCGATCAGCGCGTCGGTGCCCTCGGCGGCCTCGAGGCCGAGCACGATCCCCTGCTGCACGACCACGGCTTGGCCGACATCGACGGCGCCGAGCGCCCGCGCGACCTCGAGACCGCGAGCGATATCCGCAAGCGCCTGCGCATCGGGTGCAAGCGTGCCGAGCATGCCTTCCGGCGCCAGCAGGCTCTCGAGCAGGTCGTGCACGCCGACCACGCGAAAGCCCTCGAGCTCGAGCTCCTTGATGATCGCGCTCAAGAGCCCGTCGTCGCCGAGCGCCCGCAAGCCGATCCGGGCCAGGAATTTGGCCGCGCGCCAATCCGGGCGGATCGAGGCCAGTGTCGGCCGGCGGACCGGGCCAGCCATCACCAGCTCCTCGACGGCATTCTCTCGTAGCAGCCGGAGCGCCTCGGCCCCGGCGCCGAGCCGGACGCTCGCGTGCGGCACGCCCGCGAAATCCGCGGGATCGGCGGCGCCCTCCAGCGCCAGTACGAAGACCGGGCGGTGGGCGGCGCGGCAGGCGTCAATCACCCGGAGCGGCAACTCGCCGGAGCCGGCGAGTATGCCGAGCTTAGGCGCCATTGATCCCTTGTGGGCGGCAGAGCCCGCGCTGCGAGTCCGCGCGGATGAACTCGACGATGTCGCGCACGGGCTCGACCTCCGCGAATTGCCGAGCGACCTCGTCGACGCGCTCCGCCATCGTACCGCCTTCGCCGAACAGCATCTGATAGGCGGTGCGCAGTCCCTGCACCTGCTCGCGCGAGAAGCCGCGGCGCTGCAGGCCCACGATGTTGAGGCCGACGAGACGCGCGCGGTCGCCGACCACCTGGCCATAGGGGATGACGTCGCGCTCGACGCCGGTGACGCCGCCGATCATCGCGTGCTTGCCAATGCGGACGAACTGATGCACCGCGGAGAGGCCGCCCAGGATCGCGAAATCCCCGATCACCACGTGCCCCGCGAGCGTCGCGTTATTGGCCATGATGACGTTGTCGCCGAGCCGGCAATCATGCGCGACATGGGCGCCCACCATGAAAAGGCAGCCGTCGCCCACCCGCGTCAGCATGCCACCGCCGGTGGTGCCCGGGTTCATGGTGACGTGCTCGCGCACCACGTTGCGCCGGCCGATCTCCAGGCGGGACTTCTCGCCCTGGTATTTTAGATCCTGCGGCTGGTGGCCGATGGAGGCGAAAGGGAAGATGCGGGTCTCGGCGCCGACGACCGTTCGGCCCGCGACCGCCACGTGCGAGATCAGCTCGACGCCGTCCTGCAGCTCGACCGCGGGGCCCACGACACAATAGGGGCCGACGCGCGCGCTTTCCGCGAGCCTCGCCCCCGGCTCGATCACCGCGGTCGGATGGATGGACGCCATACCTGACGAGCTCAGTCGCCCATGATCATGGCGGCGTAGGTCGCTTCGGCGCAGAGCTTGCCGTCGACCTTGGCCTGGGCCTCGAACTTCCAGACGGTACCGCGATGCCGGAGCGAAGCGACATGCACCTTCAGGGTGTCTCCGGGTACCACGGGCCTACGGAACCGCGCGTTGTCGACGCTCATGAAATAGACCAGCTTGCCCTGCGCCATCGGGCCCAGCGTGTGCACGACCAGCACGGCCGCCGTCTGCGCCATCGCCTCGATGATCAGCACGCCCGGCATCACCGGTCGTGTGGGGAAATGCCCCCGGAAGAAGTCCTCGTTGATGGTGACGTTCTTGATGCCGATCGCGCGCTCGCCGGCGACCACGTCGACCAGCTTGTCGATCATCAGGAACGGCGGGCGATGCGGGATCAGCTCCATGATCCGGAGCGTGTCGATCTCCGTCACCTCCGCGCTCACCGTCTGCTCGCTCGCTTCCATCGTCACTCGCCTCTGCGTCTCGCCAGCCGCCGCAGGATGGCGATCTGGCGAAAGTACTCGAATGAGGGCATCGCGGGGTTACCCGCCACCGTCGCCCCCGCCGGCACATCCTTCATGATGCCGGATTTCGCACCGATCCGGGCGCCGTTTCCGATGACGAGGTGTCCACTGAGGCCGCCCTGACCGCCGATCATGACCCCGTCGCCGAGCTTGGTGCTGCCGGAGATGCCGACCTGAGCCACCAGGACGCACCCGCGCCCGATCTGCACGTTGTGCCCGATCTGCACCAGATTATCAATCATGGTGCCGGAGCCGATGACGGTATCGGGACCAGCACCCCGATCAACCGTCGAGTTTGCGCCGATTTCCACGTCGTCGCCGACGATCACACGGCCGAGCTGCGGGACCTTGACGGCGCCTTTGGCATCCATGGCAAAGCCGAATCCGTCCTGGCCGATCCGCACCCCGGGAAAGAGCGTCACGCGCGAGCCGACGATCGCGTAACTGACGCTCACGTGGGCGCCGATCCGGACATCGTCGCCGAGGCGGCAAGCGGTCCCGATCAGACTGCCGGCGCCGATGCGGCACCGGCGGCCGATCTCAGCGCGTGCCTCGATCATGACGTAAGGCGCGATGACCGCGCCCTCCCCTACCCGTGCGGTCGGATCGATGATCGCAGTCGGATGGATCCCCGGCTCGGGCTCGGGCTCCCTGTAGAAGGCTTGCGCTGCGAGCGCGAATGCCTTGTAAGGCGCGGGCGTGAGCAGGAGCGCCAGGCCCTTGGGCGCGCGCTCGGCATAAGCCGGCTGCACGAACGCGGCGCCCGCGCGCGTCGTCGTGAAGGCCGGCAGATATTTGAGGTTGTCGAGAAAGGTGACGTGGTCCTCGCTGGCGGTCTCGAGCGACGCCACATCGCGCATCAAGCGCTCCGGCTCGGCATTGCTGCCGAGCTCCGCCCCGGTCCTTTCCGCCAGCGCCTTGAGGCTTAGCGGCCCGCCCAACGCGAAGAAGCGGGGATCGGCCATCGCATCACTGCTGCGGCTGCAGCTGCAGGGGCGCCGGCTGAAGTTGCAATTTGAGGGGGGCTTGAGCGGCCGGCTGGGTCTGCGCCTGGCCAGCGGCCTTCGACTTGGTGGCATCCGCCGTCGGCTTGGCGGGGGCCGTGTCCACCGGCTTCGGTTGATTGATGGTGACCGCCGGGAGCCGCTGGTCCAGGCGTTGCACCGCATCGGCGGTGATATCGAAGCCGTCCTTGCCGAAGATGACGGCTGCCTTTTGAATCACCAGGTTCGCCTGGTGCTCGGCGGCGATCTCGGCGACCACCTGCAGCGCGCTTTCCTGGACCTTGTTCATGGCCTCGCTGTAGACGGCCTGCCATGCTTTCTGCTTCGCCTGCACGGAGCGATCGAGCTCCTGCAGACGTTGCTGGAATTGCCGGCCTTTGGCCTCAAACTGATCCGGCGGCAGGCTGGCGCGCTGCCGCTCCAGCTCGGTACGAGCTTTCTGCAGCTCGTCCTCTTGCTGCGCCACCTCCTTCGAGAAGGCCTGGCGCTGCTTGTCCATCTGTCCCTGGACCCCCTTGCCGGCGGTCGAGTTGAAGACCAGCTGCTGCATATCCACCATGACGATGACCGGCGCCGGCGGTGGCGCGGCACTCTGCGCGGAGGCCGACGCAGACGAAAAAACGGCTAAGAGCGCCGCCGCTAACCCGAGGCGGCCGACCATGCGAAAACCTGACATCTAGAACCTCGTTCCGAAACTGACGCGGAAGAGCTCCTTCTTGTCGAACTTCTCCCGCACCACTGGCATACCCAGATCGAGACGGATCGGTCCAAGGGGCGACGCCCACGATACCCCAACGCCCGAGGACACGCGTATCGAGCTGACATTGTTGACGTGCGGCCCCGACTCGACGGCTCCCCACAGGCTGCCGAAATCCGTGAACACGCGGCCGGTGATGCCAAGTTCTTGGGGCAGGCCCAGGGGGAAGCCGAGCTGCACAGTGCCGGTATAATATATCTTACCGCCGAGCGCGTCGCCCGTCTTCGCGTCACGCGGCCCGATGCCGGCTGTGGCAAAGCCCCGCAGATTGTCGCCACCCACGAAGAACCGGTCCTCAATGCGCACTTTATCACCGATGCCGAAAATATCGCCGCCCTCCCCCAGGATGCTCAACACCCACTGCGGCGCAAACGGATGGAAGTAGCCGCCCGTCAGCACGTTGCGCACATAGCGCACGTCGCCGCCGAGGCCCGCGCCGTCGCTCGCGAGTTGGAAATAGTAGCCTTCCGTCGGGTCCTTCGGATTGTCGCGTCTGTCGTAGATGGTCACCTGCCCCACGGACGACGTAAGGCGCGTACCCGCTTCGTCCTTGATGAACAGCGAGGCGGTCGATGCCACGTTGTAGATCCGGTCCTTGCGGAGCGTGTACTTGAGCGTCTGCCTGAGCGCCTCGCTGATCTGGTAACCGACGCGGAAATCACCGCCGATCGATTGCTGATCGAACTGTGACTCGCTTTGCTGGCTGCGGGTGAGCGCGAACGCGTCGACGCCCGCGGCCATGTTGCGATCGAGGAAGTACGGCTCGGTGAAGCTGAAGTCGAGCTGCTGAACGTGCTGCGCGACGGTGACGCCAAGGCGCAGGTCCTGGCCACGCCCGAGGAGATTTCGCTCGCGGATCGAGATATCGGCCAGCGGACCGTCGGTCGTGGAGAAGCCGACGCCGACGGAGAACTCGCCGGTCGATTGCTCCTCGACGGCGACGTTGATCACGGTCTTGTCGGGCGCGCTGCCGGGATCGTTGGTGACATCGACCTTCTTGAAGAATCCGAGATTGCGAATGCGCTCCTGTGACCGCTTCATCTTGGCCGAGTTGAACGCGTCGCCCTCAACCAGGCGGAACTCCCGCCGGATCACCTTGTCGAGCGTGCGCACGTTGCCGGTGATGTTGATGCGCTCGACGTAGACGCGCGGGCCCTCTTTCACCTCGTACACGACATCGATCGAGCGGTTCTCGGGGTGGCGCGTAACCTTGGGCTGGATGTCGACGAAAGCGAACCCGCGGTTGCCGAGAGCGTCCGTGACCTTGTTGATGCTGTGCTCAACCTCGTCCGCGTTGTAGCGCGCGCCCGCCTTGGTGGTGAGCAGCGGCTTCAGCTGATCGGGCGTCACGTCCTTCAGCTGATTGACGAGGTCGATCTTGCCGAACTTGTATCGGGCACCTTCCTCGATGGTGAAGGTGATGTAGAAGCCGTCGCGCGCAGGCGCGAGCTCCGCGACCGCCGAGACGACGCGGAAATCCGCGTAGCCCTGGGCCAAATAGAATTTTCGCAGGAGCTCTCGATCGTAGGTCAAGCGATCGGGATCGTAGATGTCGTCGCTGCTGAAGAAGCGATACCAGCGGGACTCCCGCGTGCTGATCACCCCCTGGAGGCGACTGACCGAGAATTGGCGCGCGCCGATGAAGTTGATGGTCTTGATGCCGGTCGAGGCACCCTCGTCGATCTCGAACACCAGATCGACCCGGTTCTGCGCGAGCTTGATCACCTTGGCGTCGACCGTCGCGGCGAACCGGCCGTTCCGTCGATAGAGCTCGAGGACGCGCTTCACATCGCCCTGCACCTTGGTGCGGGTAAAGATCGTGCGCGGCTTGAGCTGCACCTCCGAGCCCAGCTGATTGTCCGAGAGCTTGCGGTTTCCCTCGAAGGCGATGCGGTTGATGATGGGGTTCTCCACCACCTTCACCACCAGCCCGTCGCCCTCGCGCCGGATCGAGACGTCCGCGAACAGACCGGTCGCGAACAGGGCCTTGAGCGAGCGGTCGATCCGCTCGTTGTCGAAGGGATCCCCCGGCTGGATCACGAGATAGGATCTCACCGTCTCCGGCTCGACACGCTCGATGCCTTCGACCCGGATCTCGCGCACCGTACCGCCTGTCGGCACGGCGGCAGGTGCCGGAGCCGCGGCAGGCGCGGGTGCGGCAGCCGGCCTCGCAGGACCAGGCTGGGCGCGCGAACCCGGAGCCGGCGTTTGAGCCGGCGCCGGCGA
>DATEGF010000400.1:0-19556 GCA_035280245.1 Allostellaceae bacterium
CATCCCGATGCACACTCCCGAGGAGGCGATCGCCGAGCTGGAATTCGTCACCAAAGAACTCGGCGCCAAGGTCGGCATGTTCGGCAGCGGCATCCGCCGCCCGCTCGACAGCGCCCAAGGCGCGGCGCCCGAGGTGGCGCGCTTCGCCGGGCATTTCGATCAGCTCGGCATCGACAGCGAACATGATTACGACGCGGTCTGGCGGAAATGCCGCGAGCTGGGCATCGCCCCGACCTTCCACACCGGCGGGCGCGGCTTTGGCCTGCGCAACTCGCCGAGCAACTTCACCTTCAACCACATCGGGCATTTCGCCGCCGCCGGGCATGCGGTCGCCAAGGCCTTGTTCCTCGGCGGCGTCACCCGCCGCTTCCCCGACCTGCGCTTTGGCTTCCTCGAAGGCGGCGTCGGCTGGGGCTGCCAGCTGTTCGCCGATCTGATCGAGCATTGGGAGCGGCGCGGCGCCGCGGGCATCGCCTACATGGACCCGGCGAAGCTCGACCGCGCGCTGCTCAAGAGCCTGGTCGACGACTACGGCGATGCGGACATGGCCGCCGAGCTGGCGCGGCGCGACGGCTGGCCCTACGTCGAGCTGGACCGGCCCACCGGCGGCATGCCCGTGCACGACGACTACGCCCCCTGCCAAATCACGCGCAAAAAGGACTGGCTCGAGCTCTACGCCAAGCCGTTCTATTTCGGCTGCGAGGCGGACGACAGCATGAACGTGACCGCGTTCGGGCGGGCCAATCCGTTCGGCGCCCGCATCAATGCGATTTTCAGCTCGGACATCGGCCACTTCGACGTGCCGGACATGCTGCATCCGGTACCCCAAGCGCACGAACTCGTCGAGGACGGGCTGATCACGCCGGACGATTTCCGCGATTTCACCTTCGCAAATGCCGTGCGGCTATGGGGCACCCAGAACCCGCGCTTCTTCGAGGGTACGGTCGTCGCCAAAGAGGCAGCCGAGGTGCTGAAGAGCGCTCCGGCCCGCGTTGCCGCCGATTAGTGCGCAAGCATCGAGCGCTGCGCAGGATCGAAGGGCCGCGCCTGGAGGTCGCTGCTCCGTTCCAGTTAGAGGCGGAAGAGCAGGCATCGCCATGGCACGTGCCAGGGCCGACTTATATCTAAGATTTGCCGCCTTTCCCGATTGCGGTTTGGCGCTATGGTTGGGGTCAATCATCCCAGAGGATCTGTCATGAAGTTCGGCATTGGCCAGACGGTGCTCCGCAAGGAGGACCATCGCCTGCTGACCGGCGGCGGCCGCTATATCGACGACATCAGGTTCCCCGGCGAGGCCGTCGCGTATGTCCTGCGGTCGCCGCATGCCCACGCCGCGATCACCGGCGTGGAGACGAAAGCCGCGCGCGCCGCACCGGGCGTTATCGCGGTGCTCACGGGCGCGGATGCGGCGCGGGACAAGCTCGCGCGCGTCCCCTGCGTCGCCCATGTCACGCCTGACATGGTCGACCCGGTCCGGCCCGTGCTCGCGACCGATCGAGTGCGGCACGTCGGCGATCCGGTCGCGGCGGTGATCGCGGAGAATTTGGCGGCTGCGCGCGATGCCGCCGAGCTCATCGAGGTCGGCTACGAGGTGTTACCGGCAGTCACCGATGTCGCGGCCGCGACGGCAGCGGGTGCACCGCAGATATGGCCGGAAGCAGCGGGCAATCGCAGCTTCGTCTGGCGCGACGGCGATCGCGCGAAAACCGACGCGGTCTTTGCGCGCGCGCCTCACACCGCGAAGGTCGAGATCGTCAACAATCGGATCGTACCGAACTCCATGGAGCCCCGCGGGGCCATCGCGCAATACGACCCGGCGGAGGACAGCTTCACGCTCTATGTCACGAGCCAAGGGCCGCATCTCCTGAAGGACGCCCTCGTCTCGGCCGTATTCCCGGGTCACCCGCCGGAGAAGTTTCGGGTCGTGAGCCCCGACATCGGCGGCGGCTTCGGCATGAAGGCGTTCCTCTATCCAGAATACATTCTCGCCCTCTGGGCGGCGCGCCGGCTTAGCCGGCCGGTCCGATGGATCGAGGACCGGGGCGAGGCGTTCCTCGCGGACATCCACGGCCGCGACAACCTGACCCGCGCCGAGGTTGCGATGGACGGCAACGGAAAGTTCCTGGCGATCCGCGTGCACACGCTCGCCAATATGGGCGCCTACCTCTCGATGTTCGGTCCTTATATTCCGACCTTGGCGGGGCAGGGGATGCACGTCGGCGTCTATGACTTCGAGGCCGCCTCGGTGGAGGTCGAGGGCATCTTCACCAATACGACACCGATCGATGCCTATCGCGGCGCCGGCCGACCCGAGGCCGCCTACATGGTGGAGCGCCTGGTCAACGAGGCCGCGCGCGTCATGCGCCTTCCGCCCGCGGAGATCCGCCTCCGCAACTTCATCGCGCCGGCCAAGCTCCCGTTCAAGAACGCGCTCGGACATACCTACGACAGCGGCAATTTTCCGACCCTCCTGAAGCGCGCGCTCGACAAAGCCGGCGCCGAAGGGGCGGCGAGGCGGAAGCAGGAGGCTCTTGCCCGGGGCATGCTTCAGGGCTTCGGGATTAGCTATTACGTCGAGTGCTGCGGCGGCGCGCCGGGCGTGCCGGCGATGACGCGCTTCGAGCCCGATGGGACCGTGTCGGTGCTGGTGGGCACGCTCTCCAACGGCCAAGGCCACGAGACCGCCTACTCGCAGATCGCCGCCGAGCGGCTGGGCGTGCCGTTCGAGAGCATCCGCGTCATCCAAGGCGACACCGCGCTCTTGAAGACCGGCAGCTTCACGGGTGGATCGCGCTCGGTCCCCGTCGGTGGTGTCGCCGCGCGCATGGCCTGCGACGAGGCGATAACCAAAGGCAAGGCCTTTGCTGCTGAATTGCTCGAAGCGGCCGAAGCCGACATCGGCTTCGTCGAGGGGCGCTACGTCATCACCGGCACCGACCGTGCCGTGGGTATCCTCGATGTCGCGCGGCGGGCGCAGCAGCGCACGGGCGCGGCGCTCTCCGGTGCCGCCGATTTTCTGCCGGCGGCGCCCACCTATCCCAACGGCTGTCACGTCTGCGAGCTGGAGGTCGATCGCGAGACCGGCTCCGTCGCGATCACCGGCTACACGGTGGTCGACGACTTCGGCGAAGTGGTCAATCCGCTCCTGCTCGCGGGCCAGGTGCACGGCGGGATCGGCCAAGGGATCGGCCAGGCGCTCCTCGAGGAGGTGCGGTTCGACGACAGCGGCCAGATTCTGTCTGCGTCCTTCATGGATTACGCCATGCCGCGCGCCGACAATCTGCCGAACTACGACTTCTCCTGGGAGGTCGTGCCCTGCAAGACCAATCCCCTCGGCATCAAAGGCTGTGGCGAAGCCGGAACCATCGGCGCGCCACCAGCCGTCATCAACGCGCTCCTGGACGCGCTGGGGCCCCTTGGCATCACCGACCTGCAGATGCCCGCCACCCCGCGGCGCATCTGGGAGGCGATGCAGGCCGCGGCGGCATAGGCAGCTCCAGGCCGCCCTATCGTGGGTCAAGCATGACAAGCGAGCCACCGCTCGAGCAGAAGCCCCACGGTCTGGCGGGGCGGCGGTTCACCATCGACTCGAACGGGCGCAAGGTCGAGGTCGTCGTGCCCGGCGACGACGATGGCTATGTGCTCAAAGAGATCTTCGAGGAGCGCTGCTACAAGCCGGTCCCCGGCGTGCCGTCGCCCCGATCCGTGCTCGACATCGGCGCGAACATCGGCCTCGCCGCCGCCTTTTTCCGCCTGACCTACCCCGAGGCGCTCATCCATTGCGTGGAGCCAGATCCCGTCGCTTGGAGCTATCTCGCGCACAATACCGCGCAGCTCGGGAATTGCCGCCTTCACCACGTGGGTCTCTACGAGGGTGACTGCGAGCGGCCCTTCTATTCTGCGACGAACACGGTGATGAGCTCCCTCGCGCGCAACCCGTTGGCCTCGGCCACGCCGAACGTGCTCAAGCTGCGGGACGCCGGCCGCTTCGTGTCAGAGCTGGGCGTCGAGCGCTTCGATCTCATCAAGATCGACACCGAGGGAGCGGAAGTTCCGATCATCCGCTCACTCGGGACTATCGTGATGAGCGCCGCGATGGTGCACCTCGAGTTTCATAGCCGGGCGGATCGGCGCGCCATCGACGATCTGATGAATCCGAGCCACTGCCTCTACTACGGCGTGATCGAGGCCGCGCACCGCGGCCATTTCACCTATGTCGCGAACGATCTTTGTCCCCGGGACGTCCGGACGGCGCCCCTCTCGCTCGAGGGCTAGCTAGCCCGATCCCGTCCCGGTGAAGCGCAGCGCAAAGCCGGCGGTCGGGGCCGCGAGGCGGCAGAGACCGGTTTCGAGCAGCTCCATCCGGTGCTCGGTCAAGAAACGGCTGAGCAGGTTGAGCTGCAGGTCCAACAGGGGCTCCGGCCGAAGCAGCTTGAACGCACCCTCGAGCGCGAGGTCGCCGGTGCTGAACGATGCCGGCCCGATAACGAGATGGCGGATCGTCGGCGAGGTCGCGTGCAGGATCTTGATCGGTTGCCCATCGATCAGCACGGCGCTTCGCCCCGGCGCCCGATCCGGCGCGGTGCGCACGCGATCGAGCGTGATGCCTTGGGCCTGCCATAGATCGATATCGAGCGGCAGCACGGCCTGTGCACCATGCAGCACGACCGCGTTGAACGCGTTCTGGTCGAGCACCGGCTGCTCCGCGGCCCTCCGGCTCATCTCGGACCAGTGCTCGAGGAAGCTCGGTGATCGGCAGAGGAACAGGCCGGTCGAGTAGTAGGGTTTCGCGGTATCGGTGCCTTCCGGCAAGAGCCGCTCGAACGGCGCCGTCGGCGAGCCCTGTCGCTGAAATCCCTCGAGCATGGTCGCGATCGTGCCCTGGGGCGAGGCCGCGACCGCGATGTCGCGCCGAGCCATCTCCGCGACGACGGCCTCGAAATCGCCGCGCGAGCAGCCGACGAGGGTGAGGTCGCCGTCGAGCCAGACGACGGCGTCGGCTCCGGCGATGTCGACGCCGGCATGCCGGAAATACTCCTGAACGACGGCTTTCTCCCGCAGTGGCCCCATCGGTGGGCCAAGCGCCGCCGGACGCTCGAGCAGAAGGCCGCGGCGGCGCAGGAACTCTCGTTGGCCCATCGCCAAGCCGTAGTCGCAGACGTAGGGGAGTGTCCCGCCGATCTGCTCGGCGAAGGACTGCAGCAGAACCAGCAAGGTTGGGAAGAAGGCGTCATTGGCGCCTGTTACGAAGTGAAGTCGCATGGCCTCACGCGCGCCTGGCAAATGCCGCCAATTCCTCCGTCAGCCCGGCGACGACGCCCGGCCAATCGCCCGGCGAGCGCTGCCGGAAGAGGCGCGCGGACGGATACCACGGGCTGTCGCTCCGGTCGCGAAGCCAGCGGAAATCCGCGCCGAATTGCAGCGGCAGCCAGAGCGGCCGGCCCAAGGCCCCGGCGAGATGGGCGACCGACGTATCGACGGAAATCACGAGATCGAGCATCGAGGCGATGGCCGCCGTATCCGCGAAATCCAGCAGTTGCGTCCCGGGTGCGGCGACGTCGCCGTACTCGCGGAGCAGCTGGGCGTCGCCATCGAGCACGTCTCGCTCCAACGCCACGCATCGAATGCCCGGCATCGTCATAAGAGGGCGGAGAAGCTCGAGCGGGATCGATTTGTTGGACCCCGTTGTCTCGTTCGCACGCCACTTGAATCCAATCTTCAGCCTGCCGCGCGTTTCGACCTGTGAGCGCCACTGCGCGAGCTTCTCGGCGGCGGGAAACAGGTAAGGGACCTCCGCGGGGATGGTTTCCAGCGTGGTTCCGAGCGTGTAGGGCAGGCTCAGGAGCGGGGTCTGCCAATCGAACAGTGGCAGCATCTCGCCGCGCGCGCACACCGTTACCCCAGGAATGCTTGCGAGCAGCGATTTGAGCTCGGGCTGCACCTCGGCGACGACGCGCGCTCCCTGGCGTGCGACGATCGGCGCATAGCGGACGAATTGCAGCGTATCGCCGAGGCCCTGCTCGGCGAAGAGCAGGATGGTCTTGCCGCGGAGCTCGCCGCCGCCGAGCCATAGAGGCTGCGGCCCGCGCAGCTTCAGCACGCCCAGTAGCCGCCGCCACTCATACTTCTGCCAGCCGATCTCGAAATCGCCGATGGCGAGGCGCGCCGCCCCCTCGTTCCAGTGCGCCTGGCCGAAGTCGGGCTTGATCGCGCAGGCCCGCTCGAATTGGGCGATCGCTTCCTCGTATCGGTTCAATGCCCGCAGGATGTTGCCGAGATTGTTATGGGGCTGCGGATAATCGGGCCTGAGGGCGATCGCACGCTCGTAGTGCGCGGCGGCATCGTCGCGCCGGTCGACCTTCTCGAGCACGCAGCCGAGATGATAGTGCGCCTCCGCGAAGTCCGGCCGCAGCGCGAGAGCCTTTTCGTACTGGGCCACCGCCTCGGCGTTGCGCTCGAGAGCCTGCAGAGCGTTGCCGGTGTTGAGCAGCGCCTCGGCAAAATCCGGTTTCAGCCGGAGCGCGCCCGCGTATCGGGCGATCGCCTCGTCGTAGCGGCCGAGCGTCTGCAGCGCGTTGCCGAAGTTGAGGAGCGCCTCGGGAAAGTTCGGCTTGAGCTCGATCGCCCTGGCGTAGTGGCCGAGCGCTTCCGCGGGCCGACCAAGCGCATCGAGCAGGTGGCCCAAATTGTTGTGCGCATCGACGTGCGCTGGAGCGCTCTCGAGCAGCGCTCGGTAGAGGCGCTCGGCCTCATGCAACTGCCCGGTCTGGTGAAGCGCGACCGCCCGGCTAAATGCCTCGGCGGGCGTCAGCGGCGCGCTCGCGCGTGCTATTGCTGAGGCTCCTGGCGCGGACTGTCGCTCGGTGACGGAGCGCCGACGCCGATGCCGACGGCGCGGCCCTTGCCGCCGTTCACGATGATCGTGCCGGTGTTGGTGATGCCGCCGGTCATGTTGCCGCCGCTCACCACGATGCCCTGCGCGTTGCCGCCGGGTCCCGCGTCGACATGCGTGTCCCCGTCGTTCTGAATGCCGCCGGTCACCCGAGACCGTCCGGTGACGCTGATCGCGGGCCCCGACGTGCTGATCACGCCGCGATTGACGATGGCGCCACTGATGGTGGCGTCATGGACGGCGATGCCGGCCTGTTGCGGTGAGCCGCTGCCGCCGCCGATGGTCCCGCTTGCCTGGTTCGTGACATCGCCGTTCACGACGGCGCCATCCTTGATCACGACGCAATCGGCGCTACCGCTGTTGCTGACGCCGCCAGTGGACCCGGGGCCACTGACGACCATCGATGGATCGCAAGCCAATGCTGCACCTCCGCCTGCCGCGCCGACAGCCAGCGCCGAGCCGGTCACCAACAATCCCTTGAGTAGGACCCATCTGGTCATGCACAACTGCTCCGGAAAGAGCCACATGCTCACGTGTGGCTGAGGCTAGCATTTCGCGGCACCGATGTCGCCCATGGAACGAGTCTCCCATTTATATCAGTATCTTTCGACGGAGAAGCCGGGCCGGCGGCGGCCGAGGCGCAGGCAATGACAGAGCAGCGGTGGATGTCCGTCGCGGAAGTACTGCAGTTGGCACAGCGACGCTGCGCAGAGGGCGCTCTCGCGAGCGCCGAGGACCTGTGCCGGCGAGTCCTGAAGGCCCAGCCCACGCATGCGGCCGCGCTCCAGCTGCTCGGCATCGTGCTGCACCGGAAGGGTGATCTCGAGGCCGCCATCGATGCGATGAGGGGCGCGGTCGCGGCTGACGGTGGCGTGGCGCTCTACCACTCGAACCTCGGCGAGATGTGCCGGCAGGCAAAGCGGCTCGATGAGGCCATTTCCGAAGCGGGCTGCGCTCTGGCGCTCGAGCCGCGCAATGTCAGTGTGCTCAACAACCTCGGCATCGCGCGCTACGACCGCGACGAGTACGAGCTGGCGGCGGAGTGCTATCAGCGGGCGATCGAGGAGAGCCCGAGCTCGCCGCTGTCATACAACAACCTCGGCAATGCGCTGCTCGCGCTCGGCCGAGCAGCTGAAGCGCCGCCTCTCTACCAGCGCGCGCTCGCGCTCGACCCGGACTATGTCGAGGCTCACAGCAACTTCGCCATGGCGCTGCTGATCACGGGTGATTTCGAGGCCGGGTGGCGCGAGCTCGAATGGCGCCATCGCCGGCCCGGCCGCTCGCGCCTCGAGGCACCGCCATGGGAGGGGGAGGCTTTCACCGGCAGGACCCTGCTGATCCTGGCCGAGGAGGGGCACGGCGATTCGATTCAGTTCATGCGCTATCTGCCCGCCGTCGCGGAGCGCGGCGGCGACCTTGTCGTGGCCGTGCATCGGCCCCTGGTCGAGCTGACGCGTCGCTTGGTTCCGGGTGTCGAGGTCGTTGCCATTGAGAAGCCGCGGCCGCGCTTCGACCTTTGGTGTCCGATGATGAGCTTGCCGCGCGTGTTCGGCACGACCCTCGAGACGGTTCCGTCGGCCGTGCCTTACCTCACGGTCGATCCGGCGACTGCCGAGCGCTGGCGCGCTCGGCTAGCCGGCAGTGCGGGGCTCAAAATTGGCCTCGTCTGGTCGGGCGCCGCCGGGTACGGCCACAATTCCCGGCGCGCCATCGCGGCCGAGCGCTTGGCGCCTCTGCTCCAACTCAAGGGTGTCAGCTGGTTCTCGCTCCAGGTTGGCGAGCGCGCGGCAGATCTGGCGCGGCTCCCGGCGGGGGTCGTGGACCTTTCGCCGGAGCTCAGCAATTTCTCCGAAACCGCCGGCGCTCTGGAGGCGCTCGATCTCGTGATCACGACCGATACGGCGGTGCCGCATTTGGCGGGCGCGCTCGCGCGGCCAGCCTGGGTGATGCTCGCCTTCGTCCCGGACTGGCGCTGGATGCTCGACCGCGACGGCAGCCCGTGGTACCCGACCCTGCGGCTCTTCCGGCAGGGCGCGCGCGGCGCGTGGGACGACGTGGTGCGCCGGGTCGGCGTAGAATTGCGGGCCGTGCTGGAGGCCCGGCGCGATCGACTGACGCCGCAGGGCGGGGCGAGCGCACGGTAATATCGGGTAGCGAGTAGGCAGGGATCATGGCGAGTGGCGAGCGGATTCAACTAGCCGAGACCAAGCAGATCATGCCGGTCGAGCAAGTGTATGCTCTGGCTCGGCAATATCAGCAGAGCGGGCACCTGGCGGCGGCCGCGGACCTGTGTCGTCAACTCGTCGAGCAGCGCCCTAAGCACGCCGACGGGCTGCACCTCATGGGTATCATCTGCCATCAGGAAGGCGATTTGATCGCCGCGATGGATTTCATTCGACGGGCGATCAAGGTCAAGGGGACGGTACCGCTCTACCACTCCAACCTCGGCGAGATGTGCCGGCAAGCTGGCCGCCTCGACGAGGCGATCGCCGCCGGGAAACGGGCGCTCGAGCTGCAGCCCAATCTGCCGTCGACGCTCAACAACCTCGGTATCGCTTACTTCGACCGCGAGGATTTCCCGGCAGCCGAGCGCTATTACCGCCGCGCGCTGGCGCTCGATCCGAATTTCGCCGAGGCGCACAACAATCTCGCCAATGTGCTGCGCCAACAGCACAAGTTCGAGGAGGCAATTCCCGAATACGCGCGCGCCATGGAGCTGAAGCCCGGCTATGCCGACGCGGCGGCGAATCTTGCGAGCGTGCTCCATATCTCCGGCCGCTTTGAGGAGGCGATGTCGAGCTGCCGGTGGGCGCTCACGCTCAATCCAAACCAGCCGCACGCCCATACCGGCCTGGGCATACTCCATCTCCTGCATGCCGATCTCCCGCAAGGCTGGCCCGAGTACGAGTGGCGCCTGCTGATGCCCGAATCACGCCACGTGGCGCCACCGGGCCCGGCCTGGGACGGCAGCAATCCCGCGGGTCGGAAGATCCTGATCTACGGCGAGCAAGGGTTCGGCGACGCGCTGCAATTCTGCCGATACCTGCCCATGCTGAGAGATCTCGGCGCCACGGTGTTTTTGCGTCTGCCCCAGCCCGTCGTCGGCCTGATCGGCGACAGCATGCCCGGCATCGACGTGTCGTCGAGCCAGGGGCTCCCGGCCTACGACTGTCACTGCGCGCTGGTGAGCCTGCCGCATCGCTTCCAGACCCGGCTGAACACGATTCCGAACCCGCTCGGTTATCTGCGCGCGCGCCCCGAGACCGCCGGCAAATGGGCCGCGCGACTGGGATCGGGACCCGAACTCAAAGTTGGCGTGGTGTGGACGGGCAATCCGAAGCACGTCAACAACCGCTACCGCGCAGTCGCCGCCGAGGCGCTCTTGCCGCTGCTCGCGATCGAGGGCACGAGGTTCTTCAGCCTGCAGGTTGGCGGGCGGCATGGCGAGTTGACGAAGTGCTCCAATGGAGCGGTGCCCGATTTCTCGGCGGAGCTCACGGACTATGCAGAGACCGCGGGCGTGATCGCCAATCTCGACCTCGTGGTGAGCATTTGCACCTCCGTTTCGCATCTCGCGGGCGCCATGGGAAAACCGCTGTGGATGCTGCTGAACGCGGTGCCGGATTGGCGCTGGATGCTGGAGCGCGCGGACAATCCGTGGTACCCCAGCGCGCGGCTTTTTCGGCAGCGCAAGCCCGGAGAATGGACCGACGTGATCGAGCGCGTGGGCGCTGAGCTCCGGGCGGTGGTGGCCGGCGAGCGCGGCCGGCTCACACCCTATC
The DNA here is from genome assembly GCA_035280245.1 of Allostellaceae bacterium. Classification (GTDB taxonomy): domain Bacteria; phylum Pseudomonadota; class Alphaproteobacteria; order ATCC43930; family CGMCC-115725; genus DASZHJ01. Next base: position 10,675 of record DATEGF010000400.1, read on the forward strand.
TGCGAGAGCCGGCGCGCTGAGCGTCAGGCATCGTTTGCCGCTGGCGCGAGGGTTTTGACAGCAGGAGTTCCATGTCGGATGTGATGGGTGGCGGGCGAGCGGGTGCGGCGGCCGGCCAGCAATTCATGACTCTGCGCGACGTGGTGGCCCTCGCCGAGCAGAAGCGCGCGGCGGGACAACTGGGCGAGGCCGAGAGCCTCTGTCGGCAGGTCCTGCAGTCGTTCCCGCAGAACGCGCCGGCGCTGCATCTGCTCGGGGTTATCGCCCACCAGGTAGGCAACCTGCCCGCCGGCGTCGAGCTCTTGCAGCAGGCGGTCGCCGCCAGAGGCGACATCGCCTTCTACCACAGCAACCTCGGCGAGATGCTGAGGCTCAGCGGCCGGCCGAAGGAGGCGATCGCGTCCGGCCGCCGGGCGATCGAGCTCGATCCCAATCATCCCTCGGCGCTCAGCAATCTCGGCATCGCTTACTTCGACGATGGCGACTACGAGCCTGCCGAGCAGTGCTACCGCCGCGCGCTGGCGCTCGACCCCGGTTTCGCCGAGGCCTACAGCAATCTCGGCAACGTGCTGCGCACGACGAAGCGCCTCGACGAGGCCGTGGTTGCCTACAACCGGGCGATCGAGCTCAGGCCGAATTACGCCGAGGCCTATAACAATCTGGGCACGGCGCTGCGCGACCAGAAGAAGGCGGCCGAGAGCGAGCCGATCTATCGCAAGGCGCTGGCCTTGAAGGGCGAGGATCCGCCGACCCTCAACAACCTGGCGCTTGCCTTGATGGAGCTCGACCGCGAGGAGGAGGCGGTCGAGATCCTGACGCGTTCGGTGGCCCTCGATCCGCGGAGCGGGCGCACCTACGTCTACCTCGGTTCCGCGCTGTTCGCGCTCGATCGCGTCGAGGAGGCCGAGGCGGCGCTCGGGCGTGCGCTCGCCCTGCTCCCGAACGAAGCCGACGCGCACAACCTCGCGGGACGGATCCTCCTCGACAAGGGCAAGACCGAGCAGGCGATGGCGAGCTTCCGAGCGGCGATCGCGAACAAGCCCGACATGGTCGACGCCCACAACAACCTGGGCAACGCCCTCAAGGAGTTCGGCCGCGTCGATGAGGCGATGGAGTGCTATTACACGGCCCGGCGCCTCGAGCCCAAGGCGACTGCTGTCTTCATCAATCTGGTCGACGCCAAATCGTTCAAGTCCGCCGACGATCCCGATCTGCTGGCCATGGAGGAGCTGGCGATGGATCTGCCGTCCTTGCCCGAGGACGATCAGATGCAGCTCCACTTCGCGCTCAGCAAGGTCTATGGCGATCTCAAACGCCACGGCGAGTCGTTCGGGCACATGCTGAAGGGCTGCGCGCTGAAGCGCCAGAAGATCGACTACCCCGAGAAAGAGACGCTCTGGCTCTTCGAACGGATCCGAGAGGTGGCCTCGCCGGAGCTGATGCGAAGCCAGGCGGGCGGTGGCGACCCCTCGGACGTCCCGATCTTCATCGTCGGTATGCCGCGCTCGGGCAGCACGCTCGTCGAGCAGGTGCTGGCGTGCCACCCCAAGGTGTTCGGCGCGGGCGAGCTCAAGGAATTCGACAAGGTGGTGAAGACGGTCCACGGGCCCGACGGCGCCGTCATCCCCTATCCGGAATTCATGCCGTCGTTCACCGCCGAGCACCTGCGGCGAATGGGCGCGCAATACGTTCGGCTCCTGCGCGAACACTCGGCGGACGCGCCGCGCATCACGAACAAGATGCCGTCGAGCTTCTTCTACGTGGGCCTCATTCATCTGGCGCTGCCGAATGCACGCATCATCCACACGATGCGCAATCCCGTGGACACCTGCCTCTCCTGCTTCTCGAAGCTGTTCTCGGGCGAGCAGAACTTCTCTTATGAGCTGGGTGAGCTCGGCCGCTACTACCGCAAGTATACTGAGCTGATGGAGTACTGGCGGCAGGTCCTGCCGCAGGGCGGCATGCTCGACGTGCAGTACGAGGAGGTGGTGGAGGATCTCGAGGCGCAGGCTCGCCGCATCGTGGCGTACTGCGGACTGGAGTGGGACCCGGCCTGCCTAGCGTTCCACGAGAGCAAGCGGCCCGTGAAGACCGCGAGCGCGATCCAGGTGCGCAAACCCCTCTATCGAAGCTCGATCGGGCGCTGGCTGCCGTACAAGACCCAGCTGGAGCCGCTGCTCCGGGAGCTGCCGATCGAGACGCCGGCCTGACCGGCGACCGATGAGATGAACGACACGCCCGTCACCACGCGATCGCCGAGCGCGGTGGGCGACTTGCCGCTCGACGCGCCCGGCGCCTTCACGGCGGCGCTCGCTCGACACCAGGCGGGGGACGTCGAGGGCGCGATGCGGCTCTATCGCCGGGCCATCGAGCTCGATGCCGGCGCGTCCGACGCCTACAACAACCTGGCGAATCTGCTGGCCGGGCAGAACAAGGTGCTGGCGGCGGTGGCCTGCCTTCGGCGCGCGGCCGCGGTGGCGCCCAACGGCGTCACCATCCTTGCGAACCTCGGCACTTACCTGCGTCAGCTCGGCCGCCTCGAGGAGGCGTCGCGGGCTCTCGGCCGCGCGCTGGAGCTCGAGCCCGATTCGCCGGCGCTCCTCTACCGCTTCGGCTTGCTGCTGGAGGACCTCGGCGACGGCGAGCAAGCGCTCCGGTACTTCGATCGGGCGGTCGAGCGGGAGCCGGACCATGTGGAGATGCGCTGGACGCGCGCCTTGGCGCAACTGCGCCAGGGCAACTTCGCACGCGGCTTCGCGGGCTACGAGATCCGCTTTCAGCGCAACGAGACCAAGCTCGGCTATTTCACCATGCCGCCCTGGCGCGGCGAGAGCCTCGCCGGCCGGACCATCCTGGTGCACACGGAGCAGGGGTTCGGGGATACGCTGCAATTCATCCGGTTCATTCCAGCGCTCGCCGCGCAGGGCGCGCGCGTGCTGTTCTCCTGTCCGCCCGAGATGATGCGGCTGATGGAGGGGTTCCCCGGCATCGCGATGAACCTGGTCCATGGGGCGCCGATGCCGGGCGTGGTCGATTTCCATCTGCCGGTCCTCTCATTGCCGCACCGGCTCGGGGTCACGCTCGAGACCTTGCCGCGCGCGGTCCCCTATCTCACGCCTGCGAGCGGCGTGCCGGGGCCGGCGATCGAGCGCCCGGCCGGTACCAGGCTCGCCGTGGGCATCGCCTGGGCCGGCAACCCGAAGCACTTGAACGATGCGAACCGGTCGATGCCGCTCGACCATTTCTTTGCGCTCGCCGACATCGGCGGCGTCGAGCTCTTCAGCTTGCAGAAAGGCGCCCGCGCCGCCGATCTGGCGGCGGTCGGCTTCGATGCCGTCGCGCGCGATCTCGATCCCGGCATCGCCGATTTCGCCGATCTCGCGGCGGCCATCATGCGCCTCGACCTGGTCGTGAGCGTCGACAGCGCGCCCGTGCACCTCGCGGGCGCGCTGGGCAAGCCGGCCTTCGTCCTGCTCCCCACGCGCGAGGACTGGCGCTGGATGCGCGGTCGCGACGACAGCCCGTGGTATCCGACCCTTCGGCTGTTCCGGCAGCGCGCGCCCGGCGACTGGACGGGCGTCATGACCCGCGTGCGCGCCGCGGTCGTGGAGATGGCGGGCGCTCAGCGAAAGCCGTAGCGCGCCATAAGCGGACCCGCTTTCTCGATGACGTGGGCTTGCGTCTCGGCGTCGAGGTAGTTCGTCCAATCGCCGGTGACGCCTTTTCGGAAGAACGACCCGAGATTCTCCTGGCCGCGTGGCCGTCCGCCACTCAGCCGCTCGAAGGACGCGGCCTCGACGCAGCCGCGCACCACGCTCTCGCCGTCATCGACGCCCAGGAACCGGCAGAGGCGCGCCAGCGTCGGCCCGGGCTCCGCGAGGAGGTCGCGGTAACGGATGTCGAGATACCGATCGGGATGGGCCGCGGCGAACTCGAGGCCGCGCCCGACGGAGTCCGCCCAGCGCTCCGTGAAGCCCATCACGAATTGCGCCAGGGTCGGCGCAGTCTTGTTCGCCTCCGGAGGGTTCATGCGCCAGTTGTGATACCAGGCCGAGATGGCGGCGTCGCGGGGGTCGCGGACGATCTGGACGCATTTCGAGCCGGGAATCAGGCCTCCGAGCATGACGAATGACTCGAGATTACTGGGGGTTTTCTCGCCGATCGCGAGGGCCGGCTTTCCGCGGGCCTCGGCGCGCATGAGGAGCAGGATTGCGGTCGACAAGAGGTGGAGGAGCTCGTCCCGCCCGTAGATGGTCGGCTCCTCGCCGACCTCGTAGCGAAAGGCGTTCTGCGCCCTGTCCAGAATGTGCTGGTTGTGCTCCTCGAGCGCGGTCTTCAACCGCGGGAAAAGCGAATCGATGAAATGACTCTCGCCGCCGCAGCTCACCTGCGGGTGCAAGTTGAGGAGATGCTGGACCCAGCTCGTACCGGACTTGACCACGCCACCGACGAAGAAAATCTGCTTCCCGGCGAGGTCCTGGATGTCACTGGCGATCGCCGCGAAATCGAATTTAGCAATACCCTTCTTGGCCATTCTGGTCCGGCTTCCTGCTCGCCCGGCTGCGACCGGCGGCACAATTTCACTTTCGTCGAGGTGGGGCAATCGGCCTTGCGGACTCTTGGAGCGATCGTCGTCGTGCTCGGCGCCGCCGCTCAAAGATAGCCGAAACGGCGCATCATCGGGCCGGCCCTGGCGATCACGGCAGCGTTGGTCTTGGCGTCGAGGTGGTTCTTCCAGTCGCCCACGGCACCCTTGCGGAAGAAGGATCGCGTGTCTTCCTGGCCGCGCGCCCGCCCGCCCGTCAGCTTCTCGAAGGAGGCGGCGTCCGCGCACCGCTGGGCGACCTCGAGGCTGTCATCGACGCCGAGGAAACGAAACATCGGGCTCAAGGTTGGCGCCGTCCGCTCGATCAGATCCTCGTAGCGGAGCTCGAAATACCGCTCGGGGTTGCGCTGCCCGAACTGCACGCCGCGGGCGAGGGCCGCCGTCCAAACGGTTGCATATTCCTCCGCGACCGCGGACTTGCTGCGCGAGCGTATGGGATGATCCGGCGGCGCCCAGAGTTGGATATGGTGCCACTGAGAGACGGCGACATCGCGCGGGTCGCGCACGATGTGAATGCATTTAATGCCTGGGAGGAGCACCGCGAAGTGCTCGAAATGATAGACGTTGTGCGCGCTTCTCTCGCCGATTGCCTTGGGCGATTTCCCGGTCGGCTTCAGCAGCAATAACGCTATCGCGGATGTGAAGAGGTAGAGGAGATCGCGAGAATCATGAACTTGGATTCCCTCGCTCATCTCGTAGCGAAGCGGATTCCTCGTGCCCTCGAGGCTGAACTTGTTGCGCGTCTCGAGGGCGGTCCGGATGGCGGGAAACAGGGATTCGCCGAGATGATCCTCGCCCGTGCAAGTCACTTCCGGATGCAGATCGAGGAGCCGCTGCAGCCAGCTGGTTCCTGATTTCTCGACGCCGCCGACGAAGAAGATCTGCTTGTCCAGCAGCGCCTCGACCTGGTGGAGCATCGCTCGAAAATCGAAGGAAATCTTGTCGGCGGGCCGCTCCTGCGCTGCGGACTCGCCCGGACCGACGAAGGGCGTTCGTTGCAGGTCACTCATGATCGCGGGCTGGGCCCTAGGGGACTTGGATGCGGTCGCATGAGGCTATTATGACTTTCCTGTCATTAATATGCGAGGGCTCATTCGCGCGCAAATGCAGGTGCGCGATGTCATGTACGCGGTGGCCGAGGCGATCCATCCACCCGGTCCCGCCCGCATCGTTTGGGCGCGAGGCGATCCGGGAGAGTCCGGTTTTCGGTGAGGTCGTGCGATCGGCTCGCCTATACTTCGGTCATGCTCCCGACGATCGTCAGCGTCGTGATCCCCTGCTTCAACGCCGCCAGGACCTTGGCGGCGGCCGTGGAGTCCGTGCTGGCCCAGGGCGATATCGGCGTCGAGATCATCCTGGTCGACGATTGCTCGACCGACGACACCGTTGGCCTCGCGCGCGCGCTCTCAGGGCGTCATGCCAACGTCAGCATGGTCGGGCACGCCGAAAATTCCGGACCCGGGCCCGCCCGTAACACCGGCCTGCGCCGCGCCAAGGGCGAGTTCATCTGCTTCCTCGATGCCGACGACAGCTATCTCCAAGGGTTCTTCACCACGGCCCTGCGGCGCTTTCGCGAGCATGCGCGGATTTCCGCGGTCTACACCAACATCGAGCTGGTGGACTGCCCGCACGAGGTTCACGTGCTGCACATCGCCGGCGCGATCAACTTCATGCCGTCCAACAAGATGCTGCGCCGGAGCACGGTGGAGTTGATCGGCGGCTTCCCGGAGGACGCCGTGTTCCGCACCGGCATGGCCGGTGAGGACGGCGTCTTCTTCCAACTCTTGGGGAAGTACTTTCAGAGCTTTTCCGAGCCCACCGTTTACTGCCGCTACTACGTGGGCCCGAGCTCGCATTTCAGCCGCTTCGTGCGGCGCACGCGCGTCATCGACGGCAAGCTCGAGTTCGTCGAGTTCGAGGAAATCGAGAAGTCGGGCGCGCTCACGGCGACCGCGCTCGAATTCGAGCGGCGTTTCCTGGAGCGCTGCCGCGCGCTGCGCAACAGCGCGGTGTTCCCGGAGCTCGCCGACCCGGGCTTCCAGCCGGGGCGGATCTTTCCGCGGCACGCGAGTTAGCCACGGGCCGGGGATCGCGCGACGTGTTACCGTTGGCGACCTCGTTCCACTACAGCCAGCCGCTGCAGCAGCCCTTCGACGCCGCGGTGGTGATCCCGACCACGTGTCGGCCGAGCCTCGCGCGCGCGGTCAGGTCGGTGTTCCGTCAGACCGGCATCGCGCGCATTCACGTGCTGATCGGGCTCGACGTCGTGCGCGGCGATCCCGCCCTCATCGACGAGCTCCTGGCAGAGCGCCCGCCGCACCACGCCGTCACCGTGCTCGATCTCGGCTATTCGACATCGGTTCGGCACGGCGGGCTCTATCTCGCGCAGGACGGCGGCGCGCTCCGCACCATGCTGACCTACGCGGCCAACAGCCGATACGTCGCCTATCTCGACGACGACAATTGGCTGCATGAGACCCATCTCGCGCGGCTGCGCGCCGCGATCGAGGGCCGTGATTGGGCCTATACGCTCCGCTGGTTCGTCGATCCCGACACGCTGCAGCCGATCGCGCTCGATCGCTGGGAATCCGTGGGTCCGGGGAGGGGGATCTATCGCGATGAGTTCGGCGGCTTCGTCGATCCGAACAGCCTGATGATCGACAAGCTCAAATGCCTGGGCGCCGTCATCGCCTGGACCGTGCCGATGTCCGCCGACGCGCGCGGCCGCACGGCGGACCGCACGGTCTTCGACCGTCTCCGCGCTCGCTCAGTCGGCATAACCAATACGCCGACGAGCTATTATGTTCTGAACCCGAGCGACCCCAACAGCATCGCGCGGCTTGACTACGTCCGGCGCTTCCGTGCGCGCCACGGCGAGGCGGCTCTCACCACCGCGACGCTCCCCGAGCTCGACGTACTGCCGCGCCGAGGCTGAGCGCGAATCGTCGGCGGGTCCCGGCTCGGCACGACCCGTCGACGGCAGGCCTCCGACGCCCCGCTCGCGGGGAGCGTTCGCGGCGGCCTCCGTCACTTTTCTCGGCACTATGGCTTTTCGGACACGCTCCCTTTGGATGAGCGGTCGCACTCTCTGACCCGGCCGCCCCAAGGATGCGACGGTCGACCCGAAAGCGCCCGTTCCAGTTGACTTACTGACGTGCTCGGAACGTTGGGGCAAACAGTCCTGGAATCACCGCCCGAGACAGGGGGAGCGGTGCCTGTAGTCCGAAAGAGTGCTACGCGCCCGGTCCGGCGGTCGGGATCGACCGAGCTAACCGCTTGTCTCCAATTGCTGAAACTCTGCCGCAACGGCCATAATCGCGCACCGACGCAGACCCACTCGTGCGAGGGCGGCTGTCGTTGGGGGCGTGCGAGGCGCGCGCGCCGTGGAGGTTGGTTGTAGTTCGTCGCGGCGCTGCCATCGCAGGGCCCGGAAAATTGGGGGAACAGAATGAAGCTCGACCAGCGTCGCTTCCGGCACCTTCTGACGAGCGCCTCTGCTGCCGCGATTATCGTGGCGCTGAGTCCCAGCGTCGCGGTGGCCGTGTGCACCGACGTGAGCGGCGGCGGCAGCTTCACCAACGCCGCGTCGCCTCCCGATTGCATCGAGGTCCTTACCGTCCTTGGCGGGAACCTGGTCAACCCCGCGGGCAAGACGATCGACAATCACTTCGGCGCGGGGACTGCAACCAGCCACGCGATCCTGGTCATCGGCACCATCAGCGGCTCGATCCAGAACAGCGGCAGCATCACGGCATCGAATCTCGGCGGCAGCGGTCTCAAGTCCTTCGATATCCAGGCCGACGGCGCCTCGCTGATCAAGGGGGGCATCCTCAACGCCAGATCGATGACGGCAGAGGGCACGGGCACCGCGGCCGGCATCTACATTCTCTCGCCGACCTTCGCGGGGGGCATCACCAATAGCGCGGGGGCCCTGATCCAGGCAGTCTCCAACCGCAGCTCCACCACGGGTAACGGTGTCGCGGCCGGTATCTACGCCGCGGGCAGCAGCATCTTCTTCGGTGGCATCACCAACAGCGGCAGCATCCTGGCCGAGGCCTTCCAGCACAACACCGCCGGCACGGGCGCCGGCTTTGCAGCCGGTATCTTCGACGCGACCCCCACCTTCAGCGGGGGCATCACGAACTCCGGCCTCATCTTCGCCCATGGGAGCGCGGCGGGCGGCATCGTCATCGCCCACGCGGACACGATTCCATTCTCAGCCCTCAACGCTGTCACGAGCTTCAGCGGGGACATCATCAACAGCGGCCCGATCGAC
>DATEGF010000401.1:0-2710 GCA_035280245.1 Allostellaceae bacterium
GCCGACATCCACTTCAGCGCGCGCACGAAGGCAGTGACGATGGCTTGCACGGTGCGGGGATTCTTCGCGATGAAATCCGCGGTCGTATAGACCACGCCACCGGGATAAGGCCCCCCATAGACCGCCTGCGTGCCCTCGGGCGTGCGTGTGTCTGCCACGACTTTCACCAGACCTTCGCTTTGCATGAGGCTGATCATAGGATCGGAGCTGACGATGGCGTCAATCTCCGCCCGCCGTGCCGCCGCCACCGCAGTCGAGGTTACACCGGTGCCGACGAACGACGCGTCATCGGGCTTAAGGCCGCTGCGCACGAGCATATAAGCCGCCATGAAATGGGTGCTGGAGCCGGGCGAGGTGACGCCGATCGTCAATCCTTTCAGGCTCTGTGACCCGCGGTAGGCGATGGATTTCGATGCAATCGTGCCGAGGACGAATCCGGGATAGCGCCCGTATTGCGTGACGGCTACGACCGCCTGGCCTTTGGACTGCATCTGGATGGTGTGGTCGAAAGTGCCGACGCCCACCTCGGCACTGCCGCCAACGAGCGACTGCAGGGCGCGGGCGCCGCTTTGCACATCACTGATCTCAACCGCAAGGCCCGCGTCCCGGAAGTAACCGAGCCGTTCGGTGATTGAGAGCGGTAGATAGAAGATCGCCGATTTGCCGCCGACCGCCAGCCGCACCTTCGGCATTTCCGGTGTGTCCTGCGCGCCGGCAGGGCTCAGCAGCACGACCGCAGCAATCGCGATGACCCCTCGCAGGATATGTTTCATTGCCGCTTCCTTCCTGACGCAACGCTGGGGTTTAGTGCCGACAGATCGTGCTGATTGGCGAACGAACAGCGCTCCACCTGTCATTGCGTCATTTACACCATATCTCAAGCCAATGCGGCCCGAAGATATTCTCCTGCCGACGCCCGCCGGCGTGTACTGCAAAATCGGCGGTTTCCATATCGATCCCACGCAGCCGGTGGACAAGGCTGTGATCACGCACGGCCACTCCGACCATGCGCGCGCGGGCCATGGCGCGGTGCTCGCCACCCAGGAGACGCTCGATCTCATGCTCCTACGCTATGGCGCGAACTTCGCCGCCTCGACGCAGGCGGTCCGCTACGGCGAGACCGTTACGCTCGGGGGCGCACGGGTGACATTCCACCCCGCGGGGCACGTGCTTGGTTCGGCGCAGATCGCCGTCGAGGCAAACGGTCTGCGAGTCGTGGCCTCGGGCGATTACAAGAATGTCGTGGATCCGACCTGCGTCGCCTTCGAACTCGTCCGCTGTGACGTATTCATCACCGAGGCAACCTTCGGGCTGCCGATCTTTCGTCACGGCAACGCCGAGGCCGAGATAGCAAAGCTCCTGCGTTCCGTCGCGCTATTTCCCGACCGCGCGCATCTCGTCGGTGCCTATTCGCTCGGCAAGGCGCAGCGCGTGATCGCGCTGATCCGCGAGGCCGGATACGACCAGCCGATCTACCTGCACGGCGCGATGGAGAAGATTACGCGCTACTACGAGAGTCGGGGCATCGATCTCGGACGGTTTGAGCTCGCGCGCGCGGCGAACAAGGCAGAGCTTGCCGGTACCATCACGCTCTGTCCTCCGTCGACCTTGAAGGACTTATGGTCGCGACGCTTCCCCGACCCGGTGACTTGCTTTGCCTCGGGATGGATGCGCGTGCGTGCCCGTGCGCGCCAGCACCTGGTCGAATTGCCGCTGGTGATTTCGGATCACGCCGACTGGGACGGTCTCACTGCCACCATCGCCGCGACCGGCGCCTCGGATATCTGGGTCACGCACGGCCAGGAAGAGGCGCTCGTGCACTGGAGCGTGACCCGCGGACTGCAAGCCCGGCCGCTGGATATCCTCGGCTATGGCGACGAGGACGAGACCGATGGCGCTATTCAAAATGCCAATCTCGGCAGGATGTCATGAACCGCTTCGCCGAATTGCTCGATCGCCTCGCCTACGAGCCGGGCCGCAACAACAAGCTGCGGCTGATGACGGACTATTTCCGCAGCACGCCTGACCCCGAGCGTGGCTTCGCGCTCGCAGCACTTACCGGCGCGTTGAGCTTCCAGCATGCCAAGCCCAGCATGATCCGCGCGCTGATCGCCGAGCGTGTCGACCCGGTGCTGTTCGAATTGTCCTACGATTATGTCGGTGACCTTTCCGAGACCGTCGCGCTGATGTGGAAGCCTCGCACGCAAGCCGGTACCTCACTGCAAACTTGGGATGCTTCCCCCTCCGCTTGCACGCAAGCCCTCGAGGTGGATCATGGTGACGGTTCGCAACGCCATGATGAGTTGTTGTTGTCTTCGGTCGTTACTGCGCTCTCCTCGCTCGGCAAATCGGAGTTGCCAGGGCAGCTTGCGCGTTGGCTCGATCGACTTGACGAGACCGGGCGCTGGGCGCTGCTCAAGCTTGTGACCGGCGGCTTGCGAATCGGCGTCTCGGCGCGGCTTGCGAAGACCGCGGCCGCTGCGCTGGGCAACAAAGACCCGCAAGAGGTTGAGCTGATTTGGCCCGACCTGCGGCCGCCCTACGTCGAACTGTTCGCCTGGCTGGAAGGCCGCGGCCACAAGCCGGCGAGCCGCGATGCCGCGCCCTTCCGGCCCGCGATGCTCGCCCACGCGATCGAGGATAGCGATCTGGCGGCGCTCGACCCGAAAGATTTTTTGGGCGAATGGAAATGGGACGGCATTCGCGTTCA
>DATEGF010000402.1:0-46871 GCA_035280245.1 Allostellaceae bacterium
ACATGAGCTCGGCCGAGCCGCAGCGCGCCCGCGCTCACGCCGAGCGTCTCGCCGCGTCAGGCATCGGCTACCTCGATGCGCCCGTCAGCGGCGGCACGCCCGGCGCCAAGGCCGGCACGCTCGCAATCATGGCGGGCGGCAGCGAGTCGGACTTCACGCGCGCCGCGGCGGTTTTCGCGGCTATGGGCCGCGCGACGCGCGTGGGACCCGTGGGCTCGGGACAACTCGCAAAACTCTGCAACCAGGTCATCGTCTCCGTCACCATGGCCGCCGTCGCCGAGGCGCTGCTGCTGGCGTCCGCGGGCGGCGCCGATCCCGCGGCGGTGCGCCAGGCGCTCTCCGGCGGCTTCGCGGACAGCAAAATCCTGCAGATCCACGGCGGGCACATGCTGGAGCGGAACTTCATCCCTGGCGGTCCCGCCTGGACCATCCGCAAGGACGGTCGCACGATCCTGGCGGCCGCGCGCGAACTCGGAGTCACTCTTCCCATGGCCGAGCGCGCCAACCAGCTCTTCGAGCAGCTCTGCGCCCATGGCGGCGAGAAATACGACAGCGCGGCGGTGCTGCTGGAGCTCGAGCGCCTGAGCGGAAAGCGCCTCGGCGACGGGCCTGATCGACTGCCGAACTGAGCGGCTACACCACGCGGGTCAGTAGCGGCTTGCCCGCGAAGTGGGCGACCAGATTGTCGATCACGAGCTGGCCCATGGCGGCGCGGGTGTCGTGGGTGGCGCTGCCTTGGTGCGGCTGGAGCACCACGTTGTCCATCGCGAGCAACTCCTCCGGCACCTTGGGCTCGGCCTCGAAGACGTCGAGGGCGGCGGCGCCGAGCGCGCCTGATTTGAGCGCCTGCACTAGCGCCTTCTCGTCGACGATGGAGCCGCGGGCGATGTTGATGAGCGTGCCCTCGGGCCCGAGCGCCTTCAGGACGTCGGCGTTGACGAGGTGCTTCGTCTCTGCGCCGCCCGGCAGCGTCAGCATGAGGTAGTCGACATCGGCGGCCAGCTTCTTGATGTCCTCGTAATAAGGATACCTCGCGCCCGCCTTCTTGCGCCGACTGTGATAGACGACCTTGATCCCGAATGCCGAGGCGCGCTTCGCGACCGCCTCGCCGATCCGGCCTAGTCCCACGATCCCCAGCGTCCGCCCGCCCACGTGCTGGCAGAGGTGATAATTCGCCTTGAGCCACTTGCCATCGCGGACGTAGCGGTCGGCTTGCGGGATCTGGCGCGCTGCCGCAAGCAGGAGCGTCATGCCGAGATCGGCGACGCATTCCGTCAGCACGTCCGGCGTGTTGGTGACCGCGATCTTGCGCTCCTTCGCGGCCTTGAGGTCGATGGCGTCGACGCCCACGCCGAAGCACGCGATGATCTCGGCCTTGGGGAGCGCGTCCATGAGGTTCGCCTTGCAACCGATCGCGCCCATGGTGGAGATTGCCCGCACGCGGTCGCGCACGTCCTTGAGCAGCGCCGCCTGATCCTTCGCCTCCCAGAGACGGTGCACGGTATAGAGCTCGTCGAGCTGCTTCTCGGTGCCGTCGTAAAGCGAGCAGACGAGCAGGAGTTCCGGTTTCATCGCGACCTCCGATGTCGATTGCGCGGGAGAATGCCGGCCGGTCCGGCGGTCGTCAAACCAGGGCCCTCGCCTGCTCCCGCAGCGCGAATTTCTGGATTTTCCCGGTGGATGTCTTCGGCAGCGGGCCGAACACAACGGTCCGCGGCACCTTGTAGCGCGCGAGGTGATCGCGGCACCACCCGATGATGCCGGCAGCATCGACGTCAGCGCCAGGCTTCAGCGTGACGAAGGCGCAGGGTGTCTCGCCCCATTTCGCGTCGGGTCGCGCCACGACGGCCGCCTCTAGCACCTGGGGATGGCGATAGAGTGCCTCCTCCACTTCGAGCGAGGAAATATTCTCGCCACCGGAGATGATGATGTCCTTGGCGCGGTCCTTGATCTCGACATAGCCGTCGAGATGCATGACTGCGAGGTCGCCCGTGTGGAACCAGCCGCCGGCAAAGGCGTCGTCGGTCGCCGCGGAATTCTTGAGGTAGCCCTTCATGATGGTGTTGCCGCGGATCAGGAGCTCGCCGATGGTGGCGCCGTCGGGCGGTACGTCTGTCTGAGTTTCCCGGTCCACCACCCGCGCACCGTCGAGCGTCAGCGAACGCACGCCTTGGCGCGCCATCATGCGCGCTTTCTCCTCGAGCTCGAAACCGTCCCACGGCTCCTGCCAGGCGCAGAGGGTCGCGGGACCATAGGACTCCGTGAGGCCGTAGAGGTGCGTCACTCTGAATCCCATGCGCTCCATGGCCGCCATGATCGCTGAGGGTGGCGCCGCGCCACCGGTCGCGACCTCGATGGTGCGATCGAAGCGGCGCCGCACGCTCTCGGGTGCGTTGACGAGCATGTTGAGCACGATCGGCGCGCCGCAGAGATGGGTCACGCCATGCTCCGCGATCGCCGAGAAGATCACCGCGGGGTCGACACGGCGGAGGCACACATGCGTGCCCGCCGCGGCCGTCACGCCCCAGGTGTAGGTCCAGCCGCTGCAGTGGAACATCGGCAGGGTCCAGAGATAGACCGAGGCCGGTGTCAGTCCGAAGACAATGCTGTTGCCGATCGCGTTCAGGAAGGCGCCGCGGTGGTGATAGACCACGCCCTTGGGTTTACCGGTGGTGCCGGAGGTGTAGCTGAGCGCGATCGCCTGCCATTCGTCCGCGAGCGGCTGCCAAGGTGCCTCCGGGTCGCCGGTCGCGAGGAAGGCCTCATAATCCATCTCGCCTAAGAGATCGCCGCCCTCGCACAGGGGATCGTCGATATCGATGACGATCGGGCGCCGCGCGACCTGGCTGAGCGCCGCGCGAATGGTGGCGGAATATTCACGGTCGGTGATCAGGACCTTGGCGCCGCAGTGATCGAGGATGAAGGCGATCGAGCGTGCGTCGAGGCGGTAGTTGAGCGCGTTGAGCACGCCGCCCGCCATGGCGACCCCGTAATGCCCCTCCAGCAGTGCCGGCACGCTCGGCGCCATGACCGAGACGGTGTCGCCGAGACCGATCCCGCGCCGCCGGAGCGCGTCGGCGAGGCGGCAGCACCGGCGATAGAACTCGGCATAGGTGAAGCGCTGCTCACCGTGGATGACCGCGATCTTCTCCGGATAGACCGCGGCCGCCCGAGCGAGGAACGAGAGCGGGGTCAAAGCCGCGAAATTCGCGGCGCGCCGCGCCAGGAAAGGTGCGTCGAAGATGTGCGCTGCGGACATCATAGGCATCCTCGCGGGGTGCCCGACCAGGGTCAAGGCAACCACCTCTCGCCGCGGTGGCGGCCCGTGCTAGACTCCCTAGGAAGTACGATCGGAGTTCGCTCATGCGCATCGACGTCGTCTCGGATGTGATCTGCCCCTGGTGCTACATCGGCAAGCGCCGGCTCGCCGCGGCCCTGGAACAGCGGCCGGAGGTCGCGGTCGAGATCCTCTGGCATCCGTTCCAGCTCAACCCGGACATGCCGCCCGAGGGCATGGCGCGCGAGCGCTACATCGCCGCCAAGTTCGGCGGTGGCCAGCATGCGAGTCGCATCTACCAGAACGTCACCGACGTGGGCGCCACTGTCGGCATCCCCTTCCACTTCGAGCGCATCCAAGTGACGCCCAGCACCCGCGACGCCCACCGCTTGATCCGCCACGCGACCGAGGCCGGCGCGGCCGACGCGGTGGTCGAGGCGCTCTTCAACGCCTATTTCATCGCGGGCCGGAATATCGGCGAGCGCGAGACGCTTGCCGAGATCGCCGAGGAGGCCGGCCTCGACGCCGAGGAGACCGCGCGCTTCCTCGCGAGCCCCGAAGGCGCCGAGGAGGTGCTCGCCGAGGACATGAGCGCGCGCCGCATCGGCATCAACGCGGTGCCCTGCTTCATCTTCGAGCGCAAATACGTGGTCTCCGGCGCCCAGGAGCCGGAGTTCTTCTTCCCACTGTTCGATCTGTTGAAGACGGAGCAGGCGGCACCGGCGCCCGCTAAGTAGGTCAGCGCGCCGCGCGTGACTTCGCCGGTGGTGCCTTCGCCGCCGGCGCTTTTGCCTGGGGGGGCGGCGGCGCTTCCGCGATCTTGGCGAGCTGCTCCAGGAGGCGGCGCACGCCGGTGAGCCGCTCCTTGTCTGTCTCCCAGGAGCGCATCACCACCAGCTTCTGATCCGTGCGGAGCTTCGCGGTGCCCGCTTGCGCCTGCAGGAAATCGACCAGGCCCGCGGGGTTGGCGAAGCGGTTCTGGTGGAAGCTCAGCACGGCGCCTTTCGGGCCCGCCTCCACCTTCTCGATCCCGGCGGCGCGACAGAGCTGCTTGATGGCGATGATGTCGAGGAGGTTCTCGACCTCCGGTGGCAAGGAGCCGAAGCGGTCGACGAGCTCGGCGGCGAAGGCGTCGATCTCGCGGGGATCCATCAGTGCCGCGATCCGCCGGTAGAGACCGAGCCGCACATTCAGGTCCGAGACGTAGCTCTCCGGGATCAGCACGGGCATGCCGATGGTGATCTGCGGCGTCCAGTCACCGGGCGCCTCGCCGAGCGTGGCGACGCCGCTCCGCGCGTTCGCCACGGCCTCCTCGAGGAGGTGCTGATAGAGCTCGATGCCGACCTCGCGGATGTGACCGGACTGCTCCTCGCCGAGGAGGTTGCCCGCACCGCGGATGTCCATGTCGTGGCTCGCAAGCGTGAAGCCGGCGCCCAGCGTATCCAGCGTTTGCATGACCTCGAGCCGGCGCTGCGCGGTGGCGGTCAGATGCTTGCCCTGCGGCAAGGTGAGATAGGCGTAAGCCCGCTGCTTGCCGCGCCCGATGCGGCCGCGCAGCTGATAGAGCTGCGCCAGGCCGAACATGTCCGAGCGGTGCACCACCAGCGTGTTCGCGGTGGGTATGTCGAGGCCGGACTCGATGATGTTGGTCGAGAGCAGCACGTCGAAGGCGCCGTCGTCGAAGGCGCTCATGACCTTCTCGAGCTCGCTCGCGGGCATCTGGCCGTGAGCGACGCCGACCTTGATCTCGGGCACCAGCTGTTTCAGATCGGTGCGCAGCTCGTCGAGGTCGCCGATGCGCGGTGCCACGTAGAAGCTCTGCCCGCCACGGTGATGCTCGCGCAAGAGCGCCTCGCGGATCACTACGGGATCGTAAGGCATGACGAAGCTGCGCACCGCGAGCCGATCGACCGGCGGCGTCGCGATGATGCTCATCTCCTTGACGCCTGCGAGCGCCATCTGGAGCGTGCGCGGGATCGGCGTCGCCGTCAGGGTGAGCACGTGGATGTTCGCCCGGAGCTGCTTCAGCCGTTCTTTCTGCGCGACGCCGAAGTGCTGCTCCTCGTCGACGATCAGCAAGCCGAGATGCTTGAACGCGATGGACTTTGCGAGGAGCGCGTGGGTCCCGATCACAACATCGACGTGGCCCTCTGTGATATCCTTCTTGGCCGCCGCGGCGTCGCGCGCCGAGACCAGGCGCGAGAGCTGTGCGATGCGCACTGGCAGGCCCGCGAAGCGCTGGGTGAACGTGCGGAAATGCTGGCGCGCCAGCAGCGTGGTCGGCACGACCACAGCCACCTGGGTCCCGAGCATCGCTGCGATGAAGGCGGCACGGAGTGCCACCTCGGTCTTGCCGAAGCCGACGTCGCCGCAGATCAACCGATCCATCGGCTTGCCGGACGCAAGATCGCCCACCGTGTCGGCGATCGATTTCAGCTGGTCGTCGGTCTCCGGATAAGGGAAGCGCGCCGCGAATTCCTCGTAGAGGCCCTCGGGTGCCGGCATCGCCTCGCCCTGTCGGAGCTGCCGCTCGGCGGCGATCGCGATGAGCTCGCCCGCGATCTGCTTGATGCGCTCCTTGACCCGCGCCTTGCGCGACTGCCAGGCGACGCCCCCGAGCTTGTCGAGGATGACATCGCTGCTCTCGGAGCCGTAGCGCGAGAGCACCTCGATGTTCTCCACCGGCACGAACAGCTTGTCGCCGTCGGCGTAAAGGATACGCAGGCAATCGTGCGGCGCGCCCGCGACGTCGAGTGTCACCAGTCCGTCGTAGCGGCCGACACCGTGGTCGACATGTACGACGAGGTCGCCCGTGATTAGGGTCGAGATCTCCGTGATGAGCTGGTCGAGGTTCTGCCGGCGGCGGGCGGGTCGCGCGAGGCGATCGCCGAGGATGTCCTGCTCGGTGATCAGGGCGAAGTCGTCGGTCGCATAGCCGTTCTCGATGCCGAGCACCAAGAGTCCGACCCCGCCGCTCGGCAGCGCCGTCAACTCCTCCCACCGCTCGACACGGGTGACCGTACTCAGCCCATGCTCGCCGAAGAGCGTCTTCAGCCGCTCGGCGGAGCCCGCGCTGTAGGCGGCGACCGCGGTGCGCCGTCCCGCCTTCTGCTCGGCGCCGAGCGCGTCACGCACCGCCTCGAAGACGTTGGTGTTGGGATTGGCACGCGCCTCGGCGAAATCGCGCCCGCGACGGCCGCCGGCGTCGTAGGCGAGCGTGGCCTCCGGCGGCGCGGCGAAGGGCGAAAGCTGCGCCACCCGCCGCCCGCCCAAGCGGGCTTGCCATTCGGCATCGTCCAGGAAGAGCTGATCCGGCGGCACGGGCCGGTAGATCGGCGCCGCGCTCTGGGTCTCCTTGCTGCGCAGGAGCGACTGCCGCGCCGCATAAAAATCCTCGATGCCTGCGAGGCGGTCGGAGCGGATCTCCTCGACCTCGTGGTCGAGGCTGACCGGGACATCGGGCACGTAGTCGAAGATGGTCTCGAGTGTCTCGTAGTAGAACGGCAGCCAGTGCTCCATTCCGGCGTAGCGATGGCCGGCGCTGACGGCGCCGTAGAGCGGATCATCGTCGGCGATGGTGCCGAACTGCTCGCGGTAGCGGCTGCGGAAGCGCTGGACCACTTGTGGATCGAGCAGCACCTCGCTCACGGGCTTGATGCTGAGCTGCGGCAGCGTACCGGTGGAGCGCTGGGAGAGCGCGTCGAACTTCCGCATGCTCTCGAGCGTGTCGCCGAAGAAATCGAGCCGGACCGGCTCCAACGATCCCGTCGGGAACACGTCCAGGATGCCGCCGCGTACCGCGAACTCGCCGGCCTCTCGCACGGTCTCGCTGCGCTGATAGCCGTTCTGCTGAAGGTGCGAGATCAGGCGGTCCCGCGGGATGCGCCCGCCGACGCCCACCACCAGCGAGCGTCCCTCGAAGAGCTTGCGGGGCGGCACCCGCTGGACCAGCGCGTTGACGGTGGTGAGGACAATGCGCGGCCGGTTGTCTTTGTTGTCGGCGAGCCGCGTCAGGGTGTCGATGCGGCGGCTTGCGATCTCGGCATTGGGTGACACGCGGTCATATGGGAGACAGTCCCAGGCCGGAATTGTCAGGACCTGGACATCCCGGTGGAAGAACGCGAGAGCCGCCGCCACACGCGCCATGCGGCCATCGTCGCGGCAGACATGCAGCAGCGACGCAACGCTGCCGCGCGCCACGAGTCCACCCAGCACGAAGGCATCGTAGCCCTCGGGGGTGCCGCAGAGAGCGAGCCGGCCGGCGGGCCGCTGCGCGCCGGCGAAGAAAGTATCGAGATCCGTCATGCCGGTCGGGGCGCGTATCTGAAGGCGAGCAGAAGGCGCAGCACGTCGCTTTCCCGCTCGGCCGGTGGCGCCGCTCGGCCCCCGATCCAGGCCAGGAGGTCGCCGTCGTCGGCGCCGAGGAGCGCCTCGTAGCGGTCCACCTGCTCGGGCGTGAAGCCGCCGAGGTGCCGCTCGGCGAAGGAGCCCAGCAGCAGGTCCGCCTCCTTGGTGCCGCGATGCCAGCTCCGGAACAGGAGCCGCTTGCGGCGGGTGTCCAACGTCTCGGTCATGGATGCCGGCATTATACCGGGTGGGCCTGGAAAGCCAGCGCCGAAGCGGGCATGGCGGGCATGATATAGATGGGACGACGAACTCGCGCCGAGATCGAGCCGACAAACCCGTGCGCCCGCAAATCCTGTTCCCACTCTTCGCCCAGGTGACGACGCTCGCCGGCATCGGCCCGCGCTTCGGCAAGCTGCTGGAGCGACTCTGCGGCCCGCATGTGGCGGACCTGTTGTGGCATCGGCCGTCAGGCTTGATCGACCGCCGGTTTCACCCGAAGGTGAAGGATGCGCAGGCGGGCGTGATCGCGACGATCACCGTGACCGTCGACGCCCATGTGAAGCCCTACAACCCCCGCCAACCCTATCGCGTGCGCTGCCGCGACGAGACCGGCTTCCTTCACCTCGTGTTCTTTCACGTGAAGGGCGATTACCTGCAGCGGCTGCTTCCGGTTGGCGCCGTGCGTGTGGTCAGTGGCAAGGTCGAGCACTTCAACAACGAGGTCCAGATCACGCACCCCGATCACATCGTGGACGTGGCGGAGGCCGTGAAACTGCCGGCGATCGAGCCGGTTTATCCGCTCACCGCGGGGCTGCCGATGCGCACGGTTCAGAAAGCGGTCGCCGCCGCCTTGACCCGTGCGCCGACCCTGCCGGAGTGGACCGAGCCAACCTTGTTGGCGCAGCGCAAATGGCCGGCCTGGCATGAGGCGGTGAGCGCGTTGCATTCACCCGCGAGCGAGACTGATCTGTTGCCGGAAACGCCCGCGCGCGAGCGTCTTGCCTACGACGAGCTGATGGCGAGCCAGCTCGCGGTCGCGCTGCTGAGAGAGCACACGAAGCGCCTACCCGGCCGCGAGATCAAGGCCACCGGCGCGCTCCGGAATCGGGCGATCGCAGCCCTCCCCTACAAGCTCACGGGATCGCAGCGGCAGGCATCGGCGGAGATCGCCGGTGACATGGCCTCCGGTCACCGGATGCTGCGACTACTGCAGGGCGATGTCGGCAGCGGCAAGACGGTCGTAGCGCTGATCGCCATGCTGGACGCGGTCGAGTCCGGCGCGCAGACGGCGCTGATGGCGCCGACGGAGATTCTGGCGCGCCAGCACCACGCAACCCTCTCGGCACTCGCGGCGCCCGCTGGAGTCTCGGTTACATTGCTGACCGGCCGCGAGAAGGGCAAGGCCCGCGAGGTGCTGCTCGCGGGTCTGCGCTCGGGCGAGACGCGGATCGTGGTGGGAACGCACGCACTCTTCCAGGAGGGCGTCGAATTTCGCGATCTCGCGCTTGCGGTCATCGACGAGCAGCACCGGTTCGGCGTCGAGCAGCGCGCGGCGCTCTCGGAGAAGGGCAAGGGCGTCGACATCCTCGCGATGACGGCGACGCCGATCCCGCGCACCCTGATGCTCGCGGCCTACGGCGACATGGAGCACTCGCGTCTCACGGAAAAGCCCGCCGGACGGCAACCCATCGCCACACGGACTGTGCCCCTCGCTCGGATCGAGGAGGTGGTCGCCGGGATCGACCGCGCGCTCGCCGGCGGCGCCAAGGTCTATTGGATCTGCCCGCTGGTGGAGGAGTCCGAGCAGGTCGATCTCGCGGCGGTCGACGAGCGCCAGGCTTATCTCAAAGAGCGCTTCGGAAATCGCGTCGGGCTCGTGCACGGCCGCATGAAGGGGCCGCAAAAGGACGCGGCCATGGAAGCCTTCGCGCACGGCGACATCGACCTACTGGTCGCGACCACCGTCGTTGAGGTCGGTGTCGATGTGCCGGAGGCAACCGTCATGGTGATCGAGCACGCCGAGCGCTTCGGTCTCGCGCAATTGCACCAATTGCGCGGGCGGATCGGGCGCGGCGACAAATCCTCTGCCTGCGTCCTGCTCTATGGCCGACCAATTGGCGAGACTGCGAAGCAGCGGCTCGCGATACTCCGCGAGACCGACGACGGCTTCCGCATCGCCGAGGAGGATTTGAAGCTGCGCGGCGCTGGCGAGGTGCTGGGTACGCGCCAGAGCGGTTTGCCCGAGTTCCGCCTCGCCGATCTCGTGGCACACGCGCCGCTCCTGCAAATGGCGCGGGACGATGCAGGGCTGGCGCTGCACCGCGACCCCGATCTCACGAGCCCGCGCGGACAGGCGCTCCGCGTACTGCTCTATCTCTTCGAGCGCGATGCCGCCGCGCGCTACTTGCGATCGGGTTGAGTCGCCGCTACTTCGCGGGCTTGCGCTTGTCAGGCACGACGATGCCGCCGGAGACCACCAGCTTGATCCCCTCCTCCACCGACATGCCGATCGGGCGCACATCCTTGCGCGGGACGTAGATCAGATAACCCGAGGTCGGGTTCGGCGTGGTCGGCACGTAGACGCCGATGCTGTCGGGCGGGTTCAGCTCCTTGAGCTCGCCCTCGGGCGGCACGGTGACGAAGGCGACGGTCCACATGTCGCGCCGCGGCCATTCCACCAGCACGACCTCGCGGAACATCGTCGACTGTTTCGAGAGCACGGTCTCGAAGATCTGTTTGGTGGCGCTGTAGATGCCGCGCACCACGGGCATGCGCGCGAGCACTCGGTCGCTCACACGCACGAAGACCCGGCCGAGGTATCCCGCCGTCAACGCACCGATCAGGGTGAGACCCACCACCGCGACAACGAGTCCGATGCCAGGGACATGAAACGGCAGATAGGTCCCGGGGTTATACCGGTCCGGCAGCAGTGCGCCCACCGTCGCGTCGACAAGTCCGATGAACCACCAGGCGATATAGAGCGTCAGCGCAATCGGGCCGGTGACGAGGATGCCTGCAAAGAAATACGTGCGGAAACGCTCTCGCAATTTGAAGGGAGCGGCCATCGCGCTATGCCGACAGGAATTCGTGCAGAGCTGACAGCGTCTCGCGCGGCGCCTCTTCGGGCAGGAAATGTCCGCAGGGGAGCGCATGGCCGCGCACGTCAATCGCCTTTTCGCGCCAAAGCGCCTGGGCGTCGAACATCTTGCCGACCACGCCCTCGGCACCCCAAAGCACCAGTAGCGGACAGGTGACGCGCTTCTCCGAATCGGTGCGGTCGTGCTCGAGGTCGATGGTGGCGGCCGCGCGATAATCCTCGCACGTGGCCGCGATTCCCTCGGGATGGCGGAAGCAGCGCCGGTACTCTGCGACCGCCTCATCCGTGAACACGCCGGGCTTCCGGCTCCATTGCCCGAGCAGACGGCCGAGCCAATAATCGGGATCCGCGCCGATCATCCGCTCCGGCAGATCGCGCGGCTGAATTAGGAAGAACCAGTGGAAATAGGCCGTTGCAAACGCCTTGTCCGTGTGTGCATACATGCTGGCGGTCGGGCCGATGTCGAGCACCGCAGCGCGCTCGACCGCGTAGGGGTGATCAAGGCAAAGACGATGCAACACCCGGCCCCCGCGGTCGTGGCCCACCGCCTGAAAGCGCGGAAAACCGAGGGCGCGCATCACGTCGATTTGATCCTGCGCCATGGCGCGCTTCGAGTAGGTGAGGTGCCTATCATCCGGCGCAGGCTTCCCGGAATCGCCATATCCGCGCAAGTCCGGCATCACCACGGTGAATCGCTCGGCCAAGGCGGGCGCGATCTTGTGCCACATGACATGGGTTTGAGGGTAGCCATGCAGGAGAAGAAGCGGCTTTCCTCGACCGCCCACGGCGACATGAATATCAATACCCGTCGCCGTTTTGACTTTGGACGATGCGAATCCCTCAAGCATTGGACGTGGAGAACCTCTCTTGGACGACAGGGTGAAGTTTGAGGTGAGACAGCCGGCGCTTCGGCGCCGGACGCACTCTAGTGAGGAACGGGGCCGCTCGCCAGCGTCGACGGTGCGCCCGCGGTTGCTCGGCCTCACCACGGCGGTACCGGGGTACGTCGTGGACCAGCGTACCGCCGCCGAGCGTGCCCTCGTGCACTTCGGCGACCTCGTCGGCGATCGCGCCGAGCGCTTGATGCCGATTTATGGCAATGCCGGCGTCGAGAACCGGTACACCTGCGTCCCCATCGATTGGCACAGCCAGCCCCACGGCTGGCGCGAACGCAGCGCGGTCTATTACGAGAATTCGCTGGCATTGCTCGAGCGCGCCGCCGTCGATTGTCTTGCGACTGTCGGTCTAGGGGGGCAGGACGTTGACGCGATCGTGGTGGTCTCGACCTCCGGTATCGCCACGCCGAGCCTCGACGCCGTGCTGATCAATCGACTGGGCTTGCGCTCCGACGTGAAGCGCCTGCCGATCTTCGGGTTCGGCTGTGCTGGCGGCATCCTCGGCCTCTCGCGTGCCGCCGATATCGCCCGCCTCGATCCCAATGCGAACGTGCTTTTTCTCGTGGTCGAACTCTGCTCCCTCACCTTCCGAGGTAACGACAAGACCGCCGCGAATTTCGTCTCGACGGCGCTTTTTGCGGACGGCGCCGTAGCGGCGCTGATCTCCGCGCGCGGCGACGGCATCGTGCTCGGCGCCTCCGGCGAGCACACGTGGCACGACACGCTCGACGTCATGGGCTGGGATATCCAGGATGACGGCTTTCAAGTGCTGCTCTCCCGCGACATTCCCAGCCTGGTGCGCGCGCGGGTGCGCGACGTGACGACGCAGTTCCTCGATCGCCACGGCCTTGGCCTCGCGGACATCGATCGCTTCATCTGCCATCCCGGCGGAGCCAAGGTGCTAACGGCGCTCGAGGAGGCGTTCGGCCTTGAGGAGGGCGCGCTTGTCGACGCCCGCGGAATCCTGCGGGACTACGGCAACATGTCCGCAGCGACGGTGCTGTTCGTGCTCGACCGCGCGCTGAAAAGCGGCGCCAGGGGGCGCTTGCTCATGACCACGATGGGGCCCGGCTTCACCGCGGGGTTTCAGATCATCGAGGCGACGTGAACTCTGTCGCCATCGTGGTGGTGGCGTTGGTGGCGATCGAGCGGCTGGTCGAACTCTGGTATGCACAGCGAAACACGCGTGCTCTCCTCGAAGAAGGCGGCGTCGAGGTCGGCGGCAACCACTATCCGCTGATCGTCGCGCTCCATGCAGCATGGCTCATCGCGATCCTTGTGACGGTGCCGGCGGACGCCGCCGCCTCCGTGCCGCTGCTGGTCCTGTTCGGCATCCTCCAGGGCGTCCGCGCCTGGGTGCTTCTGAGCCTTGGTCGTTTCTGGACCACGCGCGTCATCACCGTTCCGGGCGCGCCTCTGGTGCGCCGCGGTCCTTATCGGTTCCTGCGCCACCCCAACTATGTCGTGGTCGCCGCCGAGATCGCCGTGCTGCCCCTCGCCTTCGGTGCCTGGCTCGTGGCGATCGTCTTCTCGGCCCTCAATGCGGTGCTGCTCGCCTGGCGGATCTCCGTGGAAGACCAGGCGCTTGCCCCTCGGCGCCAGCCGTCGCACACCATCCCTTAACCAGTCTGCGCTAGGGTCCAGAAGCCGTTTTCCCGATTCTGGACCCGCACGCCCGCGCTCATGCCCGCCCCCTCCCACCCGCTGCCGACCGGCGCCGCGATCGATCCCGCGGTTGCCCGCAGCCTCAAGCAGGCGAGCGCCGCGACCTCTATCGATTTCGGCTTCCTGGTCTCGACCGCGACCCAAGAGAGCGGCCTCAATGCCGACGCCAAGTCGCGCAAGGGCAGCGCGACCGGCCTCTTTCAATTCATCGAGAGCACCTGGCTGCAGATGGTGCAGCGCTTCGGCGCCAAGTACGGCATCGGCGATCTCGCCCAGCAGGTCTCGGTCGACAATTGCGGCCGCGCCCATGTTGCCGACCCCACGACGCGCCAGCAGATCCTCAATCTCCGCACGGACCCGCGGCTCTCCGCCTGCTTTGCCGCCGAGTACACCAAGGAGAACAAGGAAGAGGTCGAGCGCGCACTCGGCCGGCCCGTGGGCAACACCGATCTCTATATGGCGCATTTCCTGGGCGCGGGTGGCGCCACCGAGTTCCTCAAGGCGATGCGCAGCAACGCCGGCACCATCGGCGCCGATCTTCTGCCGGAGGCCGCGGCGGCGAACCACGCGGTGTTCTTTGACAACCGCACGGGCGCGCCGCGAACGGTCGCCGAGATCTACCAGGGCTTCGCCGACAAATTCACCAAGACGGCGCATGCCCTCGAGGCGGCGGCACTCGCGGCCGATGCGAGCGCATCCGCCGATGCCACGACTGCTACCGCACCGACGAGTGGCGGCTTCGGGGCGCTGCTCGGCCGCGTCGGGACGGCTGGCGCGATCCTGACCCAGCCGATGCGCCCGGTCTTTGACGCGCTCACCGCGACGGGGCTCAAACTGATCGGCAGCCATTCCGGGCCCAAGGTGAGCCCGGCG
The DNA here is from genome assembly GCA_035280245.1 of Allostellaceae bacterium. Taxonomy (GTDB): domain Bacteria; phylum Pseudomonadota; class Alphaproteobacteria; order ATCC43930; family CGMCC-115725; genus DASZHJ01. The sequence goes on from DATEGF010000402.1 coordinate 14,156, forward strand.
GCTCACCACCACCGCGATCCCAACGAGATCTGATCCCGCGCCGTTGACCGGCCACGTATGTGCGCCCTATTGTCCGCGCCGTCTCGAGGCCGCGCCGGCGTGATCCCGTGCGTCCCCGCGAGCCCGTAGCTCAGGCGGTAGAGCAACTGACTTTTAATCAGTAGGTCCGGGGTTCGAGTCCCCGCGGGCTCACCAACTAAACCAAAGAAATCCGCCATTAAATTAGGTCCGGATGTGGGCCTATTTCGCTTTTGGGCTAACGCCTGGGGTAGCGATCCGCCCACCAACCGCGCGTTAGCTAGCGGACCGCTCCCAACCCCTTCCACACCCACGCCGGAGGATTGCTCGCGACGGTCATGAAGGCCCATGGTGAGCTCGTCCGCGGGCATGTCGCTATTCAGATGCTCAGGTGAGCGTGGCGAGTCGCTGTAGCGAATCACGTGCGAAGCGGTCTAAGACGAAACCGGGTCGCGGCTAGCTCGCGCCTCATCGTGGCTCGCGCGCGATCATATGCGGCTGTTGAGCGGGAGAATGGAGATGCACTTTCATTGGCTGCGCTGGAGAGCGGATCCAGACGAGATAAAGCCTGGCGAGAGTTTTCGGCGATGCGGAGAAACGCGTGTTGCCGAAATCGCGACAGTTCTGGGTCTTCGCCACGATCTGCTAGGCATTCCGCATGTCCTGTTCACGATCGCGTTCGAATGCTCCGATTCAAACAGATTCGAAGAGGGGGCGCGCACCCTGGCGCTTAATTCGTTCCTCGATGCTTATCCGGAACGCGTCGTCAGTTGATTAAAAGCTGCCCATATTGTCGGGTTCGTGTGTAGGTTTCCTCACAGGCTGGCGTTCGGCTAGATCAATTTTAATGGGGCGAGCCTTACTGAAAGCGGGGCAACTTCGGCAAGGTGCTGGAGCGCTGGACGGGTGGTCGTATCCGCGCCACCGAACACCGCGTCGTGTCCGCGGGTGACCAACGCTGCTCGATCCCGTTCTTCTACGAGCCGCGCGTCGATGCGGAGATCGCGCCGCTGCCGCTTGCTGGGGTAGAGCCGTTCGAGCCGTTCCTCTACGGCGACCATCTCTGGGCGTCGGTCACGAAATTCGTCGAGTTCTACGGGATGGAATGGATGGGCCCGCCCCGGCGGCGGCGGTCAGCACAGTAATAATCAGCGCTACCGTGTAACCCGCGTCACAACGGCATCATTGTCGCCGCCCCATGTGACGAAAAGCGGACTGTGCTGGGACTGAACCGATATCTGTGAAGGGTCCAATAATGAGCGGCTCGTGGACTAGCTTGGCAACACAGAAGTTCAAGGAAGCAGCGGAGATCGAATTCGGCCATGTGGTGGCCGTCCTCATCACCTCGGTAGGCTTCCTGCTTTTCGTGGGAGCCACAATCCCCGTCGGCAGCTTCTAAGCTCTTTGGCGCTCCCGCGCGCGGGGAGGCAATTATCTCGCTATTGGCGTCCGGCGCGTCGGAATTCATGCTTACAACCAAGAGTAAAAAGCGGTGATGGCCATGCGCAAAGTCGCGTTCCTTTCTACGCTGATCCTCCTGCTCAGTCTGGCTGCTCCATCCTATGCCCACGGCAGTTGGGGTGGTGGTGGCGGCGGGGGATGGCATGGCGGGTGCTGCGGTGGCGGCGGGTGGCATGGCAGCGTGTTCATTGGGTACGGCGGGTTCGGGTACGGCGGTTACCCCTATTACCCCTACGCGTATGCGCCATACTCACCCTATTACCCCGCCTATCCGTATTACCCGCCCTACCCCGCTTATCCCGGCGCAGCTTACCCCGCCGCGTACTCCAGCACCGTAACCCCGAGCGCACCCGGTGCCACGAGCGCGGTCGATCCCGCGACGGTGCGGGCCATTCAGGCAGAGCTCCAGCGGGGAGGCTATGACGTCGGAGGTGTCGACGGTCGGCTCGGGCCACGGACGAAGGCCGCGATCCGACGGTACGAGCAGCAGAACGGTTTGCCCGTTGATGGATCGCCGTCTCGCTCTCTATTGGATCACATGCGGTCGCGGCCGGCCGGCTGACCTCGCGATTGACTAGCAAAACACCCCAGAGGGATTTTTCCTTCTGGGGTGTTTGTCATGCATATACGCGTCCGGCCTACTCTGCTTTTTCGCAGTAGGCGCAGATCTTGTTGCGATCGGGATCGCGCACATAGGCGACGTAGTTGCTTCCGCCGGCCGGCCGTGGGCCTGGTTGGCCGTCATCAGTGCCACCGCTTGCAAGCGCGGCCGCGTGGAATTCATCGACCGCCCGCCGTGAGTCTGCCGCCAGAGATATCATCGTGCCATTGCCGAACGTCGCCGGCTTCTTGTCGTAGGGTTGGGTTACGTAGAACTGTGCCTCCTCGGGCGCGCTCTTCGGACCGTAGCCAAAGTAGCGGTCGCTATTTCCCGTGCGCACGAGACCTAGCGGCGCGAGGGCAGCGTCGTAGAATTTAGCGGAGCGCTTCAAATCGTTCGTTCCGACCATGACGTAAGCAAGCATGTTGGGAATCCTCCAACCTGTAGATAGCGACGAGCAAGCACGGATCATCAGACTGCAGTGTGATGGCTCCAGTAGCAAGATGCCTTCGCTGCCGCGCTGCGCGAACGCTGCGAGCGACGAACGGCACTTGGCAATCTCCAACGGGATGCTAAAACCGATGAAAGCTCAGCACACCAGGAGTCGCCCATGAACGCCGATGCGAAGAAGATCGCTTTGCGCATGATTCCTTATGGGATCTACGTGCTCACCGCCGACGACGGCAAGGGCGGCGTTGCCGCGGCGACGGTGAATTGGGTGACGCAGGCGGCGTTCGCGCCGCCGCTCGTCGTCGTGGGCGTGAAAGCCGACAGTGGCGCTTGCGCGCTCGTGAAGTCGACCAAGACTTTCGCGCTCAACATGCTGGGCAAGGACCAGAAGGGTCTTGCCTTCACCTTCTTCAAGCCCGCGCAGGTCGCCGACGGCAAAGTGAGCGGCCAGGACTATCGCAGGGGCGTCAGCGGCGCGCCGCTATTGGCGAGCGCGCCTGCCGCTATCGAATGCAAGGTGACGGCCATCATCGAGCAAGGCGACCACCACATCGTCGTCGGCGAAGTGATCGAGGCGCATCTCGCCAAGCCGCTGAGTGGCCGCCCCGACGCGGCGATCCTCGAAATGAAGGACCTCGGCGACAACGTCTTCTACGGCGGCTAGAGCCGGCTTGATTGGCGCTCGGCACGCCGTGACAGGCGCGCGCCGTACTCTACCTGCCCTGAGGAGGCTCGTTTGCGTCGCAATCATCGTCTGCCGCAAGGCACAGTGCACCGCTTGGTCCATGACTCGAAGGTACTCGTCGGCAATGCGCAAGACGAGCCGACGCGCCGCGAGCTGCACGTCTATACGCCGCCCGGCTGGAGCGAGGGCCAGCACCTGCCGCTGCTCGTGGACATGCCGGGGTTCCTCGGGACCGGGCCGGTGCATACTGCCTGGAAGGCGCTTGCCGAGAACGTGCCGGAGCGGTGCGACCGGCTGATCGCCGAGGGCATGCCGCCTGTCATCGTCGCCTTCCCCGATTGCGCCATGCGCATCGGGGGGAACCAGTACATCAACAGCGCCGGCACCGGCCGCTACGAGGACTATCTCATCGAGGAGATTGTCCCCCACGTGGAGGAGCGCTTCCACTGCGGCGGCACCGGCCGCCGCGGTTGCTTCGGCAAATCGTCGGGCGGCTTCGGGGCGATCTGGCACGGGCTCAATCGCGCGGACTACTGGGCCGCGATCGCCTGCAATTCAGGCGATATGGGTTGGGACCCGCTGCACATTCCAGAGCTCTATCTGTCTCTCGATGTGCTGCAGTACTTCGACTGGTCGATCGAGCGCTTCTTCGCCGACTTCCAGAGCAAGGAGAAGCACACCCGCGCCGAGCTCGGGTGCCGCATGTTTCTCGTCATGTCCGCGCACTACGATCCCGACCCCAAGGGTTTCCGATACATGACTCTGCCGGCGGATCCCTATACGGCCGAGCTCATCCCGGACAAGTGGGCGAATTGGCTGCGCTACGATCCCGTGATCGTCGCCGACCGCCTCGGCGGCGCGCTCAGGCAGCTGAAGTTGGTGTGGCTCGACTGCGGCAACCACGACCAGTTCCGCATCCATTTCGGTATGCGCCGGCTGCACCGCAAGCTCGAGGCCCAAGGCGTGCCGCACATCTACGAGGAATTCGACGACGATCACACCGACGTGGACTACCGGATGAACCGGTTCCTGCCGGCGCTCGCGAAGGCGTTGTCGGCTTGATAAGGGCGACGCGCGCCGGTGTGTCGCAGTCGTCGATGAGGTGGGTCTAGCCTCGCGCGTGATCCGCCACGATGATCGTGGCGATGTCGTTCTTGCCGCGTTGCCCGGCGCTGACGCGCTTTCTCGCGCGCTCGGCAAAGGCGGCGCGCCGCTGGTCGTTGCCCAACCTTCCCATGCGCTCGGCCATCCGGATCACGAGCGCGTCCGATACCCGGACCTCTTCATCATCTATCTTGAGCGTTGCCATCTGACTCTGTCTTCTCCTCTACGATATTGGTCTGGCGCCATCGCGCGGCGGTGAGTGAACAACCTTCCGCGCTACTCGACACCCTCGACGATGCGCAAGTCGCGCTCGCAACTCTTGCCCAGCGCGTCCAGCGCTTTTCGATATTCGGGGCTGTCGTGCGCGGCGATCGCCTTCTGGACGCTGTCGAACTCGATCACGACGGTGCGCTGAGCGATGCCTTGCTCGTAGGTCTTGACCGCGACGCCGCGCGCGAGGAAGCGTCCGCCGTGCCCGGTGATCGCGGGTCCAGCGATCTTGGCGTAGGCGGCGAGCGCGTCCGGATTGGATATCGAGCGATAGAAGCTGATCCAGTAACCCTTGGCCATGAGCCCTCCTGCAATTGGACAGTGGAGCCTAGCGTGAGGCAGCCGCCGACATCAACGTTCGCGCGGTACCGCAAATTGACCGGGACGGGGGTGACGGAGTGGATGCACGCCGGCGACCCACCTAAGGCGGAACCGCTCATGCGGATTTCAATTGTCAGCGGGAAGCGCTATAACCGGCCATAGTGATTTAGACGGTTAGAGGACGCGCATGAAGCCGCTTCCGACGTCCCTGCTGCTCGCGGCGCTTGCACTTGCCCGAGCGGTCCCCGCGCTGGGTTTCAGCACGCTCCATCCCACCATGCCCGCGGACGTCATCGACAACAGCGATTCCTACCAGGCGAACGACATCGTCACGGGCTTCGGCGTGGAGCAGCGGCAAGCGGGCTTCGCTCATTGCCTGCGCGAAGTCCTCGTGCGGCTCTCGGGCGAACCCAGGCTGGAGCACGATCCGCGCGTGGCGTCGCTCGCCGTGCATGCGGACTCCCTGGTTGCGTCTTTCGACTATGGGGACGTGCTGCTCGGCATGGGGTTTCCGGTCCATGACGATCAAGGCACCGCGGATCGTCCGGAGTATCTGGTGACGCGCTTCGATCACGCGAAGATCGAGCAAGTGCTGGCGGATCTCGGCGAGCAGCCGTGGCGTGACCTCCGCCCGGAGGTAGTGCCGGTACTGGTGGTGCACGGGCCCAGCCGCGCTTATCTGCTCAGCGCCGAGGTTCCGTTCGGCGAAGGTCAGCGCGACTCGCTCGCGACTGTCGGGATCCAATATGGCCTTCATGCGCGTGTCCCAACGGAAGCTGAGCTTGCCGCGTGGGGCGTCACCGTCGACGGCTTTCCAAGCCCTCGCGTCGAGGCAGGTGACGAGCGAGCCCTCGTCGAGGGTACGCTCGATTTCGACGAGACGAGGTCCAGTTGGGTTGGCTCATGGCGGATGCGCTGGCGCGGTGCCGAGCATACCTGGGGGATTAGCGGCGTGAATTTCGACGAGGCGTTTCGCTCGCTGATGCGCGGCGTGCTGCGCGTTGCCGCGGGCCATGGCGCGCCCGATTAAGGATCGCCTCTGGTACACCATGCGTCGGCGGACCGCTTTCTGTATGCTTGCTCGAGTGACGCTATCCCCGACACTTGCAGGCAGCGCCATGCGTGCACGAGTGCAAGCCTTGGCATTCTTGATCCTGGCGCTCTTTGCTGCGTGCCCCAGCCTCGCAGCGCCTCTGACACCAACGGCGCAGGACTGGTCCAAGGCCACGGTCGTGACGGTCGTTCTGACCGAGTACAACTTCACGCCGAACACGCTGAGCTTCACGCGCGGCCTACCCTACCGGCTGCACCTGGAAAACCGGGGCAAGGAGCTCCACAAGTTCACCGCCGCGGACTTCTTCAAGGCCGTCACGCTGCGGATCCCCGAGGCGCTCATCCTCGAGGGCCGTGAGGTCGTGCTGCATCCCGGCGAGCAGAAGGACGTTTACCTGGTTCCCCAGCGACCGGGCCGCTACAGCCTCATTTGCGCCGATCATGACTGGACCGGGATGACCGGCGCCATCACGATCGAGTGAGTCCGCGCGTCACTGCGCCGTGTAGCCGCCGTCGATCACTAGGCTCGAGCCCGTCATGAAGCTGCTGTCGTCCGACGCGAGGAAGAGGATGCCCTTCGCGATGTCGCCCACGGCGCCGAGCCGGCCGATCGGGTGGCTATCGAGGAAGCGCTTGCGCATGGCCTCGACGTCGTTGCTGCCGAGCACGCGGGCACGCGCGGTCATGGCCTGTGTCCCCATGTCGGTCTCGATCAGGCCGGGATGCACGGCGTTGACGCGAATGCGATAGCCCTTGCGGCTGAACTCGAGCGCGCTCGACTTGGTGAAGAGGAGCACGCCGCCCTTGGTCATGGAATAGAGTGGATCCATCTGCGAGCCGACCAGACCCGCGATCGAGGAGATGTTGACGATCGCGCTGCCGTGGGCGCTCTTCTCGCCACGAGCGCGGAGCGCGGGCAGCCCTGCCTTGGTGCCCAGGAACACGCCCGTGAGATTGACGCCGCAGAGGCGGTGCCACTCCGCCAGCGACGTGTCCTCGATCGCCTTCCCCAAGAGGATGCCGGCGTTGTTGACGAGGACATCGAGGCCGCCGAAGCGGTCGACCGTGGCGCCGATCGCATGCGCCCAGTCTTCCTCGCGGGTCACGTCGAGGTGGACGTAGAGCGCCTGGCCGCCGGCAGCCTCGAAGGTGCGCACGGTCTCGCGGCCGCGCTCGTCCGTCACGTCTCCGATCGCGACCTTGGCGCCTGCCTCCACCATCAGGCGCGCGGTCTCCGCTCCGATGCCGCGCGCGGCGCCGGAGATGAAGGCGATCTTGCCGTCCAAGCGGTTCATGGGGTCCTCCCGGTTTTTTGACTGCAGGGAGGGTAGCAGAAGGCGAGCCGCGCGGCCTAGGAAGCGGCGGCCTTGAGCGCGATACGCTCGCCGGGGAATGTCAGGCGGACCAGCGTGCCGCGGCCGAGCTGGCTCGCGATCGAGAGCTTACCACCGTGGAGCTCGGTCATCTTGGCGGCGAGCGGCAAACCGAGGCCGCTGCCCTGATAGCTGCGGGTCAAGCTGTTCTCGACCTGAACGAACGGCTCCAGCACGCGGTCGAGGTCGCCCGCGGGAATGCCGATGCCCGTGTCCTGCACCAGGATCGAGAGGCCGCTGGGCGGGTCCACGGTTGCGGATATCTCGATGCGGCCGCCGGCGGGAGTGAACTTCACGGAATTCGAGACGAGGTTGAGCAGGATCTGCTTCAGCTTGCGCTCGTCCGCCCAGATGGCCGGGAGGTTCACGGGGATGCGCTGGACCACGCTGAGCTGCGCCCGCTCCGCCCGCGGACCGATGAGCCGGCAGGCCGCGCTGACGGCATCGCCGACGTCGACCCAATCCTCGTCGAGATCGAGCTTGCCGGCCTCCGCCTTCGAGAGATCGAGGATATCGTTGATGATCTCGAGCAGGTGTACTCCGCTGTCGTGGATATCCCTGGCGTAGTCGCGGTATTGCGGGCTGCCGATCGGCCCCAGCGTCTCGCTCATCATGATCTGGGAGAAGCCGATCACGGCATTGAGGGGCGTGCGGAGCTCGTGGCTCATGGTCGCGAGGAACTCGGATTTCGCCTGGCTCGCGGCCTCGGCGAGGCTGCGCGCCACCTCCGCGTCCTCTTTCGCGCGCCTCAGCGCCTCGTGGGCGGCGCGGCGCTCCTCCTGCAGCTGCCGGCGCTCGAAGCAGCGCTCGAGCACCGCGTAGATCTCGCTGGGCTCGCACGCCTTGTCGCAGTAGTCGTAGGCGCCGTGACGCAGCGCCTTGATCGCAGTCTGGGTATCGAGATGCGCGGTCATCAGGACGCAGATCAGGTCCGGTCTCTGGGCCTTGAGCCGCGACATCAGATCGACGCCGGAAATGACGCCCAGGCGGATATCGAGCATGACCACCGCGACCTCGGTCGAGGTAACCGCGGCGATGGCGGCCTCGGGCTTGCCGGCGATCGTCGTCTCGTAGCCCTGGGCCACCAGCAAATCGACCAGCGACTCCGCGAAATCCCGATCGTCGTCGACGATCAGGATGCCAGGCGCGTTGCCGAGGATCAGGTCATCCGGCATCGGCGTATTCCGGCCCGCGCGGCTGCGCGGCCTGTTCCAGGGCACGCAGGAGATCGGCGGGATCGAAGGGCTTCATCAGCAATCCCCGCCCAAAGCCGTTGACTTCGCGGAGCGCATCGGAGTCTGCGTCGGCGTTGCCAGTCACGAATATGGTGGGTATCGGCGTGGTGGATTCCTTGATCTTCAGGAACACCTCGATGCCCGTGAGCAAGGGCATGCGGAGGTCGAGGATCAGGCATGTGAGGCCGGGCGTCGACGCCTTCTCGAGCGCCTCCCGGCCGTTCCGGGCGATCTCGACGACGTATCCGTTCCGCTGCAGGATCGGCTCGATCGACTCCGCGAAATCGGGATCGTCGTCGGCTACCAGCACCATGCCGCGCGGTTTGACGCGCTCGATGGTCTCAAGCAGCTCGGCGATCGCGAAGGGCTTGCGTAGCACGCCGAGCGCGCCGTTGCCGATCGCTTCCGCAAGCAGCGCCTCGACGCTGAAACCTGTCATCATCAGGACGCGCGCCGCGGGTCGGATGCGCCGGAACTCCGCGAAGGTCTCGACGCCGTTCATCCCCGGCAGCTTCACGTCCATCAGGACGATGTGGAAATCGGTCTCCTGGAAGCGCGCGATCGCCTGCTCGCCGCTCGCTGCGAGCTCGACCGCATAGCCGCGCATCTGCAGGATGTCGCCCACGCTCTCCGCGTGGTCCTGGTCGTCGTCGACGATCAGCACCCGCATGGTCATGCGGCGATCTCCCGGCTCTGCAGCAGCGGCAGCCGCACGACAGCGAGGGTCCCGACACCGACCTCACTCTGGAGCTCGATCTGGCCGCCATGCTGCTCGACGATCTGCTTGACCGTCGGCAGGCCCAGTCCGGTGCCGAAGCTCTTGGTGCTGAACAGCGGCTCGAAGATGCGGGGCAGCACGTCGGGCGCGATGCCGGCGCCATTGTCATGCACGGTGATCTCGACGCTGTCGCCGATCTTGCGGGTCGCCACCGTGACCGCGAGTGGGCGTTTTTCGCGCTCGCTCTCGGCCATAGACTGCGCGGCATTCTCGACCAGATTGACCACGACGCGCCGGAAGCGGTCGGGATCGAAGGCCGCGACGACGCCGGGAGCGGCGAGCTCGCGCGTGAGGTTGACGTGCTCCGGCAGCTTCTGCTCGTCGAGGACCTCGCCAAGCCACTGGTCGACGGCCTGCGGCGCGCACTGCAGCTGCCGGCTGCGGGCGTAATCCAGGAGATCGGTCACGATGCCGTCGCATCGGCCGATACTGCGCTCGATGCGGGTGAGCGGCCGGTCGAGCGGGAAGCCCTTGCCCGAGATCAGCTCGCGAATGGCGTAGACGGAGTTTCGGATGGCGCTGAGCGGATTGCGCAGCTCGTGCGCGACCGTCGCGGTGAGCTGGCCGAGCACTGACAACCGCTCGCTGCGCAGCAACTCTTCCTGCGCGTGCCGCAGCTCGGTCGTGCGCTCGTCGACCCGGCGCGAGAGCTCGAGCTCGGTGCTGATCTCGGCCGTGACGTCCTTGGCGGTCCCACGATAGCCGCGGAATTGGCCCGCTTCGTCGAAGAACGGCTTGCCGCTCACGCTGATGTGCCGGAACTCGCCGTCCTCGGTCTTGCGCTGGAAACGGAAATCTTCGAATGGATGGCGCGCCGCGAGATTCGCGTCATGCGCCCGCCACTGTTCGGGGGTGACGCCGTGGAACACAACGTCGCGCCGGGTCTTGCCGATGTGCGCGGAGGGCGTGAGGCCGGAATCGGTCACGGGATCGGAGAGATAGACGAACCGGAGGTCCGCATCCTGCTCCCAGAACCAGTCGGACGCGGTCTCGGCGAAATCTCGGAACCGCTTTTCGCTCTCCTGCAGGCGGATCTGCGATACCTCGCGCTCTGAGATCTGCTTGAAGTGAAGAATCGTGATGAGCAGGCCGACGCCCGCCACCGCCAGGAACACGACCAGGCCGAAGCCGATCGACCAGAGCAACGAGTTATGCAGGAACGCAGTCGCGGGGATGTCGACGGAGAAGACCCCCATGACGTCGTTGAGCCGCCACGCCGCCTGGCCGGGCGCCAATTGCTTGTTGTGGCAGTCGACGCACGGCTGCTGGCTGGCGATCGACGGATAGAGCGTCCGGAACACCAGGTGTCCGCCAACCTTCACGAAGCCCGACACGGACTTAACCCCTGGCTCGCGCGCGAAGGCCTCGGCGGTTTCCGCCATCTGCTCGTCCAGAGGAGCGGTCTTGATCTCGAGGCCCGCGCGGCCGACCAGCACGAGGCGCAAGACGTCGCCGCCTTGCCGGACCTTGTTGAAGAGCTCTATCGAGTGCGCACGGAACGTCGCGGGCACCGCCGCTTCCGCGGCCCCGAGCCTCGCGCGCTCGGCCGAGTAGGTGTTGACGAAGGCGTCGGTCAGCTGCAGCGCCGTGATCGTCTCTTCACCCTTGCTCGTGGTGAAGGCGCTGAGGCTGTACTGATAGAATCCGTAGCCCACACCGATGGCGAGCACGACGGAGAAACACAGCAGTCGCCAGAAATTAGCTCCGGCCCTCGAACCGAGGAACGCGCGCCACCCGTGATACCGGACCATTAGGGGGTTCCTGAGCTTCGCCAGAACACTCCGGATACTGGCAAGTAAAGACTAACCGAGCGTAAATGCCGAAAAGTCGATGTAGTCCCTCGCTTCCACGCAACGCGCTGAAATGGCGCGCACTATCGGTGCGAGCCGAAAGAGGCCCGCACCGTTTCGCGTTTGATGCGTGTCAACACCCGCTAGTGGGAGCCTGCATCACGAAGCGAAGGTGAGATAGCCGGCGGACAGCACGCTCAGCACGCAAGCAAGCGCCAGCACGACGTCGATCCACCGGCGACGTGGCCCCTTGGGTCCACTCGCCGCCTGGACGGCTGGTGCCCGAGCCTGTGCGAGGTCCGCGATGAGCGAGCTCGCGGTGAAGGCTGCGTCACTGATGGAAGCATCGAGAGCCGCGACCTCGCCCATCTGTTGTGTTGCGATCCGCGCCTTCGTAGCCGCGGCGGTCGCGAAACTGGTCGTGCGGAGCATGCCCTCGATCATCCCCTCGAGATTCGTGGCAAGGGCCTGCTTGGTGGCGGTCTTCTCGTCGGTTATGGCGTCGACGACGATGGGCCGGGCCGGCTCCACGCCGGGCTCCCCGGACCGATCCACCAGGCGGGGCGTTCTTGGAGCGGGCTTAGCGGACGAGAGATCGAGTGCCAGATTGGATCGTCGTTCGGGACCCAGCATTGAGGCTCACAGTTCGTGGTTACCCTGGGCAGCGATCAACCGCGGCCCGCGTCGGAGCCGGGGGTTAATCCGCCAATTGCCTCCGGTATTGCACAGGGCGGCTTTCCATCTGGTGAATCGCCGGTGACCCTCCCCTGAATGTGTGATGAAATTCAGCGGCATTTTAGGCAATTGTCCGGGCGTCCCGCCCTTCGACTGGCGCCATCAAGGCCTCTCCCTGAATGCTTGCGCTGCCGCTCTATGACGACAATCCCAAGACGCGGCTCCCCGTGGTTACCTCGGGCCTCATCGGGGTGTGCGCGGTCGTGTTCCTCTGGCAGCTCGGTCTCGATGAGACCGCCTCCGAGGAAGCGAGCCTCAGCTACGGGATGGTGCCGGCGGTGCTATTCGGCTACGCCGACCTGCCGGCCGCCTTGCGCGCGGTACCGCCCGCGGTAACGCTGATCACCAGCATGTTCCTGCACGGCGGGTTGCTGCACCTCCTCGGCAACATGCTCTACCTCTGGATCTTCGGGAAAGGCGTAGAGACGGCGCTGCGCGGGCCGCGCTTCCTGGTCTTCTATTTACTGTGCGGCGCGGCGTCGGCCCTGACACAGGCACTGACGGATCCGACCACGGAGGTGCCGATGATCGGCGCCAGCGGCGCAATCGCCGGCACGCTCGGCGCCTATCTCATTCTCCACCCGCGCGCCAACGTGGTGGTTCTCATCTGGATTCTGGTGTTTGTGCGGCTCGTCTCGGTGCCGGCGGTGATTCTGCTCGGTATCTGGTTCGGGCTGCAGTTGCTGAGTGCGCTCTCGATGGACACGGGCGAGGCCGGCGTGGCGTTCTGGGCTCACGTCGGCGGCTTCTTGTTCGGCGTGGCACTTGTGCTGGTGCTGCGGCCCCCGCACGTGGACCTCATGCAGCCGCAGCGAACCGTGCCGTTTGCCGTCGCCCCGCCGCGATCGCGCGAGCGCATGCTCGGCTCGGGGTCGGTACCGTCGGCTGGCGGCCAGGAACCGCCAAGTCGGTAGCGTACCGCGGTCGCCCAATCGCTCACGACAATTTCACCCCATGGTGCTTGGCGCACTTGTCGCTCGCGCCGATAATGGCGATCGACAGGACCCCAATGGAGCGTCCTATGACTGTACGCAATCGCGCCCCTGGCGCCCGCACATATCGGTCGGCAGTGCTCTCTGTGTCGCTGCTGAGCGGGCTCCTTGTCGGCGGCCTCGTGCTCCCCGCGTGGGCCAACGACGCATCGTTCGGCTCGGTGCATATGGACGCCTCGAGCGGCGGCCGCCCGGTTGCGGGCACCGGTGGCATGCGGCAAACGCGATCGATCGCCTCACTGAATCAGATGCACTTCCACCACGCTCATCATCGGGACCGCGATCTGTTTGTCGGAGGCTTCTTCCCCTTCGGCTTCGGCTGGCCCATCAGCGAGCCAGACCTCACCGCGACGGCTGACGATGGCGATGGCATCGACTGGCGCCGCCCACCCTTCTGGCTCCACGTCGATCGGTATGAGCCGCCGACCGTCGAGGAATCTCCCTCTGGTGTCACCATCATCCGAGGGCCCGGCTCACATCACGGCCTCTCGCCCTACTAAAACGCCGAGTCTGTTAAAGGAGCGACCGCCGTCGCCCTCTGAAGTGGGGCCGCCTGGGTCCGCGCCCACTTTCAATAAATTCCGTGAGACCGATAGCTTGACGACGCCCACGTAGAGGTCGCCGACGCCGTTAAGGATTTAGTTACCTTAACCCCCGAGGGTGTCGCCTAACCCCACGGAGGGAGTCGCGGGCGACATCTTCAGGGCAGTCAAATGGCTCCAAGTATCCAACACGAACCGGTCGAGATGGGCGTCGGCGCCGACGTCGCCACTCTCCTCGACCGCAGCTATTGGTCGACCGCGGTCAGCGGCGCCGCGGCGGCGGTCACTGCCGCCGTCCTTTGGTTCGATCTGTCGGCGCCGCTCGTGCTCGGCTGGCTAGCGCTCGCGGTGCTCGCGCACGGCGCCCGCTTCGCACTCTGGCGAGCCTATCGCACGACGCCGCGGGGCAGCGACCCCGCTGCCTGGCTCCGCCTCTTCACGCTCGCCACGCTCGCGATCGGCTTCGTCTGGGGCGCGTTGGCGATCGTCGTCGTCGCGGGAGCAAACAGCAGCGGGACTCTGATCTACGCCTTGGCGCTCGTGATCGTGGCCGGCGCTGTCGCGTCGCACTCCGCCGACCCACCCGCCGTCGATGCTGTGATCTGGCCGGTCTCCGGACCCCTCGCCCTTGCCTCCGTTTGGATGGCTGATCCGGCCCATGTGGCGTTGGCGGTGCTTTTGCTGCTCGCGGCCGCCGCGGCGAGCATCTTCGCTCGCCGCCTCAGTCGATTGAGCGCCGAGGCCTCGTTGGCCGGGCGCGAGCGCGAGCAAATGGCGGCGGAGCTCGCCGCGGGTAGCCGCCGACTTGCCGTCGCGAATGCAGAGCTCGCTCGCGCCAATCAGCGCTTGGAGACCGCCAATGGCGATCTCGTGCGCGCGCACGCGGAGGCGGATGCCGCGAGCCGGGCAAAGTCCGAGTTCCTCGCCAACATGAGCCATGAGCTGCGCACGCCACTCAACGCAATCATCGGATTTGCTGAGGTGATCGAGCGCGAGACCTTCGGGCCCACCGGCGCGCGCTACCGCGAATACGCTAGCGACATCCACGGCAGCGGGCGGCATCTCCTGCAGGTGATCAACGACATCCTGGATCTCGCCAAGGTCGAGGCCGGCCAGATGCTTCTGCACGAGGCGAGGCTCGATCCCGCGCTGGTCATGCAGGGCTGCGTCCGCCTGATCAAGCCGCGCGCAGCGAAGACGAACGTGCGGCTCTATACGGCTTTCGATCCGAACCTGCCGGTGCTTCTCGCCGATGAGGCGCGGTTGCGTCAGATCGCCCTCAACCTGCTGTCGAATGCCGTCAAGTTCACCAAGCCCGGTGGGCGCGTCTCGATCTCGACGGGGCTCGACAGTGCCGGCGGCATCACCATCGCGGTGGCCGATACCGGCATCGGCATGACGCCGGAAGAGGTCCGGATCGCGCTGGAGCCGTTCCGGCAGGTGATGTCATCGCTCTCGCGGAGCAACGAGGGTACGGGGCTCGGGCTGCCCTTAACCAAGACCCTGGTCGAGTTGCACAGCGGCAGGCTCGATATCGCGAGCGTCCCCGGCCGGGGCACGACCGTGACGGTGACCTTCCCGCCCTCACGCTCCCTCGCCCAGCCCGCCGAGGCCGAGGCCCAGAGCGCCTAAATAACTCCATAGGGCCCCTGGTTGGCAAACGGCCCGGTCTGGGGTATTTTGCGGAAAGCGTAGGAATTTCCGGGTGGTGTGGTCATGAGACGCGAGATCCTCGGCGCGGCGGTCGTGGTGGCGATGCTAGCGAGTGCGCCCAGCGCGTTCGCATTCCAATTCGTGAACCCCGACACGAATTCAAACGGCACGCTCAATCTGACGGATCCCGATCAGCACACGCAGAACCTCGCCAATCGATTCGGCTCGAGCAACAGCACCGGCGGGAGTGCCGGCACGCTCAAATTCGGCAACACCACGCTTCAGTTCGGGATGAGCAACGGCCGCGACAACAGCAACTACGGGCCGTCGCCGGCGATCCAAGAGAAGTTCCTGCAGAGCCCCGCCTCCCGCACGGTCCCCTCGCAGGGCTTCTGAGGCGCCGGGTCCGCGCTGCTGCGATCTAACTCAATCCGTATCGAACCAATCGCCGGCGCGCTCGGCGCAGAGGTCGACGGCGTCGACTTGAGCCGGCCGCTCAGCGCTAAGATGGTGGCCGAGATCCGGCGTGCGTTCCTGGCGCACCTCGTCCTGTTCTTTCGCGATCAGGACCTGATGCCTGAAACGCTGCTCGCGGCCGCTCGGCAGCTCGGGACTCCGATCGAATATCCCTTTGTCAGAGGCCTCGAGGGCTATCCCGAGGTGATCGAGGTCGCCAAGCTCGAGAACGAGCGGGTAAATTTCGGCGGCGTCTGGCACTCCGATACGACCTATCTCGAGAGCCCGCCCATGGGCACGCTGCTTCTCGCGAAGGAGATCCCACCGACGGGCGGCGATACCATCTTCGCCAACATGTACCTCGCATGCGAGACGCTCTCGGACGGCATGCGCGCGATGCTCGACCAGCTCACCGCGATCAACAGCTCCGCCAAGGCCGACGCCTCGCGCACGCGCGAGGATCGGATTCGCTCGGCGCCCAAGGATGGCGGCGCCCGCGTGCGGGAGGCAGAGCATCCGGTGCTGCGTACGCATCCAGAGACCGGCCGCAAGGCGCTCTACGTCAATGTCGCGCACACTGTGCGGTTCGGCGGCATGACCGACGCCGAGAGCGCCCCGTTACTCGGCTATCTGTTCCAGCACCAGACTAGACCAGAGTTCACCTGCCAGTTCCACTGGCGGCCGGGCTCGCTGGCGTTCTGGGACAATCGGGCGGCGCAACACAATGCGATCAACGACTATCCCGGCCACCGCCGCGTCATGCACCGCGTGACACTCGCGGGCGACCGGCCGCGGTGAGCGAACGATGATGCGGCAGCTTCTCGCTCTCGCTCTCTTGATCTCGATCGCGGGCTGTGCCGATCGGCCACCGCCGGTGCGCAACACCGTGACCGAAGGCACCGCCCACGACCAGGATGTGCTCGAGTGTCGCGACCAGGCGGATCGCAATCAGCCGGTGACGCAGGCGGCACGCGGCGCCCTGATCGGCACACCCATCGGCGCGGGCATTGGCGCGATCATCGGCGGGCTCTGGTTCGCGAACCCCTATCCCGCAATCTGGACCGGAGCCTTGGCGGGCGGTCTCGGTGGCGCAGCGCTCGGAGCCGCCGAGGGAAGCAACCTTGAGCGCGCCGTCGACGACTGTCTCAACTCCCGCGCCGGAGCGTCGAAGACGCCGGGCTAGGTCGTTATTGAGCGGCGATGCCCGGCGCCGCCGGCCGCGGCCGCGCGATCTTGGCACCGGGCCAGCAAGCCGCTTGCACCCGCGCGTATTGCACGGGATAGGACGCCGTTGCACCCAGCGCCTCGGCGGCATGCCAGACCCAGCGGGGATTGTCGAGGAAGGCGCGCGCCATCGCGACCATGTCGGCCTCGCCCGCGGCGACGATGCGCTCGGCCTGGTGCGGATCGGCGATCAAGCCGACGGCGCGGGTGGCGATACCGGCTTCGCGCCGGATGCGGCGCGCGAGCGGCACCTGATATCCCGGCCCCAACGGGATCCGCGCTTTCAGCGAGACGCCGCCGCTGGAGGCGCAGATGTAGTCGACGCCGAGCGCCTTCGCCTCGCGGGCGAAGACCACGGCATCCTCGATCTTGAAACCGTCGTCGAGCCAATCCGTGGCCGAGATGCGCACGCCCAGCGGCTTCTCCGCGGGCCAGGCTGTGCGCATCGCCTCGACGACCTCGAGTGGGAAGCGCATGCGCTTCTCGGCGCTGCCGCCGTAGCCGTCCGTGCGCCGGTTCGAGAGCGGCGACAGGAACGTGTGCAGGAGATAGCCGTGGGCGCAATGGGCCTCGACGAGATCGAGCCCCAGGCGGTGCGCCCGACGCGTCGCATCGACGAAAGCGGCCTTGATGCGCGCGAGGTCGGCGTTGGTCGCCTCGCGCGGCGTCTGCCAGCCGGCATCGAGCGGGATCGCCGACGGCGCCACTGTGGGCCAGCTGTCCTGCTCGGGCTTGAGCGAGCGCCCGCCCTCCCACGGCCGCTGCGCAGAGGCCTTGCGCCCGGCGTGGCCGAGCTGGATGCCGATCGGCACGTTGCCGATCTGCCGGCACACCGCGAGCACGTGAGCGAGCGCGAGCTCGTTGCTGTCGGAATAGAGGCCGAGGCAGCCATGGCTGATGCGGCCCGGGCGTTCCACCCCGGTCGCCTCGATCATCAGGAGACCGGCACCGGAGATCGCGAAGCTGCCGAGATGCATCGTGTGCCAATCGGTGGCGCTGCCGTCGTCGGCGCTATACTGGCACATGGGCGCGACAACGACGCGGTTCGGCAGCGTCAGGCCGCGCAAGGCGATCGGCGTAAAGAGCTGGCTCGGCATGATGGCTCGCTGAGAGGTTCCGGAAGACGCGCGCCACTCTATAGGCGCGCATTGAGAACGCAATCGCAGGCGCGCCCGCGAGAGGTATGCACTGGTTGCAATGATCGGGGTGGGAGGCCCGGGCCCCGCCTGCGCCTTTGGAGGGAAGACGCGCAGGCGGGGGGAAGACCCAGGAGGTCTCCGCCCGCCAAGGGGGTTCAGCGGACGGGGCGGCAGAGCCGCCTGACGCATTAGCGCGCATCGGCGGTTGCGGTACAAATTAAATGATTTTAATCCCTAACGACGCAGAAATCCCTGTGGCACAGGGATTTTTGTCAGGTCACGAACCTCGCTATAATCTCTCGGAAATCGACGGGAGGACGACAATGGCGATGAGCGAGCGCGCGGCCACGGTGGATGCGCGGCAGGTGAAGGCGATGCTGCGCGACGGGGACGAGCTGGCGCTGCTGGACGTTCGCGAGGAGGGCGTGTTCGCCCGGAGCCATGTCCTGTTCGCGACACCCCTCCCGCTCAGCCGTTTGGAGCTCGGCCTCGCAGCCCTGGTCCCGCGGCGCTCGACGCGCATCGTCCTGATCGACAACGCCGACGGACTCGCGGATCGCGCGGCGGCGTTGATGACGCGGTTGGGCTACCAGAGCCTCTCGACGCTCAAGGGTGGCATCGCCGCTTGGCGAGATGCGGGTTACGAACTCTTCTCCGGCGTGCACGTCCCCAGCAAGGCGTTCGGCGAGGTGGTCGAGCACCAAGCCGGCACGCCCAACCTCTCCGCGCAGGAGCTCAAGGCCAAGCTGGATGCCGGCGAGAAGCTGGTGATCCTCGACAGCCGGCCCATGGACGAATATCGCACCATGAACATCCCCGGCGGTGTCGACTGTCCCGGCGTGGAGCTGGTCCGCTTCGTGTACGACGTGGCGCCCTCGCCCGACACCTTGGTGGTGGTGAATTGCGCCGGCCGCACGCGCAGCATCATCGGCGCGCAGTCGCTCATCAATGCCGGCGTTCCCCACAAGGTGACCGCGCTTAGGAACGGCACCATGGGCTGGCACCTCGCTGGCCTGACGCTCGAGCACGGCGCGTCGCGCCGACCCGCACCACCGACGCCAGCTGGCCTGGCGAAGGCGCGCGCGGCGGCGGAAAGCGTGGCGTCGCGCTCCGGCGTGCGGACCATCGATGCGGCCACGCTCACACGATTCCGGGCGGAGGCGGAGAAGCGCAGCCTCTACGTCTTCGATGTCCGCAGCCACGAGGAGTACGTGGCGGGCCACCTCGCCGGGTCGCGCTCGGCGCCCGGCGGGCAACTCGTGCAGGCGACCGACGCCTATGTCGGCACGCTCAACGCCCGCCTCGTTCTGATCGACGACGACGGCATCCGCTCACTGATGACAGCGTCGTGGCTACTGCAGCTCGGATGGAGCGACGTCTACACGATGCCCAACGCGCTCGGTGGTGCCAAGCTCGAGACCGGCTCGGAGCCGCGCCAAGTCCTCTCGGCCTCCGATGCCCGTGCCGAGACGATCCCGCCGAGCGCGCTCAAGTCGCGGCTCGACGAGGGCCGCACGCTCGTGATCGACCTCGGTACCAGCCTGCAATACCGCGACGGCCACATCCCAGGCGCACGCTGGGCGATCCGCTCGCGGCTCGCGGCCGTTCTCCCGGCGTTGCCGAGACATGACCAGATCGTCGTGACATCCTCCGACGGGCGACTCGCTGAGCTCGGGGCGCTCGATCTCGCGGCGCTCACCAAGACGGAGGTGCGAGCCCTCGAGGGCGGCACGGCGGCGTGGCGCACCGGGGGCTTACCGCTGGCATCGGGAACCGAGCACATGATGTGCGAAGCAGAGGATGTCTGGTACCGGCCCTACGACCGCGCGCAGGATCGCGAAGCCGCGATGCGCGAGTATCTGAGCTGGGAAGTCGATCTGGTCCGGCAGGTCGAGCGCGACGGAGACGCGCGCTTCAGGGTCCTTACTTGAAGGCGCGCAAAGCCAGCACCGCATTCTGACCGCCGAATGCGAAGGAATTCGACAACGCGACGCCGATCGGCCGGACGCGCGGCTCGTTCGGGACGTAGTCGAGGTCGCACTGCGGATCGGCTTCGGTGAAGTTGGCGGTCGGCGGAATAAAGCCATCGCGGAGCGCGATCACGGTCGCTGCCAACTCGAGTGCTCCGGCGGCGCCGAGCGCGTGGCCGTGCATCGACTTGGTCGACGACACCGCGAGCCGTTTGGCGTGCGCGCCCATGACCGCGTGAATGGCCTTGGTCTCGGTGATGTCGTTGGCGGCGGTGCCCGTGCCGTGCGCGTTGATGTAATCGACCTGCTCGGGCGCGAGGCGAGCATCGACGAGGCACCCCCTGATCGCGGCGGCGGCGCCCTCCGGCGACGGCAGGACGATGTCGCCGGCATCGGAGCTCATGCCGAAGCCCACGATCTCCGCCAGGATCTGGGCGCCGCGCGCTTTGGCACTCTCTAAGCTCTCGATCACGGCGACGGCGGCACCCTCGCCCAGCACCATGCCCTTGCGGTCGCGCGAGAACGGCCGGCAGGTGTCCGGCGCCATCACGCGGAGCGCGTCCCACCCTTTCATGGTGCCGAAGGTGATGGTCGCCTCGGTGCCGCCCGTGATCGCCACGTCGGCCGAGCCCGAGCGGACCATATGGAAGGCGACGCCGATCGCATGATTGGCCGAGGCGCAGGCGCTCGCCACCGTGAAGGACGGCCCGGTGATGCCGTGCTCCATGGTGATGTGGCTCGCCGCCGCGGAGATCATCAGCTTGGGGATCGTGAAGGGATGCAGCCGCTTCGCGCCTTCGTGATAGACGCGGAAGTAGTTCTCGTCCTGCGTGGTCTGCCCGCCGACGCCGGCGCCGAGCACCACCGCGGTGCGCGGGCCCAGCCCATCGCGGAACGTGAGGCCGCTGGCGGCGACGGCCTCGCGGGTCGCGACCAGCGCCAACTGCGCGCAACGGTCGAGCAACGCGATCTTTCCGCTCTCGAAATAGGCGGCGGGATCAAAGCCGCGAACCTCGGCGCCGATCTTCGTAACCAGTCCCTCGGTCGAGATGATCGTGATCGGCCCGATGGCGGAGCGCCCTGCCCTCAGCGCCTCCGAATGCGCGCGCAGGTCGAGCCCCAGCGCCGACACGGCGCCGACGCCGGTGATGACCACCCGCTTCATGACTGGAATGTCAACGGCTGCAGTGGCGCGATCCGCTAGGCGGGTTTGCGCGCATCGCGCGCGCCGATCAGCTTGGCAATGCCGTCGATCACGTCGCCCACGTTCTGGAACGACACCCCGGCGGAGCTGGGGTCGTTCGCGTTATAGGGCACCTCGATGTCGAACTTGTCCTCGAGCGCGAAGATGATCTCGACAAGGTCCAGGGACTGGACGTTGAGCTCGGCGAGAGAGGTGCTGCGCGTCAGGAGAGCTCGCTCCACCTTCGCCTGCCTGGCGATGATGTCGAGCACATCGCCTTCAATAGTCGCTGGATCGGCCTTCGCGGCCTTCTCCGTCTGATCAAGAGACATCACGCCCCCTTCAACCCACCTACCCCGATACGTCCCAATTCTACCATGCCAAGGGCACGGTGATCACGCCGGGACCTGCGATAGGCCCAAAATAGTCGGTTTCCCGGGCACAAATCAATTCGGCCCTGGTTAATGCCAGGTCTCCGGGGAGCCGGTATCGAGGGACGCGATCTCGGCCACGAGCTTGCGCTCGATCGCCTCGGCGAAGCCATCGAAGCTGTCGATCTGGAACACGAAAGACCCCGGGCCTCCCGCGACGCGCGTCCGGTAATAGCGGCCGATGCCACCGACGGGCTGGATGTGCCCGATGAACCCGGGCAAGGGGTGCTCGTTGACGATCGCGAGACCGTTGATGACGACGCGCGCCTTGACCGCGTCGTCGCGGGCGTATTCCACGGGACGGCCGCTGTTGCTGTCGCCGTCGCCGGAGATATCGATGATGCGGTGCTCGCTCGCGACCCCGCTCTGCTCGAAATAGCGCACGGCGAAGTCGATGGCGGATCCGATGGCGGTGGCGTCCGCGAAGGAGCGCGGCGCCGTGCGGAGCGTATTGGCGAAGACCGTCGCCATCTCGCCATCGCGGATCACGGTCCAGTCCGCGACGACCTTCTGCTTGTAGGGACCCGACCACTCGATGAAGCAGACCGCGATCGCGTGGTGCGGCCCCGCGCGGATGGCGTTCAGCACGGTCTCGCTGGTGATCGCGGCGGCATAGCCTTCGCGCTGAAGGTCGAACTCGTGGTTGTCGACGCTGATGGAGACGTCCGCCGCGAGGACGAGCTGGAGGTCGACGGTTTCGGCGGACGCGGCGCAGGCGCCCAGGCATAGAGCGGCAACCGCGCCGATCAGCCATGTCCGCATCGAAACCTCCGCGGCCATCCGCGCTTAGATTGACACGCTTCGCGGCCGCCGCCTATCGTGACCTTGTGATGGTTCCCCGTCGGAGGAGACTCCCAGGGGATCAAAAGGGAACACGGTGCGGTCCGGAGAGGGATCAAAGCCGTGGCTGCCCCCGCAACTGTAAGCGGCGAGCCTGTTGCCATCTCGACCACTGGGAAACCGGGAAGGTCGGCAACCGGCGGTGACCCGCGAGCCAGGAGACCTGCCATCGCAAGCGGGACGCGTGACGTCGGGCGGGGACGGCCGATGAGGACCATCCAATCATCCCCGATCGTGCCGTCGCTTGCGGCGCCCGCTTTGCGTCAACCTTGGTGCGAGGGGCATCGATCATGCGGCGTTTTGTTTCCTTCATTCTGAGCGACGAGGCCGGGAACCTGCGGCGGCGGATCGTCGGTCTCTACACGCTGCTCATTGCCGCGAATCTCGCGGCCTGGGCTTGGGCGCTCGTGGCGCTCCGGGATTATCCGGTTCTGCTGGGGACGGCCGTGCTCGCCTACACATTCGGCCTGCGGCATGCGGTCGATGCCGACCACATCGCGGCGATCGACAACGTCACGCGGGCATTGATGCAGTCGGGCAAGCGTCCGATCTCGGCGGGTCTTTTCTTCTCGATCGGGCATTCGGTCGGCATTTTCGCGATGACCGTTGCGATCGCAGTGGCGGCGAAGGCGGTCGAGACGCGATTCACCGAGTACAAAGCGATCGGCGAGGTGCTCGGCACCTGCGTTTCCGCCTTCTTCCTGTTCGCGATCGCGATCGTGAATGCCGTTATCTTCGTCTCGGTTTTCCGAACCTTCCGGGGCGTGAAGGCCGGTAAGCCCTTCGCCGAGGAGGACATGAATACCCTCCTGAACGGACGCGGCCTGCTGGCGCGGCTCTTCCGCCCGCTGTTCCGGGTGGTGAGCCGGAGCTGGCACCTGCTCCCGATCGGCCTGCTGTTCGGCCTCGGCTTCGATACCGTGACCGAGGTGGGCCTGTTCGGGATCTCCGCGACCCAGGCCGCGGACGGCAAGGCCCTCTCGGTCGTCCTGGTGTTCCCGGTGCTGTTCGCGGCGGCCATGGCGCTGGTCGACACCACGGACAGCGTGCTGATGGTGGGCGCTTACGGCTGGGCCTTCACAAAGCCGATCCGCAAGCTCTTCTACAACATGACCATCACGCTGGTCTCGGCGCTGGTCGCGATCGTCATCGGTGGCATCGAGGCGCTCGGGCTGATCGCGGATCAGCTCGGTCTCGAGGGCACCTTCTGGGACCTGATCGGTGCGCTCAACGAGAATTGGGGCGCGCTCGGCTACGCCATCATCGGCGTGTTCGTCGCGAGCTGGCTCGCCTCGCTCGCGATCTATCGCCTGAGGCGCTACGACGAGATCGACGTCCGCCCGAAGGTCAGCGCCCCCTGAACTGCGCCTTGCGCTTCTCCATGAAGGCGCGGCGGCCCTCGATGTAGTCCTCGCTGGCGAAGCACTCTGCGACCAGCCGCTCCATGAGCGCGACGTCGCGGTCCGCCGGGTCCTTCAGCAGTTCACTGACCGTGCGTTTGATCTGCGTCACCGTGAGGGGCGCGTTCTCGGCGATCGCCTTGGCGTAGTCGTCCACGTAGGTCTCGAGCTCTGCCTCGGGCACGACTTGATTGACTAGGCCCATCATCAGCGCCTGCTGGGCCGTGAACTGCTTCGCCGTGAAGAACAGCTCCTTGGCGCTCGCGGGTCCCACGAGGTCCATGAGCTTGCGGATGCCCTTGTGGCCATACCCCAGACCGAGCCGCGCCGCGGGAATGCCGAAGCGCGAGTTGTCGGAACAGATCCGGAGATCGCAGCCGGTGGCAAGGCTCACGCCGCCGCCGATGCAGTAGCCGCGGATCATCGCGATGGTGGGCTTGGTGATCGCCGCGAGCTTGGTGTGGAATCGGTCGGTCGTGGCGTTGTAGTGCTTCACCGCCTCCTCGCTCGCTCGCTCGCTCTCGAACTTGGAGATGTCGGCGCCGGAGACGAAGGCCTTGCCGCCCGCCCCTGACACCACGATGACGCGGATCTCGGGATCGCTCGCCAAATCGTCGATGATCGTCTCCGCGCCCTCCCACATCTCCAGCGAGACCGCATTGTGGCGCGCGGGGTTGTTGAACACCATCCGCCCGATGGCGCCATCCTTGGTCATCAGCATCTTGTCCGTGATCATCGACAACTCCGTTCTTGATTTGATGTGGCGGCGGGTCAGAGCGCGCCGCGCTGTCTCAGTCCTTCGATGGCCGCCGCGTCGTAGCCGAGCTCGCCCAGGATCTCGTCGGTGTGCTGGCCGGCGGATGGCGGCTCGACGACCAGATGGCTGGGCGTGCGGCTGAGTTTCACCGGCTGGCCCGTGAGGTGGATCGGGCCGCGCAGGTGCGTCTCCAGGCGCTCGACCATCTCAAGGGACTTCACCTGCGGATCGTCGAACACCTCGTTGATCGCGTAAATCGGGCCCGAGGGCACGCCCGCCTTGTTGAAGCGCGCGACCCAGTCCGCACTCGAGCGATTGCGGGTGATCTCGGCGATCTCGCGGTTGAGGGCGTCGCGGTTCTTGGAGCGGCTCTCCGAGGTGGCATAGGCGGCGTCCTTGAGGAACTGCCGCGCCTCCAGCGCCTCGCAGAAGCGGATCCACATGTGGCCGCCCGCGGCGGCGATGTTGATATGGCCGTCGCTGGTCGGGAACACGCCGGTGGGGATGCTGGTGGGGTGGTTGTTGCCGGCTTGCGGCGGCACCTCGCCGTCGACGAGCCAGCGCGCGGCCTGGAAATCCAGCATGAAGATCTGCGCCTGCAGGAGCGAGCTCTGCACCCACTGCCCCTCGCCCGAGACCTCCCGCTCCAGCAGGGCGACCAGGATGCCCATGGCGCAGAAGATTCCGCCGGTGAGATCGGCGATGGGAATGCCGACGCGCATCGGCCCTTCGCCCGGCTTTCCCGTGATGGACATGAGCCCGCCCATGCCCTGCGCCACCTGGTCGAAGCCGGGCCGGTCGCGATAGGGCCCGTCCTGGCCGAAGCCGGAGATCGAGCCGTAGACCAGGCGCGGGTTGATCTTTTTCAACGTCTCGTAGTCGATGCCGAGGCGGAACTTCACGTCCGGTCGGTAGTTCTCGACGATCACGTCAGCGCGCGCGACCAGCTTCTTCAGGACCTCGAGGCCCTCGGGCTTCTTGAGGTCGAGGGTGATGCTGCGCTTGTTGCGGTGCAGATTGAGGAAGTCCGAGCCGTCGCGCGCGCCGCCCATGCTCTCGCCGGGTCCCTCGGGCATCTCGACCTTGATCACGTTGGCGCCCCAGTCGGCGAGCTGCCGCACACAGGTCGGACCGGCGCGCACGCGCGTCAAATCGATCACGGTGAAGCGCTTTAATGCGTCGGACGCGGGCTTGAAAGGCATCGTCTCTCCTCGAGGGGTCTTGGCTTCCGCCGGCGGGACCGGGAGTGTCGTACACCCGCCTGAGGCCTGACAAGCGTAGCGGTTATCGGCCGATCACCGCCGGATCGTCACGGCAAAAAGGCGACGCCGTTTCGGCAAGGCTCATCTCCGCGAAGGGTCGCTCCGGACGCACCGCGGCGTTGTTGACGACGATGTCGAGACGACCGAAGCGGCGGACAGCGGCATCGACCATCGCCCGGACCACGGCCTCGTCGGTCACGTCGGCGATCGCGAGCTCAGCCTGGCCACCCCGCGTCTCCACCTCGCGCACGACCGCCTCGGCCGCTTCCCGCGAGGTTCGCGTGTTGACGACCACGGCGGCAGCGGCGTCCGCGAGATCGAGCACGATCGCGCGGCCGATGTTGCGCGAGGCGCCTGTCACCAGCGCAACTTTGCCCTTGAGCTCTTGCGCCTCTGTCATTTCGGCTTTCCTCTGCGTCGCGAGCATGCCAGCCCGCCGCTTGCCCTGGCAATCGCTCGCGGCATCGACAGGACCAGTGTCCGGTTGCTAGGCTCGCGCGGAACAAATCACACCAACGGGAGCGGAGCCATGACCATCAAGCGTTCCAAAGTCGGCGCACGCATGAGCCAGAGCGTGGTGCACGGCGACACCGTCTATCTCGCGGGCCAGGTCGCCGACGATCCCAACACCGACGTCGCCGGCCAGACCAAGCAGATCCTCGCCAAGATCGACGGGCTTCTGGCCGAGGCGGGCAGCGACAAGTCGAAGCTGCTCTCGGCGACGGTGTGGCTCTCGGACATCCGCGCCTTCGACGAGATGAACAAGGTCTGGGATGCCTGGGTGTCGTCCGGAAACACGCCGGCGCGCGCCTGCGTCGAGGCGAAGCTCGCGCGGGCCAATCTCCTGGTCGAGATCGGCGTCATCGCCGCGCGCTGACGGCGGGGATGGTCGGGCGGGCGGTAGCGCTGGCCGCCCTCCTCCTGACGGCGGCGCCGGCTCTCGCGGACGAGAGTCCGGTCCTCGGCACCTTGCGGCAGTTCGGGCTGCTCGGGACCTGGGCGATGGACTGCGCGCATCCGGCAAGCCCGGACAACGAGTACTCGGTTTATGCAATCTCGGCCTCGGGAGAGGCGACATTGTCGTACGGCCGCGGCGAGCCCTATCGCGACATCGTCTACGCGATCCGGAGCGCCGAGCGGCTGGCGCCCGATCGGCTCGCGCTCCAGGTCCTGCACATGCCGGATCGCGTACCCGTCGACCTGGTCTTGCGCAAGGAAATGGGCTTGCTGCAGGTGTGGTCGTCGCACACCCTGGACGGGCGGATGCTGGTGACAGAGGGCGTGATCACCGGGAACGGCAAGGCATCGCCGCGCTTCCAGCGCTGCACGCCCTGACCGATCAGGTCAGTACAAGCGCCAATACGCAGAGGATGCCGCCAGTCAGCAGGGCTGCCCACCACAGATGCGCCGACAGCCAGTCGAGCCATCGCCCGCCGCGGTCCTTCTCGGTGATCATCCCGTCTCCCGCCGCCATCGTGACCAGTCCTAGGCGAGGGTTCGCGTCGGGCATCCCCGGCTCCATGCAACTCCAACAAGATGAGGATTTGCGCGCGGACGCGTGACGGGCGATCAGGATTTCCCGGCAATAGCCTTCTTGCGCTTTACGCCGTTCTCACGGCTGAACCGCTCCGCGAGACGGGCGGCGACCCGCGGGCTCACGAAGTGCGAGACGTCACCACCGAGCAGGCCGATCTCCTTCACGAAGCGAGAGGAGATGAACTGGTAGCGGTCGCTCGCCATCAGAAACACGGTCTCGACGTTGGAGTTGAGCCGGTTGTTCATGCCGGCCATCTGGAATTCGTACTCGAAATCAGAGACGGCCCGGAGGCCGCGCACGATCACAGAGGCGCCCGTCTCGACGGCGAAATGCATCAGCAGGTTCTCGAAGGGCCGCACCTCCACCCGCTTGCGGGTCGCGACGTCCGCGAGGCGATCGATCTCCTCGCGCACGATCTGCACCCGCTCCTCCGTCGTGAAGAGCGGGCCCTTGCCGATATTGCGGGCGACGCCGATCACCAATCGGTCCACCAGCTTGGTCGCTCGCAAAATGATGTCTGAGTGGCCATTGGTGATGGGATCGAAGGTGCCGGGATAAACCCCGACGCGCTCTTTGCTCATTGTAGTTCCCCGCTCTCGGCCTCGCCGTCGTCCGCGCCGTTGCCCGGCGGCGTGGCATCGCCGTTACCGTTCTCTTCCGTGGCCTCGCCGAGCCGCGCCGCCGATACCACGCGCTCGCCCTCGCCCGGCTTGAATACGACGACGCCCTGCGTGCGGCGCCGCGCGATCCGGATGTCGTTGACGGGCATGCGGATCACGGTGCCGGCATTGCTCACCAGCATGATCTGGTCGCGATGGTGCACCGGGAAGACCGCGACGATGGCGTCGGCACGCCGGCCCAACTCCATGTTCTCGATGCCCTGGCCGCCGCGGCCGGTGATCCGGTAGTCGTAGGCCGAAGTCCGCACGCCGAAGCCCTTCTCGGTGATCGAGAGCAGGAACTCCTCACGCTTGGCGAGCGCCTCGAAGTCCTCTTCGCTGATGGCGCTCACGGCCTCTTCCTCACCCTCGGGCTCGGCCACGGTCGTCGAGGCGGCGACCTCGCTCTCGGCGCCCATCTGGCGCCGCCGCTTGCCCGCGAGGCGGAGGTAGGCGTCGCGAGTCTCCGGCGCCACTTCCTCGTGGCGCAGGATGGTCATGGAGATCACGCTGTCGCTCTCGGCGAGCTTGATGCCGCGCACGCCCACGGAGGCGCGGCCCGAGAAGAGACGCACGTCCTCCACGGGGAAGCGAATCGCCTTGCCGAGGCGGCTTGCCAGCAGCACGTCGTCGTTGGCGGTGCAGGTGGCGACGCCGATCAGGCGGTCGTCGGCATCCTCGCCCTCGAACTTCATGGCCATCTTGCCGTTTGCCATGACGTTGCCGAAATCCGAGAGCGCGTTGCGCCGCCCATTGCCCTTGGCCGTCGCGAACATCACGCTGTAATTAGCCCAGCTGGCCTCGTCTTCCGGCAGCGGCAGCACGGCGGAGATGCTCTCGCCTGGCGCCAGGTTAGGCAGCAGGTTCACCATCGCCTTGCCGCGCGCCTGCGGCGTGCCCTCGGGCAAGCGATAGACCTTGAGCTTGTAGACGCGGCCCGAGGCCGTGAAGAACAGCACGGAGGCATGGGTCGAGGCGACGAACACCTCGCTGACGAAATCCTCGTCGCGGATCGACATGCCCGCCCGGCCGCGTCCGCCGCGCCGCTGGGCGCGATAGGTCGAGAGTGGCACGCGCTTGATGTAGCCGCCGTGGCTAACGGTGACGACCATCTCCTCGGGCTGGATCAGGTCCTCGATGTCGGTCTCGACCTCCATGTCCTCGATGGCGGTCTTCCGAGGGGTCGCGAACTGCTCCTTCATCGCGAGCAGCTCCTGGTTCAGCACCTCCAGCAGACGCTTCCTCGAGCCCAGGATCTCGAGGTAGCCGCCGATCTCCTTGATCAGCCCCTCGATCTCTTCCGCGATCTTGTCGCGCTCGAGACCGGTTAGGCGCTGCAGACGCAGCTCGAGGATCGCCTTCGCCTGCTCGTCGGAGAGACGATAGCTGCTGCCGTCGTTCTGGATGCCGCCGCGGCCCTTCTCCTCGACCCGCTCGATCAGCGGCTTCACGACGCCCATGGGCCAGGCGCGGCCGCGCAGGCCCTCGCGGGCGGCGTTGGGGTCCTTGGCCTTGCGGATCACCTCGATGATGGCGTCGATGTTGGCGACCGCGACGGCGAGACCGAGCAGCACATGGGCGCGCTCGCGGGCCTTGCCGAGCAGATACGTCGTGCGCCGGGTGATCACCTCCTCGCGGAACTCGATGAAGGCGGCGATCACCTGCTTGAGGTTCAGCATCTCCGGCCGGCCGCCGTCGAGCGCCAGCATGTTGACGCCGAAGTTGGTCTGCAGCGCCGTGTACCGGTAGAGCTGGTTCAGCACGATCTCCGACATGGCGTCGCGCTTGAGCTCGATCACCACGCGCACGCCCTCGCGGTCGGATTCGTCACGCAGGTCCGAAATGCCGTCGATCAGCCGCTCATTCACCACCTGCGCGATGCGCTCGACCAGGCGCGCCTTGTTCACTTGGTAGGGAATCTCGGTGATGACGATCGACTCGCGCTCGCGTCGTGTCTCCTCGATGTGCGCCCGGCCGCGCATGATGATGGGGCCGCGGCCCGTGTGATAGGCGGCCCGGATGCCGGTCTTGCCGAGGATAATGCCGCCGGTCGGGAAATCCGGGCCCGGCACGATCTCCATGAGCTCGTCGATGGTGATCTCGGGATTGCTCACGTAAGCGCAGCAGGCGTCGATCACCTCGCCCAGATTGTGGGTGGGGATGTTGGTCGCCATGCCGACGGCGATGCCGCTGGCGCCGTTGACCAGCAGGTTCGGGAACCGGGCGGGCAGGACCATCGGCTCCATGTTCTCGCCGTCGTAGTTCGGCTGGAACGCGACGGTGTCCTTGTCGAGGTCGTCGAGCAGGGAGTCGGCCGCGCGCGAGAGCCGCGACTCCGTGTAGCGCATGGCTGCCGGCGGATCGCCATCCATGGAGCCGAAATTACCCTGGCCGTCGATCAGCGGCACCCGCATAGAGAAGCCCTGGGCCATGCGCACCATGGCCTCGTAGACCGCGAGGTCGCCGTGCGGGTGGTACTTGCCGATGACGTCGCCGACCACGCGGGCGGATTTGCGGAAGCCACGGTTCCAGTCGAACCCATTTTCCTTCATGGAGTGCAGGATCCGGCGGTGCACCGGCTTCAAGCCGTCGCGCACGTCCGGGAGCGCGCGCGCCACGATCACGCTCATGGCGTAATCGAGATAGGAGCGTTTCATCTCCTCCTCGATCGTCACCGGAGCGATGTCGAGGGGCGCTGACGCCGGCGGTTCGGTGGCCAAAAGGTGTTCCGGAAGACCTGGCGAAAAGGAAACCCGAGCGGCTGTTTTCAGCCGTCATTCTGACGGCTCAGAGACTAGCCAATTTCGCGTCTGCGAACAACGGCGAGCGCCCTTGAAATGAACGCTTTAAACGGCGGAAAATCCATCTCTCATCGATAGTATAAAATATTTTGTAATCAATATGATGATAAGCATACCTAACAAGCTGTCGAGGTGTGTTTCACGACCTCATCTATCACATGAAGTCAGGCCTTTCGGCAGGCGCAACAGCGACTCCGGAGCGGCCGCCGCTCGCTCGGAGTCGCTGATCGAACTCGCGCCTTCCCTCGGCTATGCTGAGCCCTCGATAGGCGTCTGAGGTCGCCGCGAGTATGGAGGTGCAATGACCGACGCCGTCAGTACCGACGTGCTGGTGGTCGGGTGCGGGATTGCGGGTCTGTCAGCCGCGGTCACCGCGCTTCAGGCGGGCGCGCAGGTCACCGTCATCGAGCGCGCACCCAAGGAGGAGCGCGGCGGTAACACCCGCTGGACCGAGTCGCTCATGCGCATGAAGAGCGAGAGCGAGGTCTCGGACGATTTCGAAGCGCATTTCATGGCGAATGCCGGCCACCACCTCGACCCCGCGCTCGTACTCGAGACCGCGCGGAGCTACGCCGATTGGCCCGCGATCGTGAAGACCTTGGGCTTCACCGATCCCGAGCTCATCGCAAGCTTCGCTGCGGCTGCCGGCCCTACCCTCGCCTGGCTCACGACCTTTGGCGTCCGGTTCGACTTCCTCCCGACCTATTTCATCACCAGCAGCGCGCCGCGCATGGCGCCGGTGGGCGGCGGCCTCGCGCTGGTGGAGGCGCTGGCGGAAGCAGCCCAGCGGCACGGCGGCCGCATTCTCTACGAGACCACCGCGCGGCAGCTCCTGCGGGATTCCGCCGGTCGCATCCTCGGCGTGCGCGCGGTCGATCGCGCGGGCCGGTTGCACGCGCTCCACACGCGCAGCGTCGTGCTGGCGAGCGGGGGCTTCGAGGGCAATCCCGAGCTGCTGACGCGCTACCTCGGGCCGCAGGCCCGGTACCTCCGCCCGGTCGCCCGCGGCGGGTATTACAACAAGGGCGAAGGCATCCAGATGGCGCTCGCTGCGGGCGCGGCGCCGGCGGGCGACTACGGCGCCTTCCACGCGGAGCCCATCGATCCCCGCTCCGGCGCCACGGAGCCGGTGGTCCTGGTGTTCAACTACGGCATCCTCGTGAACGCGCGGGCCCAGCGCTTCACCGACGAGGCGCCGAAGACCGTCGATGCGACCTACGAGGCGATCACGCGGCTGATCTGGGAGCAGCCCGGCGGTATCGCCTATGTGATCCTCGACGCAGGGATCGCGGATGTCCCGAACTGGCGGAAATCGGTGCGCTCGGACCAGCCGCCCGTGGAGGCGCCCACGCTTGCGATCCTCGCGGATCAGCTCGGGCTCGATCCCCACGCCCTCGAGGCGACGGTCGAGGCTTACAACCGGGCCTGCCCCGAGGGCGCTGGCTTCAAGGCGCTGGAACTCGACGGGCTCGCGACGCTCGGGTTGGAGCCGCGGAAATCGAATTGGGCGCGGCCGCTCGCTCGGGCGCCATTCCTCGCCTACCCCATCACTTGCGCCAATTGCTTCACCTTCGGCGGCGTGAAGGTGGACACCGACGCGCGCGTGCTCGATCTCGACGGCGTCCCGATCGATGGGCTCTACGCCGCGGGCGAGGTCATCGGGCTCTACTACGGGACATACACGGGGGCGACGTCAGTCCTGCGCGGCGCCGTGTTCGGCCGCAAAGCGGGACTCCACGCGGCCAAGCGCGCCGTCTAGCACCGAGCAAACTCCGTCTACACTGGGGCGATAAAAGGGGACCGCCCAATGTCTCGGGCAACCCATCATAGACGAAGAAGAAACAGTCTAGCAATGCCCGCGGCATCACAATAAATGAGAACCCCTTCGCCTCTGAAGGGGAGACAATGATGATCGCCTGCGGATTGGATTTCGGGACATCGAACTCAGCAATCGGCGTCGCGCGCGACAAGGCGGCCGCGCTCGCACCACTCGAAG